>CAZSDC010000191.1:0-6128 GCA_964605515.1 uncultured Chthoniobacter sp.
GCCCTTTGTCGAGGTTGTGCTCGTCCACGAGCTTGATGATGAGGTCCTGCTGCTTCTCCGAGCAGGCCCAGGCATCGCCGTTGGTGGCGTGACCGTTGGCGGAGCCATTGGAGTGGCCGTTGCCATTGGCCGGGGCGCTGGTGCCATTGCGGCGACCATTGCGAGCGCCCTGCTCGCTGATGCCGTATCCCTCGTCCGGGACAAAGCCCGTGCGCTGGATCTCCTCGTCCACATTCTGCTGGAGGAGTTGGTAAAGGCGGGTGCTTTCCCCTGCCACGTCGTTGATGTTGCTGATCTCGGTCTCGACAGTGACCGCGAACTGGTGGCTCGAATACCCCGGCAGGCCGAGGCGCTTCGAGTAGTTGGCAATGAGTTTGAGTGCCATGGTGTTTCCTTTCGTTGTGGGCACAAAAAAGCCCGGCGTGGTGCCGGGCTGGTCTCGTGCCGGATTGTTTGTTCAGGCGGCGGCGTTTACCGATGCCTGGTTGATGGTTGCGTTGCGTAGGGGAATGATCTTGGCCGGTGCCTCGCAGATTCGGGAAAGCGAATCCTCCACAAGCCGGTCATTCAAGACCGTCATTGGAACGCGCAAATCCTGAGCTGCGAAATACAGGCGCTTGACCAGATCCCTCCGCAGAGGTGGTGAGTAATATCCCTTGCGGGGCATAATCGTCTCCGGGTTGGTGTTGCGGTTGGTGCCCCGGCGGAAATCGCAGGGGAGGGGAGCTACAGGTAGCCCCCGTTCAAGAATATATAACTCAGGGGGTGGGGGTGTTGCGGCTGATGTAAACACCTCAAACACGTCCCATCCCTGTCTGGTTCGTCATTTTTACTGAGTAGAGGAATACCGCTTGCGTGTGCCCAAAAAATGGAGAAATGTGTGCCCAGAAACTGCACATATGACTGGTATGGCGTATGTGGCAGATTCTGATGCAGAGTTAGTTACGGTGGTTTTAAGGATTTTCCTCTGACGGCCTTAGAAGGCTCATAACCTGAAGGTCGTAGGTTCAAATCCTACCCCCGCAACCACTTTCAATCAACAACTTACGCATAATAAAAAGCCCGGATTTTCCGGGCTTTTTCGTTTGTGTGACAAATGCGTGACAACTCTGGCCTTTCTTCATCACTCAGATGCTCGTTTTGAAGCAACCGGCGAGAATCTTGCACCCCATTTGCACCTCCCCAAATGATGGCTTTTTGAATCGTCCTGCTGGCAGCATTGCAGGAAATGAAATCTCCATTCTTTGACACGCTCCTCCATGTGATGAGCGAGAATTTCCAACCGGTTCGGTCGTCGGAATACCATGCAATATTCAGGCATAATACCTGAAGGATGCCCGTCAAAACTGCATCCCACCGAAGCTTCGCCATACCATGATACCTTCAGAATTATCCTGAAGGTTGTGGGTGTGACAAATTGTAACAACAAAAAAGCCCTTCGCTGATGGATAATTAATGGTAATCCAATGAATTCCAGGCACTTTCAGTTCACTTTTTTTTTGGCGGAGCTGATATGGGTGGAATCATTCTATCCAGTTTGGATAGTATAGCTACCACTCCAGAGCGCGTATGTCGGATCATTTCTTTCTTTACGATAACCGGAGTAGCAGTCACCAACTTCCGCATTTCAGCACGGTCCTTCCGTTCTTGAACAAGATGATCCGCATTAAGATCGCATACGATAATATGCCACTCAGCGCGCGGTGTCGTTCCAACAAGTTCATGGGTATCAGGATCTTCAAACAACACATGATCGTAGTCATGCTCGTTGCACGGATCCAATATTTGGAGCGTCCTTCCTTGGGAATCGGTTTTGATAAATAGCGCTGTTTTCGAACCGTTGCAATGTCGAGTCGCTAGATACAGATTTCGATATTCGTTTCTCTGAGGATCAAGTAATTCGGGATCGTAGTGATCGATCTCCATGCATTTGGTGCCTACCTCTAAAACGTGTTGTCGTGAGTAGGCACACCGACGCTCAAAATCTTCGAGCAGCAGAGGAAGAGCACGTTTTCTGATCGTGCTTTCGTAGAATTTTGATCCGACAAGCAGCCGGCGCTTTATCCTACCGTGCGTATGCGCTGATACACGCTTTGAGTGCTTCTTTGAGGGATTCAACTGCTTTTCGTTGTTCGAAATCTTGAATCAGTTCTTGCGCAGTCCTGGGATAAAAGCGCTGGCGCCGGGCAACCTGCAAACGAGACAACTCTTGACGCTCAGCAGAAGTCGCCTCTTTGTAAGCAATTTTCATTCCCAAATCCGTGAATCGCTGCGCGGTAGTTGTGTCCCAAACGATCGGCGCAGATTCGCCCACCGTCGAAACCAGCGATGTGACTGACATCATAAAATCACCTTCAATTTGGTTGTCAGCACCAACTGAATAAACTTCATCGCCAATGAGATTGTTACGGCTCATCGCGTAGTCAGAATCGGCAAGCGAGACCAATTCAAAACTTGGCGAGCGAGTAGCCGCTGCTTCCTCGAGAGTTATGTTCATTTGGAAAATAGAAGGCGGATGAGGTGCTTTTGCAAATCGGTTCGTGAGCGGAGCAACGCAATTCCAATCGCTTCAATCGAAGCTTTTTCTTCAACTTCTTTCGCCATTCGTCGAGAAAAATTATGCAAAACTATTTCGCCTACGCTTCCAGTTCTTGACATATTTATCAGGTTGCACACGTGAATCGGACGCTCCGAAACCGGTGGAATCCATGGAACAAAATCTCCCAAGGCCCCCGCAGAGCGAAGGTAGTTCGTCAAAGATTTTTCCTGCGTTTTGAGTTCAATCTCTGAAATTGCAATTGACAGAACGTTCATCAAGAAACCTTGGCTGCTTTGATAGCCGAAATGCATGATTCGGATATCATCCTCCTTCTCAACGGCGATCCTGTTGAAAAACTGAGTAAAGCGAAAAACGGACCGATTAAGACTGAGAGTCAGGCTTTGTTTTTGGAGCGAGAGCTCATGCCCTTTGGTCATTAATTGATCCTGTGTGGAACGGGGGTATGTCACAAGTATTTTCTTCAGCGAGTAAGGAGTCAACTGATCCTTCGGCCTGCCCATGAAAAATCCTTCCGCATACCCTCTCGTAAAATTGTTGGCACTGACCATGGGTGTGACAAATTGTGACAACGGAAACGCCATTCCCTGCCAATTTGTTCCGGTCAGGCCACACCTGCCCATTTTGAAGAGCGGAACAAACGGCTACAAATCAACACAATCTGTCTTGTAAGTGGTTATACTACAATTTTTTAGCCACACTCATAACCTGAAGGTCGCAGGTTCAAATCCCACCCCCGCAACCACTTTCAACTTCTGGAGTTGGTTCTGATTCAGCGATCTGCCCGACACCGAATTTCTGCGGGAGCGCCACGAGTTCGAAATCGTATTCCTTGATCCCCGCTTTTCGGTGCTCGAGGTGCCCGAGGGCTTTCGCCGTCTGATTCCCGTCCAGGCTTCTGTCGCGCTGGCTGTATATTTTCCGGCTTATCGTTAACCGTGATCGATAGTCGCCAGAATGGCCGAAGGACAAGCGCGTCACGGCCCCTGGCATGGCATCTCTGATCTTCATTTACCGTGAAGACTTTGATAGCGCTACCCAATGCGCACCGACTTTTCATGTCGGTTCGAGGGGCGTTATCCTCAATCTTTAGATGTTTCGCCTGAAATAGATCATGGCGCACTGATGTCCCGCGCCAGAAGCTCAGCGCGCCCGGCCCTGATTCCGGATCGAGGTCAGAGGCACCAAACAGAGCGATATCGGCATTCAGCTTCGTTCATTCCGGCGGAGGACAGGCTGGAGACTGCTGGGAGAGGAGCAAGCCGGCTGCATTTGCTCCCGATGTCAGCACGACGCTGGCTGAAAACTATTAAGTTACGGCATGATCCCGCCAGCAGGTGCAGGGGAATTTATTGGCTACCAGCGGAGCCGTCCGGCACGCACATCGCCCTGGCAAACGACGCAGACCGCCACATTGAGCACGGCACGCAGCAAGGCGATGGGAAGCGCGACGATCTGCTTCGGGAGAGGAAGACGTCCAAGCTTTTTTAGAGGCTCGGAAACAAACTCCGCAGCGCCCGGCAAAGGCCCGCGGTAGGACTTGGCCAGGTCGGCGACCCACGAGGGGTTGGTCTCGTTATTCGCGCGGATCACCTCGCCAGGGTGGTTCCCCTGTGCGACAAGGTTCCGGATGTGGGAAAAAAGCAGGATGTTCACCGCAGTCCCGTTAACCAGTCGGCGCTCGTGTTTGAACCATGCTTGGAATCCGGTGACGGCTTCGAAATAATGAGTGGCACCATCTGCACGGACGATGGCATCCGTTTTCTCTGGCTGCCGGAAACTGTCGGTCAGCAGCATCGCTTTCACGAATCCATCCTCGACGATCAGCCCCAGCGGCATCCAAAAACTCCGCAAGGCAGCCGCCCGCGCGAGATAGAGGCTCCCGGCGATTTTTGGGGCACCGGCGATCTGGAGGCGGGAAGCGGAGACAGACACCTGTTCCCGGAGTGTGAGATTCGTTTTCGAGGTGATGTCCTTGAGCGGCAGATCCACAGCCACGACCGCCTGCGGGTTCGCGACCAGAGCTTCGACCACGCGTGCGAGGCATTCCCGCTCGCCGAACTGAATATCCGCATCCAGCAGCAGCAAAGCCTCCGCGTCGGGCGCGCTGAAGCCGTGGACAAAATGGTTCCAGGCATTCGCCTTGCCCGCCTGTTCGACTTCGTTCACCTCGACGCAGGCACGCGGGTGTCGCGCTGCGAATGGCCCGAGCGCTTCCCGTGCGCGGTCGGCGGTCGCATCACGGCAGCCGTTCGGCACCACGTGCACGGAGACATCGTGGCCGGGACATTCAAAAAGCGACTGGTCGGACAGGGAAGAAATTGTCAGGCCGATGTTCCGCTCCTCGTTGTAAGCCATGATCCCGATCGCGATCTTCATGCGGCAAGGCTGACAGCCGCCGGGATTTTCTGCAATCCCGTTCGGCAGTCTTGCAGGGGATAGAACTTGATTTCGGCCCAGTCTCTTCCAACACTGCTTTTGATGCTCAAGGCATCGTGAAATTCCCATGCTGCTCCGCCGACACCGACCATGACCCCCTTCGTGCACATCGCGATGTTCGGCATCCTGTTTTTTTCCGTTTATCTGTTCGGAAAATATCCGGCACGCACGGCGGCGGTGGCGGTGGTGGTGATCGGGTGGCTTTTCCTGCCGGCCTCGCAGACCGCGATCTATAGCATCCCCGGCATCCCGTTTCACATGAAGACCAACGCCCTCTGCCTCGCGGTGCTGCTGGGCATCGTGGCGAAAGATCCCCGGGTGTTCCATGGATTCCGTCTTCACTGGATCGATGTTCCGATAATCTGCTGGTGCATCGCCCCGTTTTTTTCTTCTGTCAGCAACGGGCTTGGTCCCTATGACGGCGCTGGCGCGGCGCTCCCGATGGCCGTGGACTGGGGGATTCCCTATTTGGTCGGACGCCTCTATTTCGGAACGTATGACGGGCTGAAGGATCTCGGGATTGGGATGTTCATAGGCGCGCTGGTCATCGCCCCGCTTGCCTTGATCGAGATGATCATCAGCCCGCAGTTCCACATCCTGCTCTACGGTTACTATCCCCACGACTTCAGCCAGACCAAGCGGGGAGTGGGCTACCGGCCGTCGGTTTTCATGAAACACGGCTTGGAACTGGCCATCTACAACGCGTCCGCTGTGGTCATGGGGTGGCAGTTGTTTCTGCGCAAATCCATTGTGCGTTTGGTCCCGTTGCTGAAGGTGCCGCTCTTTCCGGCCGTGCTTGGCCTCTCGGTCATCCTGGTTATTTCCCGTTCCTCGGGGGCTCTCATGCTGTGTCTACTCGCGCTGGCCATGCTGCAGGCAGCCGTGATGTTCCGGACGAAGATCCCCCTGCTGCTTCTTCTGATTCTTCCCCTGGCTTACATGAACCTGCGCGCCACCGGCGCATGGGACGGGCAGAATCTGATCGAGGCCTCGAAAAAGGTGACTGGAAACGAGGAGCGAGTCGGTTCGCTTTCGTTCCGGCTCTTCAACGAGAACCTTCTGGTCGAGAAAGCCAGACTGCGCCCGGTTTTCGGATGGGCCGGCTACCAGCGGTCGTTCGTCACCGACGAGA
>CAZSDC010000192.1:0-6094 GCA_964605515.1 uncultured Chthoniobacter sp.
CCATCCGACATGGTGTCCGGGCTGCGGCGATTTTGCGGTGCTGGCGTCATTTTACAAGATGCTTGAGCGTCGGCAGCTCCCGCATGAAAGTATCGTCACGCTGGCCGGAATCGGGTGTTCGTCGAGGTTCCCTTATTTTGTCAACACCCACGGCGGGCATTTCATCCACGGGCGGGCGGTGCCGCTCGCCTCTGGCGTGAGCCTCGCGCGGCCGGACCTGCACGTCTTCCTATTCGGCGGTGACGGCGACGCCTTTTCCATCGGGGGCAACCACCTCGAACACGGTGCCCGGAAGAACATCAACCTCACCTACGTCATCATGGACAACTTCGTCTACGGGCTGACCAAAAAGCAGACGTCACCGACGTCGCCGGTCGGGTTCAAATCGAAAACCGATCCGAACGGGGCCGTGGACCAGCCGGTCAACCCGATGAAAAAGCTCATCACCGCTGGCGCGACGTTCGTCGCCCGTACCCACGCGACCCAGGTGAACCACATGATTGCGATGATGGAGCGAGCGCTGGATCATCCCGGATTTTCCGTGGTCGAGATCCTCTCTGAGTGCGTGGAGTTTTTTCCGGGGGCGTTCGATTCCGGAAACCCGCGCAAGGGCGGAGAGTTCCACCTGATCGACGAGAGAAAATGGGATGGCACGCCGGAGGACGAAAAGCGGCACGACACCACCGACGAGGTTGCCGCCTACCAACTCGCCGGGCTTCCGTTCCCGGGGGCGTTCGGCGTCTTCTACGAAAGCGACCGTCCGACTAAGAATGCTCTCGAAGCGAAGTGGGTCGAGACCGTGCAGGCCAAGATCGGAAAACATTCCGCTCTGGAATTGCTGCAAGGCACCTTCGACCGCATGAAGTGAGCCCGTCTGGCCGATTGAAGCCTTGCTCCCCCGATTGCGGACATCGCGATCCCCTACAATGCGCGGTGCCGCCCTACATGCTGGAGAAGGTCGCCGAGTTCGGGAAAACCGCCAAGGCGCGACGGACCGCATTGGATTCCCTCCGGATCTCGAGTTTTTTCCGGTCGAAAAGACGGGAGATCCAGCGGTCGTTTCAGGCGATGGGGTTCGTCGGTTTTGCGACCAGCCCGGGGGATGTGCTCTCCCCGCGATTGGAGCGCCGCGTTTTCGACGCAAAGAACACGAAGGATTTGCCCGGCGTGCTCGTCCGTTCTGAAGGCGGACCCAAGAGCGCAGATCCGGCGGTTAACGAGGTCTATGATGGCGCGGGCCACACGGACGCTCTCTTCAGGGACGAATACGGGCGGAACTCGATCGATGATCACGGGCTGCCGATCGTGCAGACCGTCCACTTTGACCGCCAGTATCAGAATGCGTTCTGGGATGGATCGCAGATGATTTACGGGGACGGGGATGGGAAGATTTTCGGGAGCTTCACCTCCGACCTCGACATCATCGCCCACGAGCTGACCCACGGGGTTACTCAGAATGAATCGGCACTCGTCTATTCCTTTCAAAGCGGTGCATTGAACGAATCGTTCAGCGATGTTTTCGGCAGCCTGGTCAAACAGCGGGCCGCAAACGAGGATGCCGGTCAGGCCAATTGGCTGATCGGCGACAACGTGCTCATCGGAAAAAACTATGCCCTGCGCTCGATGAAAGCTCCGGGAACGGCCTACGTGAACCACCCGGTCCTTGGGACGGATCCGCAGCCGGCTTCCATGTCCCATTACGCCGAGCTGCGGGCATGGGAGGATCAGGGCGGCGTCCATATCAACAGCGGCATTCCCAACCACGCATTTTATCTGGCCGCCATCGGGATTGGCGGGCAGGCGTGGAAGAAGGCGGGTTTGATCTGGTATCGCACGCTGTGTGATCTGCTGCCGGCTGACGCCACATTTGCGCGGTGCGCCCAGGCTACGATCCAGGCCGCGCGAACTGAATATGGTGCCGGAAGCCTCGAGGAGAAGGCCGTGAGCCGCGCTTGGAAAACTGTCGGGGTCATTTAACCGTGCTTCGCATCGAGGCAGTCATCAGCGGAGGGTTGGTCCCGGTTTCAAAACGCTGGACGTTCGACGAAAGCGACGGCGATCCGTCTCTCGCAAGCGAACTCCGCAGGCTTCTCGACGCGAGTGGTTTCTGGTCCCGGCCGTCCGGCGACTTCTCCTGCCATCCGGATCAAGAACGTCTCTGGCTGCGCGTCAGCGACAGCGGAAGAGGGCGGGAAGCTTTTCTTCCGGCGGCTGGAGGCGACGAAAATATGCAGGCCCTTGCTGTCTTCGTTGCCGCCCGCGTCACATGGGCACCAAATCCCTCCACGTGATCAATCTGGTGAAGTCCCTCGGCCAAGCGCCCGCTTAAACTACTTTTTGGCGACTTCCTGACGGTATTGGATGTAGGAGCTGCGGATCGCGAGATACTTATCCAGCGAACTCTTCGTGGCCGTATCGTAAACCCCGAGCTGTTCGTGGGTGACGCGCAGGCTGTTCGTGGAGGGGATCGCAATCGTCCAAGCGTAGCCGCCATACACGAAGCTGATCCAGTTCACGGGATTTAAGGCATAGTCTCCAGCGATGCCGACGGTGTCGCGCAGGCTGCTGGGCCCGAGCACCGGCAGAACAATGTAGATGCCGTGGCCGATGCCCCATTTGGCGAACGTCTGCCCCGTGTCCCCCTCGGGCAAATCGGCCAGCGACGAAATGTGATCGGACGGCCGACCGATTCCGCCAACGCCGGCGATGGTGTTTACGAAAAACCTCTCCGTCTCCAGACCCGCTCGCTTGAAGTTCCCCTGCAATGTGTCGTTCACGAGGCGGACCGGGAACCGCACGTTTTCGAAGACGTTGTGGATTCCGGTGCGAACCACCTTCGGGATTACCGCTTGATACCCCTTGGTGATGGGGCGCAGGACGACCGTGTAGAGGCCGTCGTTGATCCAGAAGGTTGCCCGGTTGAGCGGTTCCAGCGGGTCGGCAATCGATATCGCGCTGTATTCGTTCAGGTCGCCTTCTGCGGCTTTGACGGATTTGCTGTCGTGTTTGTCGCTCCCTACGGCAGCGGGGTGCGACTTGGTTGGTGGCAATCGGTCTGAAGAAGTGCAACCGGTCAGGAGCGTGGCGGATGCCGCAAGAAGGAGAGTGGGCAGGAGGTGATGTTTCATTTGGGATGTTCCACTGATTGCGACAGCGCGCCGACCACTGCGTCTGCGCCGCCTTTTTTGAATTCCGAATCAAATTGGCTCCGGTAGTTGGCAACCATGCTCACCCCCTCGATCACCACGTCTGTCACCCGCCAGCCCTCGGCTTCCTCCAGGCGATAGGTGACACTGTAGTGGCTGCCCTTGTAGAGCAGGGTCGTGGGTATCTCGACGCGACCGGGTTCGGCTTCTGTCGCCGATTTGAAGGTGATTTCCGGGTGCTCCCCCGGAGTGAACTTGCTGCTGTAGGTGCGGATGATCAGGATCGTGAAGAGGTCGATCGCTTTCTTTTGCTGATCCAGCGTGAACTGGCGCCAACCCGGGCCGACGGCACGGCGGGTCATGGCGCTGAAACTCAGATATTTGTGGAGAACAGGGCGCAGACTTTCGATCAACCCGCTGTTGTTGGAGGCGTGGTCGGCGATGGTGAGCACTTCATCCACCGCGGTTTTCAGGCGCTTTTCCGCTTCTGCTGTCGAAGCGGATGCCGTCCCGAGAAACGGGATCATGGCGGCGAGGACGAGGAGACGAGGGATCATGGTGCGGGTTGTTTTTTGTCTTGTTCCTTCTCGACACTGCCAAAAGCCATCTTGCCTATCAAGGATTCAAGATCGACAGACGACTCTGTCATCGTGATCCGCGTTCCCGGTCGAAGGAAAGCTTCATCCGCGCCGGGAGAAAGGGAGACATACTTGTCGCCGATCAGCCCCGTGGTCTTGATGGCGGCCATGGAATCGGTCGGAAGCCGGAGCGTGGTCTGGAGACGAAGCGTGGCGATCGCGCTGAAATCCGACGGGTCCAACCGCACTTTCTCCACGCGTCCGACGCTCACGCCTGCCACATCCACGCTGCAGCCGCTGTGCAGGCCGCCGGCATTGGCGAAGCGGGCCTCAACGAGATATGTGTCGCCGCCGATCAGCGATCCCGAGCCCAGTTTCAGCGTCAGGTAGGCAACTGCGGCGATTCCCATCAGGACGAAGATCCCGACAAGAAGTTCAAGAGTGGTCCGTTTCATGTGTCTTCGGATGGAATGTGCTCTCCGCGGCGGATCGCTTCGAGCGAACTGCCGAGTGCCGCGGCGCTGTCGCGGAAACCGCAAACCACCGGGTGGGAGGAAGCGGAAAATTCGGTGGGCGTTCCTTCAAAGCAGATCCGCCCCTGATCCAAGAGCGCGACCCGGTCGCTGGCGATCAGTGCTTCGACCACGTCATGGGTCACGACGAGAGCGGTAAAACCGAACTGGCGCTGGTATTGGGCGATCATGGTAAAAACCGCATTGCGGCGGAGCGGATCCAGGCCGGCGGTCGGCTCATCGAAAAAGACGAGCTCCGGGCGTGTGACGATCGCGCGGGCAAGCGCGAGGCGCTTTTGCATGCCGCCGGAGAGCTGGCCCGGATAGTGGTTGCCATGGTTTTCAATTTCGAGTTGTCGCAATGCTTCCCGGCTGCGTTCCCGGATTTCAGGATCGGTGAGGCCAGTTGTCTGTTCGAGCGGGAGTGCGACATTTTCTAAAGCCGTCAATGAATCGAAGAGCGCGTTGCTTTGAAAGAGGAAACTGCAGCGCCTGCGAAACTCCTTGCGTGCGGCAGGATCGTTTGAGTTCAGGGGGCGGCCGTCAAAAAAGATCTGCCCCTCATCCGGCTGCAGGACGTCCGCCAGGCATTTCAGGAACACGGACTTTCCGGCCCCGCTGGGTCCGACCACTGTGAACAAGCTGCCCCGCCGGATGGCGAGTTCGACTCCCGCCAGAACAACGTTGTCGTCGAAGCGTTTGTGTAAGCCTTCGACCTGCAGCAGGAGATCCTGTTTGGCTGTTTCCATGGTCAGACCAGAAAGGAGGTGATGACGTAGTCGGCTGCCAGCACGATAATGCTGGAGAGCACAACTGCGCGGGTGGTCGAGGCGCTGACTGCCTGTGCGCCGGATGCCGAGCGGCAGCGGTGGGCGTTGAAGCCGAGGTAGGCGCAGATGCTCATGGTCAAAAGCCCGAAGGTGGCCGCCTTGATGAAACATTCCCGGACATCCCGCGATTCCACCGCACGTTCCACCGCCGACCAGTAAACTCCCGGATCTGCGCCGAGCAGCAGTGAGCCGGACAGGCTTCCGCCCCATAAGCCCACCGCGACGAAGAGCGCCGTCTGAAGCGGAAATACCACCAGGGAAGCAATCAAACGCGGAGCCACAAGGTAACCGTGGCTGCTCACCCCCATCGTTTCGAGCGCCACGATCTGCTCCGAGTTGCGCTGGATGCCGAGCTCGGCGGCAAGGGCGGATCCCGCCTGCCCGACAATCATGAGCGCTGCAAGAACCGGTGCCATTTCCCGCACGAGGCTGAGCGAGACCAGCGTCCCCAGCAACCCATCCGAACCAAAGCGGTTGAGGACGTAATACCCCTGCAATCCCAACACCAGGCCGGTAAACATTCCCACGATCAAGATCACAGGCAAACAGCATGCCCCCTGCTCATACACGGCGCGTGCGATCCGCCTGGGCAACCTTCTGGAGTTCACCGCAGAACGAAACGACTTTCCGGTAAACAGGGCGAAATCGCCCAGCCCGGAAATGATCTGAATCGTCTGCCTGCCAAGCCATTTCAACATCGCTTCCGATTCATGGCAGAAAGTAAAAATTTGCGCAACGTCACGATTTGTCCGGGAGTGCGATTTCATCTTCTGACTCGCAATGCGGATGAGCCAGTTTTCAGACTTACTCTGCCTGAGTGGACCGGCCGGACACCTTCAGTGCTGAGGCGACAAACGTGACCGCGTCCTTGTGGAGGGCGTCCCACGCAGCAGGGGTCCCCTCGACGCGCGTTGTCCAGTTCGCATCGCCCACGGCACCAGGGATGTTGAAGCGGTCCTTGAGCCCAAAGACGTCGGTGATCTGGTGCACCGCCATCCAGGAGTTGCAGGAAAAAAGCCCGCCGATCA
>CAZSDC010000193.1:0-6053 GCA_964605515.1 uncultured Chthoniobacter sp.
GCAGCGAGCACGCCAGCATCCTGCGCCCGAAATCCGGGCGGTCCTCGAAGGATGACGCCAGACGCGAATTCCTGAAATCCCTCAGCGGGGGCACTGGAGAGGCCTGGCGCAAGGACCGGAAATCTCCGCCCTTTATCGCTCCGCCGGGACTGGGCCACATCATGGACCTGCTCACCAGCACGGCGCTCTGGCTCGAGGAGGTTCACCAGCTCGGGTATGCGGTTAACGACCTAAAAAACGGGAACGTCATGATGAGCCGCCGCGGACAGTTCAAGGCGATCGATCTCGATTCCTACAGCAGGATCTTTTCCCACCTCGACAAGCTGACGGACTTTTTTTTCCTCGCCGTCTCCTCCCTACAGCTCGTTACCCGCGGATGCGCCTGGGAGAAATCGGCGACCGCCTCTGAAATCCGGGAACTCCTTGCGGATCCGGGCGCTGTGGAGCGGCGCCTTCTCGAGATCTGGCCCTATGGAGACCTTTCTGCTCAGAGCAGCGGACGCATCGCAACCCGGGAGGTCGCCGAGTTTTTTGCGAAGTTCATCGACGACGCGCGATCGGGCCTGTTCGCCGAAGATCCCCGGCGGTTCACCGATGCCATCGACACGCTGATCTTTCTGAAGCGCCGGCTCTCGACCGAGGAGATGGTGCTGCAGTAGTCTGCTCAACCGAACCGACCGGTGATGTAGTCCTCGGTCTGCTTCTGCACGGGGTTGGAGAAGATTTTCTGGGTCTCCGCAAACTCGACGAGCTTGCCGAGGTAGAAGAATGCGGTCTTGTCCGAGCAGCGGGTCGCCTGCTGCATGTTGTGGGTGACGACCACGATGGTGAATTCCTGTTTGAGCTCGTGGATGAGTTCTTCAACCTTGATCGTGGCGATTGGGTCGAGGGCTGAGCAGGGCTCGTCCATGAGGAGAACTTTCGGGCGGTTCGCAATGGCCCGTGCGATACAAAGCCGCTGCATCTGGCCTCCCGAGAGACCGAGCGCACTCTCGTGCAGGCGGTCTTTCGCCTCATCCCAGAGGGCCGCGCCCCGCAGACTGCGTTCTACCGCCTCGTCCAGCGCGGACTTGTTGTTTTCGCCGCTGATCCGCAAACCGTAAACCACGTTCTCGTAGATCGATTTCGGAAAAGGGTTCGATTTTTGGAAGACCATTCCAATACAGCGGCGCAGCGCGATCACCTCCACGCTTTTGTCAAAGATGCTCTGCCCGAGAAGACGGATGTCGCCCGAGTGGTTGACGCCGTCGATGAGTTCGTTCATGCGGTTGAAATTCCTTAGCAGCGTGGACTTGCCACACCCGGACGGACCGATGAACGCGGTCACCTGCTTTTCCGGGATGTCCATGTTGATGTCAAAAAGCGCCTGCTTCTTCCCGTAGAAAAAATCGAATTCGCGCACGGTCAGGAAATCCGGGCGTCCGGCTGCCTGACTCTTAACGCCTGCTGAATATGTCGTGGTGTCGGTCATAATGTCGGTGGATATTCCGCTGTCCGCAAGGCTATTGCTTTTTTGAAAATGCGAGTTGGGCGGCGATATTGGCGAGGGTGACAAAGGCGACAAGGACGAGCGAGGCGGTCCATGCCATTTGGACTTGGTGCGGGAACGGTACGGTCGAGAAATTGTAGATCAGCACCGAGAGCGAGGCCGTGGGCTCCGAAAGGGATTTTGCCCAGAACTGGCTGAAGAGGGCGGTGAATATCAGCGGGGCAGTCTCCCCGGCAGCGCGTGCGACCGCCAGCATGATCCCGGTCATGATGGCAGGCAGGGCATCCGGAAGGACGATCCGCACAATGGTTTGAAGTTTTGTGGCTCCCAGACCATAGGAGGCTTCGCGGAAGGCGTTTTGCACGCCCATGAGTGCCTGTTCAGAGGTCAGGAGGATTGTCGGGAGCATCAGCACTGCGAGCGCCACGCCGCCTGCGTAGGCGGAGAAGCCGCCGGTTGTGGCCACGACCATCGCAAAGGCAAAAACACCGCAGATGATCGAGGGGATCCCAGTGAGGAGTTTCGCAACGATACGCACCGCCTGGGCCAGGCGGCTGGAAGGACCATACTCATTGATGTAGATCGCCGAGAGGATGCCGATGGGGGCGGATATGGCGAGCCCCAGCCCAACCATCACCATCGTTCCCACTACCGCGTTGCCGAACCCGCCGCCAACCATGCCCGCAGCCGGCGGGAGTGATGTGAAAATGCTCCAATGCAGAAGCGGGAGACCATTCTTCAAAACCAGGAAAACAATTGAGACCAGAGGAATCAGGGTCAGGAGCGAGAGAACGACGCAGAGGGAACTAAGAATGCGGTTCCAGATCGACCGGGCGATCACCTTGGTCGACTCGGCGTGGCTGGCGTGAAAAAAATCCGGCGCGTGAGTGACGATGTTATCCATGGCCTCAGAGGATCCCCGCCGTTTGTTTCTGGGTGTAGCGGAGCACCGCCTCGCCGAGAAGATTCACGCAGAGGGTGATGACGACAAGGATCAGGGCCGCAAACATGAGGGAGTTGACCTGCATGCCCTCTGCCTCACCAAACTGGTTGGCCAAAAGTCCCGCGAGCGTTCCGCCGGGTGAGAGGAGCGACCAGGACAGGCGCGAACTGTTGCCGATGAGCATGGCGACGGCCATTGTCTCGCCCATGGCGCGACCGAGGGCCAGAATCGTTGCAGCCACAACACCGGGAGCGGCGGTCGGGAGAATAACTCCCAGAATTGCTTCCCAACGCGTCGCTCCGAGTGCGTAGGCACCCTCGCGGAGGGTCTTCGGGACAGCGGTCAGCGAACTGCGGGAAATAGCGGTCAGCGTGGGCAGGATCATTAGTGCGAGAACAATGCTGGCGGTCAACATCGAGTTCCCATAAGCCGGCGGGGCAAACAGGGTCTCAAGAACGGGGATCCTCTGAAAAGCCGAGGCCGCCCACGCCCCGAAAACCTTCACGAGCGGAATGACAACAAAGATGCCCCAGAGGCCATAGACAACGCTCGGGATCGCCGCGAGCATCTCGACCACGAAGCGCACGGCCTGCCTCACCGGCAGAGGCAGGAAGTTTTCACTGAGAAAGATGGCGATCGCAAGGCCGAGAGGAAAAGCAAAGAGGATCGCAATCAGCGAGCTGGCCGCTGTGCCGACAATAAAAGGAAAGACGCCGAAACTTTCGCGGTTTGGCACCCAGGATGAACTGGTGAGAAATCCGATGCCGAATTTCTGAATGGCAGGCCATGCGCCGGAGACGATTTCGTAAACAATCAACCCGAGGGTGGCCACGGCTGCTGCCGAAGCCACCCAGCACAGGAGATGGAACAAGTCCGGTCCCACGCGCATCTCTGCGATGGCGCGGTTTTCTGGATCCTGTTCTGACACGCTCTTGGCGGGTTGTTCTGCCGGCTCTATTGGACGGTGGCGAGAGCGGCTTTTGCCTTCTCAAGCACCGGAGCGGGCAGGGGAATGTAGCCGAGTTCCTCGGAGAAACCCTGTCCTGTGGTGAGGCCGTAAGTGACAAAGTCTTTGAGGGCTTTGAGCTTCGCGGCATCGTCATACTTCGTGTAGAGCAGGAGCCATGTGAAGCTGGCGATCGGGTAGTCAGTGGAACCCTCGGGATCGACGGGCCACACGCGGAGATTTTCCGGCAACTGAACATTTGCGAGGGTGGAGGCACCGCTTTCATTGCCCGGAGCGACGAATTTTCCGGCTTTGTTCTCCAGGTTGGCCATAGCGAGACCGTTGCCTTTGGCGTAGCCGTATTCCACATAGCCGACCGTTCCCGGCGACTGCTTCACCAAGGCCGTGACGCCCTCATTCCCTTTGCCGCCCACCCCCACCGGGAAGGTGACCGATTTGTCGGTGCCGATCTTTTCTTTGAAATCTTTGCTGATCGCGGACAGGTGCTGGGTGAACACGTAGGTTGTGCCGCTGCCGTCCGAACGGTAGGCGACCTGGATTGCGAGGTCGGGGAGCTTTGCGCCGGGGTTGGCTTTGGCGATTGCAGGGTCGTTCCACTTTGTGATGGTTCCGAGGTAAATCCCGGCCATGGCCTCGCGGGAGAGATTCAATTTGTCCACCCCGGGGAGGTTATAGGTGTAAACAATCTCGCCGGCGGTTGCGGGGATCAACACAACCCCCTTGGCTACCTTTGCAATCTCGGCGTCGCTCATCGCGGCGTCGCTCGCGCCGAAGTCTACCACGCCGGCGGTGAAATTTTTGACCCCAGCACCGCTGCCAACCGACTGGTAGTTCACCTGCACATCGGGGTGGAGCTTGTTGTATTCAACTCCCCAGCGTTGGTAGAGCGGGGCAGGAAACGAAGCGCCAGCTCCCGAAAGTTGCTGGGCGGAGGATTGGGACGCGATGCCGAGAACGGCTGATCCGACGACGATGACGAATTTTGAGAGTTTCATTTATGTGAGTTGTGAGTCGTGATGTTAAAGGCCAGAACCTCGCGGGCTCCAACGGGGAATTGTTACAATTTCGTCACAAAAATCATATTGACACCGGCGGAATCAGTTGCCTGCTCCGACGTATTGAGCGGAGTAGGTGTCAAATTTTGCGGTTTGCCCGACCTGCGGGGCGGATTTCAAATCATAGACATTGTTTCCCACCACCTCGTTGGTTTGCGTGTCGAAAACCATGACCGATGCCTTGCCCTGAGACTGCTCGCTTTTTTCTGTCTGGACGGCAATGTAACGGGCGGGTTTTGCTTTTTTTGCAGCCGGTTGGGCCGCGAGTTGCTGGTTTTGGCGCGCGATGTACAGGCGGGCTCGCTGCTCGGCGATTTTTCGTTGGCGTTCCGTGGCCTGTTGCTTGGAGATGATGTAGGCGGCACCGGCCGCGACCACCGCCGCCCCGGCGGTTACGGGGATAGCGATCGATGAATTGACGCCTGTTGCGGCAAGCGGGATGCCGGTGGCAAGTCCGGCAGCGGTGCCGAAGACGGCGGCATTTTCTCCGGGGGTCAGATTCTGGCAGGCGGTCGTGAAGAGGGCGGCTCCTGTGACTGCGGCGGCAACTAGTCTGGCAATTTTCATGGCCCCACCGCTAGCCGAGCGGGACCGGATTGACAAGACGGATTCCGGTCAGACCTGTTTGATGGACCCGCCTTCGAGAACCTCGCGGCGGACGCTCTTCCCGCGAATTTTCGAAGACCACAGCACGATCGGGGCCGCGACGAAGACGGAGGAGTAGGTGCCAATGGCAAGCCCGATGAGGATCGCGAACGAAAAGTCCCGCAAGACCGCCCCGCCGAAGAAAAAGAGTGCGCCGACAGAAAGGAGCACCGTGCCTCCTGTGAGGATCGTGCGACCGAGCGTCTCGTTGATGCTGTTGTTCATCAGGGTCTGGATCGATCCGCGGGCCCCTTGCTTCAAGCCCTCGCGGATGCGGTCGTAAACCACGATGGTATCATTGATCGAGTAGCCGGCGATGGTTAACACGGCGCCAACCATCACGAGCGAAAGCTCCCTTCCAGTGAGGGCAAATACCCCGATGGTGATGATCACGTCATGGAGAAGCGCGACCACCGCACCGAGCGCAAACGAAAATTCGAAGCGCATGGTCACGTAGATGAAGATGCCCAGAATTCCGAGCGCCAGGGCAAAAACCGCGTGCTTGGCGAATTCCATCCCGATCTGTGCGCCGACAGTGTCCTGTCCTACCACCGTGATCCCACGGTCCGGGAAGGCCTCTTTGAGTTTCGAGACTACGGAAGCCGATGTCCCCTGGGCACTGCGGAACGTCAGAAGTTCCTTCAAGCCTGCATGTTCCGACTGGATGACAACCTCCGGGTTGTTGACGGCTTTGCGGGCCTCCGCAACAGTTACCGGCTTGGTTGAGTCCACGGTCAGAAGGTCGCCCCCCCGGAAATCGATGCCGAAATTATTCTCCCCGCGCAGGGCAAAAACCCCGATCGAACCGCCGATCAATACCAGTGAAAAGACGGCCGCCGCCCAGCGCTTGCCGAGGAAATCGAATTTCCGCTTCGGGGCGATGTCCATCATGTAGATGCTTTTCAGCAGGTCTTTGTCCACGAGCCAGCGGAAGACCGTGCGGGTGATCAGCAG
>CAZSDC010000194.1:0-6021 GCA_964605515.1 uncultured Chthoniobacter sp.
CCGGTATAAGAATTTGAGCCGGAGAGCGTGAGCGCCCCCGCGCCGGTCTTGGTCAGACCGCCTCCGGCACCAGAAAGGTTGCCGCTCAGTTTGGCGTCGATTGCCGCCGTTCCGTCATTGACCTGAACGGTCCGCATCGCATTCCCGAGGTCGAGCGGGTTCTGGAAATCCACCATGTGGGTCGCTGTGGAATCGCTGAGGATCAGGGTCTTGCCATTAAGCCCGGTATTGGAGGTCGCCCAGGTTATGGAAGCACCGCTTCCACCCAGGTTCACCACGCGATCAGCTCCGTAAGCGGCCCAACCGCCCGCGCCGGTGAAGTTGGCCGCACTAACGGTTCCTGCCCGCGCGAGGCTGCGGTTGAAATCGCCCGATGCGAGCCCAAGGACGCCGCCGTTGAAGGTCAACGCGCTCACCCCGCCGGAGGAGCCCGTGCCACCGGGCAACGCGTCGGAGCTATCCAGGCGAAGCACGCCTGCGCTCAGCGTGGTCACCCCAGTGTAGGAGTTGGAGCCTGCCAGCGCCAACAGTCCAGCCCCGGTTTTCGTCAGACCGCCTCCCGCACCGGAAAGGTTGCCGCTGAGTTTGCCATCGACTGTTGCCGCCCCGTCGTTGACCTGAACCGTGCGAGCGGAGGTGCCCAGAACGAGCGGGTTCTGGAAATCCACCATGTGGGTGGCCGTGGACGCGCCAAGAATGAGCGTTTTGCCATTGAGCCCGGTGCTCACCGTTCCCCAGTCGATACTCGATTTGCTCCCGCCCAAGTTCACCACGCGATCCGCACCGTATGCGGCCCAGCCGCCATTTGAAGAAAATGTGACACCCGTGGGAGTTCCCGCAGCGGCGAGGCTGCGGGTGAAATCGCCCGATGCAAGCCCAAGGACCCCGCCATTGAAAGTCAACGCGCTCAGCCCGCCGGAGGTGCCGATCCCCCCGGGCAATGCATTGGCGTTATCGAGCCGGAGCACGCCAGCGCTGATTGTCGTGCTGTCGATGTAGCTGTTGGCTGCGGCGAGAGCCAGGAGTCCTGATCCGGTTTTGATCAATCCGCCATTGGTGGTTCCGGAGATGATGCCACTAAATCTGGCATCCACCGTAGCCGCGCCATCGTCTACC
Organism: uncultured Chthoniobacter sp.; assembly: GCA_964605515.1. Taxonomy (GTDB): domain Bacteria; phylum Verrucomicrobiota; class Verrucomicrobiia; order Chthoniobacterales; family Terrimicrobiaceae; genus QYQL01. The sequence continues at coordinate 1,117 of CAZSDC010000194.1, forward strand.
TGGACGGTGCGGCTGGAGGAACCCAGGTCGAGCGGGTTCAGGAAATCCACCATGTGGGTTGCATTCGAGGCGCTGAGGATGAGGGTCTTGCCATTAAGCCCGGTATTGGCCGTCGCCCAGGTGATTTTTGAAGGAGTGGCATTCCCGCCGAGATTCACAATCCGGTCTGCGCCGTAAGCGGCCCATCCGCCCGCGCCGGTGAAGTTGGCCCCGGTGACGGTTCCCGCTGCGGCGAGGCTGCGGGTGAAATCGTCCGATGCGAGCCCAAGGACGCCGCCATTGAAGGTCAGCGCGCTGATTCCACCGGATGTGCCTGTTCCGCCCGGCAGGGCGTCAGCGCTATCCAGCCGAACCACGCCTGCGCTGAGCGTGGTCACGCCGGTGTAAGAATTCGAGCCGCTTAACGACAGCACCCCGGCCCCCGTCTTGGTTAACGCGCCTCCGATTCCGGAGAGATTTCCGCTGAACCGGCCATCGACGGACGCAGCGCCATCGTCCACTTGGATCGTTCGCGCGGCGTTGCCCAGGTTGATTGAGTTCTGGAAATCCAGCATGTGGGTGGCTGTGGAAGCTCCGAGGATCAGGGTTTGGCCGTTGAACCCGGTGTTGGCTGCACTCCAAGTGATGACCGCGCTATTCCCGCCGAGATTGACCACGCGATCGGCGCCATAAGCGGCCCACCCGCCTGTGCCGGTGAAGTTCGCTCCGCTCACGGTTCCCGCCGCAGCGAGACTGCGCGTGAAATCGCCCGCGCCCAACCCGAGGACGCCTCCGTTGAACGTCAATGCGCTGGAACCGCCGGAGGAGCCGATCCCGCCCGGCAAAGCATTAGCGCTATCAAGGCGAAGGACGCCTGCGCTCAAGAGCGTTTCGCCGGTATAAGTATTCGTACCGGCGAGCCCCTGGGTTCCGAGGCCGCTCTTAATGAGCCGCATGGCTGGCGCTCCATCGGTAATATTGCCCGAGTAGGAGTAGTTTGCGCCAGTCTGGGTGTTGAGGGTCAAATCGGTGAAGCTGGCGTAGCCTCCCATCCGCGAGGCGAGGTGGGCGCTGCCCGTCAGCCCTCCGAGCACGGGAGAGACGTCATTAAACTTCAGCGTCCCCGAGCCCGTGCCTGTATCAAAAAGGCTATTTTGAAGCGCAAGCCGGTTGGCGGCAACCAGAGTGCCGGAATAGAGCGTCGTGGTTCCAGTGAACGTGTTTGCATTTGAAAGAAACAAGGTGCCGGCACCCCGCTGGATCAAATTGCCGGAGGTTGAAATGAGGCCCGACCAGGTCGAACTGACACTGGGGGAATTCAGGGTCATATCCAGAGTCCCCATGGAAAGGGTTGCGCTCGAGTCTAGGGCTCCCGCTGTTATGGTGGTCGCCGAATAGGCGCCATAAAATGGATTGTTGTTGAAGTCGCTGAGCGTCACCTTCCCGTTGCCCGCATTGATGGTCTGGTAGTTTAGCCTGTTTGAAATCCCGCTCACCCCGCTGGCGGTTTGGAGGGTGATATTGCCGTTTCCAGCAGAGGTATCGTAAGTCACTGATCCGGGCAGAGTGGTGCTTGCGGAGCCCACATAACCGGTCACGCTGATATTGCCTCCCGAGCGCAAGGTGGCTTTTCCGTTCGAGTAAACGTTCAATCCGGAGTTGGTTCCGCTGATCTTTGTGAAATTCCAGACCTGAGAGCCGGTTGTGTCGTAAACGGCATTGTTGTTGAGGTAAGTGTTGGCCCCGCTGGTCACGTTCAAACTGCCATTGCCGGTGATGCTGGTGGCAACGTTAAAGTCGGAGCTGGCGGGGTTGTTGTAGGTCAGGTTCGCATTATTGGAAAGTAATACCGTGGTAGAAGAGAGCGAAACGTTACTTATCCCGCTTCCAAGCTGGAGCGTGCCGCCCATGACCATGGTGGTGCCGGTGTAGGTGCAGGCGGTTGGCAGAATCAGGGTGCCCGTGCCGGCTTTCACAAAACCGTTTACCGAGGTCCCGATATTCGTGATCGCCGGTGAATAGGTGAACGTTCCTCCACTGACATTGCTGGTGTCGAAACCGAAGCTGGCGCCGGTCTTGAAGCCGGTGGTTGTGGTGCTCAGGCCCATGTGCGTGGAATCCAGGAAGGTGCCAATCGCCGCAGCATCGAAGTAGCCCGCGGCCGAGTCGCCCACCCCAAGAACCAGAGCGCCCCCGGACTCTATGGTTATACTCGAAGGCGTCCAGTTGGCCTGTGTGGAACCATAGAGCGCCGACTGGCTTGCGAAGATGATTCCTCCGGCCGCGATGCTGGTTGCGCCTGTATAGCTGTTCGCTGCCGAGAGTCGTAGCATTCCAGCGCCGGTTTTGTTCAGACCCCCGGTTCCAATCAGGCTCCCGCTCATACGGGCATCCACCGCCGCCGCCCCATCATCCACTTGGACGGTTCGGCTGGAGGAACCCAGGTCGAGCGAGTTCTGGAAATCCACCATGTGGGTTGCGTTCGAGGCGCTGAGGATGAGGGTCTTTGCGTTAAGCCCGGTATTGGCCGTCGCCCAGGTGATCGTGGCGCTATTCCCGCCGAGATTGACCACGCGATCGGCGCCGTAAGCGGCCCAACCGCCCGCGCCTGTGAAATTGACCCCGCTTGCGTTCGTGGTCGCAGCGAGGCTGCGCGTAAAATCGCCCTGCGCCAATCCGAGAACGCCGCCATTGAAAACCAACGCGCTGGTGCCCCCCGTGGTTCCGAGGCCGCCGGGAATGGCGAAAGCGTTATCCGCCCGGAGCACTCCGCCACTGATGGTCGTCTTCCCAGTATAAATGTTGGAGCCGGAAAGAATCCAAGTGCCGGAGGATGATTTGGTCACGCCTGTTGTTCCCGACCCATTCACGATGGAGCCTGCGATCTCCGCCATCGCCGCCGTGGACCCGGCCAGGGTGAGAATCTTGCTTCCCGCTGCTGTGGCCCTTAAGTCACTGGTGAATTTCAAAAGCCCGGTTGAGCCGGATTGATTCAGGCTTGCCGACCCGGTGAGATTGATGACGCGATCGGTGGTTTCGCCGGTGCCGGTATAAAGCAACGTTCCTGCGCTGTTGCTGGAGCCGATATCAATGACCCCGTCTTCCACCGTTTGAGGCGCGCCGAGGCTGCTATGATCAGTGCCGCCAACGACCAGGTTGAGCGATGAGACACTCAGTTGCCCGCCGCCGATCACGGTTTTTCCTGAATACGTGTTGCTCCCCCCAAGAACCTGAACTTGCTTTACGTCTCCCAACACGGTTAGGCCGACCTTTGCCGAGCCATCACTGATCTGCCCGGTAAAGGTTGTGTTTTCAAAAAGGTTGTACACCAGATTGAGCCCAATCGACACATTGCCGGTTCCGCTGCTGAAGATCTGGCCACTGCCGCTAAGAGACTCCACCGAGATGCTTTGCCCGGCGAGATCAAGCGCCCCGTCCACCGACACTTTGCCGCTTCCGATGGCATAGGCGCTGCCCGCGCGCAATGTGCCGGTGGTAATGATCGTTCCTCCGGTATAAGAGTTGCTCCCAGTCAACGTCAGCAGACCTGGAGCAGATTTGATCACGGGCAGGCTCCCGCTGATGGGGTTGCTCCAAACCTGATCGCCCGGTTTATAAAAATTATAGCTGCCCGAAGCGGAAAAGGCCAAAGCATAAATTTCATCCGCGCTGACCTGGCCCGAACTGAAGAGTTTGTTGACACGCAATTGGTAATTGCCCGCCTCGATGGTGGGCAGATAAATCATTTGCAGATTGTCCACCGTGCTCAGGCTGGCTGCTCCGGGCACCACGGCTCCCGTATCCGCGTTATACAGTTCCAAGGTGAGATGGTTGATATCGGTTTGGCCGTATTGCCGGTTCCAGACAATCGTGCTCGCCAGCGTAATGCTGGGGAACATCGGATTATCTTTAAGGCTGAAGTTGTAGCTGTTGTTTGCATCGGCCCCCGCCGAGGTCAACGAACGCAGATCCCATCCCGCAAGGCTCGACATCGTTCCGGGGGCGAGCTTGCCCCCGGCCAGCTGGGTATAGGAATTAAATACGTTCGCCATGCCCGCTCCCTGGTTCACATCCAAAGGCACGGTGGAGGAGTTGCTCCAACCGATATCCTTGGTCGCCCCATTGAGAATCAGGGCCTTGAGCGTCCGGATGTCGGAGGCTGCGGTGGCTGTTCCCGCGCCGCCGTCGCCCCGCGTTGCCGCTTGCAGGAGAACGGCTGCCTCGCCTCCGATGGATCCCGCGGCGGCACTGCTGGTGCCCACCGGGTAATAGAGGTGCTTGTACACGCGCCCGTCGAAGGTTGGGCCATTCGGGGTGGTGCTGGTATCAACGCACAAGCCGTTGTACATGCTCGCGGGGCTCTGGCTGGCCCCGCCGGAACTGCTGACGAAGAGGACGTTTTGGGCGGCCGCGAAGTTGTCGTACATCTGAGCGTATAACTTTTCATTGGTGAGATCGGTATACCCCCAGGCGGCCCCCCATAGACCAAAAGGCTGGGAGACAATCCGCACCCCCCCGGCGAGGGGATTCACTCCCATGATGTTGTAATTGATGAGATCGCCGTCGGAGTAGCTGTAAAACGCCCCGATGCCCGGGGCCATGCTGTTCTGCCAGTTCAGAGGGTTCCCGCCGGTACCCTTGCCGACCATGGCGGCGGAAACAGTGCTCGCGTGGCCGTCATACCCCCCGGGCGCTGTCTGCGTGACGGTTCCGGCATTGACGTAATAAAATTTCGAGGCAGGCTGGCCCGAGCTGGAGGGGTTCACCCATCCGTTGGCCAACGCGATCGCCACGTTCGACGCCGTCAGGCTCGGGTCCAGAAGCCGCAGCTGGACCACCCCGGAAGGATCCACGGCGGGCGCCCCGGCGGAGGGGGCCAGATCGAGCGCCACCGCGGGATCTCCCCCCAGCAACACCAAGGCATTA
>CAZSDC010000195.1:0-5915 GCA_964605515.1 uncultured Chthoniobacter sp.
ACATGAATGTCAACGAGGTCTTCTCGAACCGCTGCTGCCAGCTCGCGGGCACCGGGATCGGAACCAAGTCACCCGTTCATCCGAACGACCACGTGAACATGTCGCAGTCGTCGAACGACTCGTTCCCGTCGGCGATGTGCATCGCCGCCGCAACGGGTACCCACGCGCGGCTGATCCCGGCCGTCGAAGCGCTGCGCGATGCCATTTCGACCAAGGCCCACGCGTGGAAAGACGTCGTAAAAATCGGGCGAACCCACCTGCAGGATGCCACCCCGCTCACGCTCGGGCAGGAGTTTTCCGGATATGCCGAAATGCTTGATGCCGACGTCAGGCGCCTACGGGCGGCGCTCCCGGATGTTTGCGAACTCGCCCTCGGGGGCACGGCCGTCGGCACCGGCCTCAACTGCCCGCCCGGCTTCGATTTGGCCGCGGCGGCGGAAATCGCCGCGTTGACCGGACTGCCATTTGTCACCGCCCCAAACAAGTTTGCCGCGCAGGGCGCGCACGATGCGCTTGTTCACCTGCACGGTGCCTTCCGGACGCTGGCGGTCTCGCTTTTCAAAATCGCAAACGATATCCGTCTGCTCAGCTGCGGACCGCGCTGCGGACTGGGCGAGCTCCTCATCCCGATGAACGAGCCCGGCTCATCCATCATGCCGGGCAAGGTAAACCCCACGCAATGCGAGGCGCTCGCCATGCTCACCGCACAGGTCATGGCAAACGATGTTGCCGTCAGCATCGGAGGGTCTGGCGGATACCTGGAAATGAATGTTTATAAGCCGCTCCTCATCGCCAACATCTGCCAGTCCACCCGGCTGCTTGCGGACGGCTGCACGAATTTCCGCAAGTTCCTCATCGAAGGCGCGGAGCCGGATTTGAAGCGGATCAAGATGTTCGTAGAACGCTCGCTCATGCTCGTCACCGCGCTGAGCCCGATCATCGGCTACGACAAAGCCTCGCACGTCGCGCACTACGCCCTCGACAACGACCTCGGACTCCGCGAGGCCGCTTTGAAACTCGGATACGTCACCGCAGAGGATTACGACCGCGTGGTCGATCCGGCTAAGATGACCTCCCCAAGCGTGGCCGCCTCGAAGTAAAGATCCCCAGGGGAGCCACCACGCCGATGGCGATGGCGAGGACCATCAGAAGACAGGAAGCGCTGAGGGCAAGGGTTTCAGCGACCAGCGATGGCGCGGCGGCGGAACCCTCCCGGATGATCTCCAGGAAGCCGATGACGGCCCTGAAAGCGAAAGCCCCGGGGATCATCGCCACAACACCCGGAAAGGCAAATGCCGATGCGGGTGCGCGGAAATAACGGGCGAATCCATGGGCAAAAAAACCTGCAGCCAGAGCGCCGATCAGCGATCCGCTCACGATGTCGATACCGTGCTGAAGACAAAACGTGCGCGTCGTATGGCTCGCAACGCCACAAAGGACTCCCACCCACGCGAGGCGCACCGGCACGTTGAAAAGGAAAAGGTAGCCGAGCGCGGCGAGCGCGGAGAACGCCGCATCTTCCGCCAATGGAGGCAGCCGGGATGCCTCGGAGACGGGAATCCGCACCCCGGTGACAGCGGTGGCGGTAAAAAGTCCGACCGCGATGGCCAGCGTGATCAGGACGCCGAATCCCAGACGCGAAATCCCGATGGCCATGTGGTTTTTGATCATGTCCTGGACGGAATTCACCAGCGGAACCCCCGGCACGATGATCATGCCCGGCGCCACGAGGCAGAGAGCCGGCATGTCGCTCCACTTGAAAAGCACGGCCACTCCGGCGATGACCCCGCTGGCCATCGCTGCCAGGAAGGCCACAAAGAACAGGTTCCACCCGCGCCTCCCGGTTTCCTGCCGCAGCAAGGTGCCGGCGACACCGGCGACAAATGCGATAAAAAATGTCGGCCAATCGCCTCCGAACAACCGGCTCAGGCTCGCTGCCGTGAGGCTGAGCCCGGCCACAACGATCCAGCGGCCGTAGATCGGCGGCTGCCGCTCGATCTCCTCCAGCCTGGCCCGAACGTCCACGATCCCCATCGGAGCACATTCCAGCTCATAGAGCAGCGTTTCCACCGCGGCCACTGCCGCCATGTTGACAATCATGGTGGGCACCCGATTGCCGGTTTTGGTCCGGAATCCACCATCAATGCCAACGGTAAGCAGGAGAGCTTCATACGTCACCAAAAGGTGGGCGTCGCACCCGAAAGCCTTCGCGAACCTTTGCACGGAATCCTCCACCGTCTCCGTGTCCGCGTTGTTTTGAAAAAGGATCCGCCCGACGGAAAGCGCCAGGTGGGACACCTCTTCAAGAGAAACCGGGTTGGGCACCATGGGAAGACACGCTCTCAAAGCGGACAGTTGCGGACAATCCTTTTTCCGGGCCGGGATGGATCGGACACAAAGGCGTTCTTTGCTCTGCGGAGGAACCCGTTGAGGGATGCGCGCGCCAGCCACTGCCTTTCACCACGAATCCCAACACATGGAAAACATGGATCCGATCCGCGATCCGATCCTGCCCCGGCAACCCGTCAGGGGCTCCTACAATTTCGTTTTATCCCAGGAGCGGTTTCAGCTTTCCCGAGATCGGGATCTCGATAACGCTTGTCCCGCCGGACTCCAGGGCTTCTTGAAAGGCCTTCCGGATTGCTTCGGGCGTTGAGGCCAGCGCGGTTGCCGCCCCGTATCCTTTTCCGAGAGACACGATGTCCAGACCCGGCAAATCCAGCCATGGGACATTCGGGGTATTTTCCAACACTGCAAACTCCTTGAGAATGGCATACTCCTCGTTGCGCAGTACGACGAAGATCACGTGCGCGCCCTCCTGGACTCCGGTGTAGATGCTCTGGGGCGAGTATTGAAACGACCCGTCCCCGATCACGGCAACCACCGGACGGTTTCGTCCGGTTTGTTTTTCGGCAATGGCCAACCCGACGGCGGCGGGCATGTCCCAGCCCAGACCGCCCGAGGCAAACGTGTAGAAGGTGTCCGGCTTCGTGATCACAAACCGCCTTTGAAGTTCGAGGACATTTGAGGGGGATTCCTCCACGAGAACAAATTCTTCAGGACACAGGGATGCGAGGACTTCAAAAACCCGATCGGCAGACAAAGGGAGCTCGTCCGTAGTTTTCGGCTTCGCACGTGCGACAGCTTCCGGCGACCCCGCCCCGTTCCGCTGCCCGACCAACGGGAGAATTCCGTGCAAAAAGAGCCCGCTGTCGGATACCAGGCTGTCCCCGACAGGCGCTTTCGCCGACATGCCCGGATCGTCGGTAACCTGGAGAAGCCTGGCTCCCGCAGGAAGATAGCTCCCCGGGACGTAGGGGTAATAGCGGAACACCGGCGCCCCGATGACGATGATCAGATCGTGGCCGGACAACCTCTCGGAAATAGGGCCGATGGCCGCCGGAAGCGACCCCGCAAAAAGAGCGTGATCCTCGGGGAACGGCGTGCGCTCGCAAAATGGCGCCGCCCACACCTTCGCGCCGAGTTTCTCCGCAAATCGAATCCCGTCATCCCACGCCCCGCTCCTCGCAATGTCGGCACCGTAAACCAGAACCGGATTCCTGCTCTCACCGATGATGTCGGCAAATTCCCTCGCTCTCACGGGATCCGGGCCGACCCGACGGCTGACCGTCCGGAACACATCCACATCTTCCATTTCCTTCTCCCAATCGTCCATGGGCAGGGACAAAAACACCGGTCCTGCCGGCTGCTGGACCGCCGTGGCATAGGCGCGCATGAAGGCGGCAGGCACATCTTCGGCCCGGGCCGGCTCATGGCTCCACTTGACCCACGGGCGCGGCATGTTGATGGCCTCGATGTTGGTGAGCAGTGGCTCCAGCAGAAGCATTTCCCTCGTCTGCTGGCCGGCCGTGATGATCAGCGGCGTCTTGTTCTGGTAGGCCGTCAGAAGGCAGCCCATCGCGTTGCCAAGACCTGCACCCGTGTGGACATTCACGACGACCGGCTTTCCCAGACCCTGCGAAAGCCCGTCGGCAATCCCCACGACGCTCGCCTCCTGGAGCGCCATCACGTAATGAAAATCGTCGGGGAAATTTTTTAGAAATGTTTCCTCGGTGGAGCCAGGGTTGCCGACAATCGTGGTCAGGCCAAGCTTGCGGAGCAAATCGAACGTGATGTCTTTGACGGTTCTCATGGCATATCTCTGGTGCCTGGCAGTCCACGTGTCAACTTCCATTGACTTCACGTCCCCGGGCGGTTGCCCCACACGGAAATTTTGCTCTTTATTGCTTGCCCGCCGGAGCAACGCGTCGCAAGTTACGCGGGATGTCACCGGCCCCTAAGGACACCCGCCGCCGCAACAAGGCGGAACGGATTCGCCGCGTCGGCGCTCTCGCGAAAGGCAAGTTCGTTTCCGCGAAATCCGTGCCAGAGGTTCTCAAACGGATCATCGAACCCGGCGATATTCTCTGCCTCGAGGGCGACAACCAGAAGCAGGCGGACTTTTTGGCCAACCAACTGGCTACGCTCACAAAGAAAGACCTCCGCGACATCCACCTCGTGATGTCGTGCCTCACCCTGCCGGCACACATCGAGCTTTTCAAAAGAGGCCTGATCCGCCAGGTGGACTTCTGCTACGCCGGGCCACAGGGACAGGCGGTCGCGCAGTTGCTGGCCAATGGAAAATTCCCGGTCGGGGCGATCCACACCTACAACGAGCTTTATTCCCGGTATTACGTGGACTTGACGCCGCGCGTAGCGCTCATCGCCGCCGTGCAGGCCGACCGCCAGGGGAATTTGTATCTCGCCGCAAATACCGAGGACACGCCCGCGATCGTCGAGCCGACGGCGTTCTCCGACGGCATTGTGCTCGCGCAGGTCAACGAGATCGTGGACACGCTCCCGCGCATCGACATCCCGGCCGACCAGGTGGACTTGATCGTCGAAGCGCCGTATCCTATGCACCTCACCGCGCTCTTCACGCGGGATCCTGCGGCGATCACCGACGTGCAGATCCTCATGGCGATGATCGCGCTCCGCGGCATCTACCAGAAATACGAGGTCCAGTCGCTCAACCATGGCGTCGGTTTCAACACCGCCGCGATCGAGCTTCTTCTGCCGACCTACGGCGAGCAACTCGGACTCAAGGGCAAGATCTGCAAATACTGGATGGTGAACCCGCTGCCAACGATGATCCCGGCGATCGAGTCGGGATGGGTGGAAGGTGTGTTCTCGGTCGGCGGCGAGGTCGGCATGGAACGCTACACCGCCGCCCGCTCGGATATTTTCTACACCGGCCGCGACGGGAGCTTCCACTCGAACCGCGCGATGGGCCAGCTCGCCGGGCACTACGGCGTGGACATGTTCATCGGGGCCACGCTGCAAATCGACGTCAACGGAAATTCCTCGACGGTTTCCAAAAAGCGGATCACGGGGTTCGGCGGCGCGCCGAACATGGGCTGCCAGCCGATGGGCCGCCGGCATCCGACCAAGGCCTGGCTCAAGGTTGGCGCCGAATCGAACCCCGGACCCGGCTCAATCCCCGGACGCAAGCTCGTCGTCCAGCTTGCCGAGACATTCCAGTCCGGACGCGTTCCGACATTTGTCGAAGAGCTCGACGCGCAGGATCCCTCGATCAAAAAGGCCCTGCATGGGGTTGCTCCGGTCATGATCTACGGCGACGATGTCACCCATGTCGTCACCGAGGAAGGGATCGCGAACCTCGCAGCCTGCCGCACAATCGATGAACGCCGAGCCGCGATCCGCGGCGTCGCCGGCTACACGCCGGTCGGATTGAAGCGCAAAAAAAGCGAAACCAAAGCCCTCCGCGCGCGCGGGATCATCCAACTGCCGGAAGATCTTGGCGTATCTCCATCGGATGTGAGCCGCAGCCTCCTCGCCGCGCAGGACATCAAGGGCCTCGTCCGCTGGTCGGGCGGGCTCTACGATCCGCCCGC
>CAZSDC010000196.1:0-5889 GCA_964605515.1 uncultured Chthoniobacter sp.
TATCAGGAGGGGCTCCAGCAGGTGCTCAACGGGAACACCTCCCTGGAGGAGATCAGTTGCCTGAGCTATACCGCCGTGGATGCCGACTGGGACAAAGAAGTCGCGGATCCCGATGGAGTTCCGCCGGCGTAGTGGAGCGCCCGCGTCTCGCGCCGGTTGACATTGTGGCCCTGCGGCCCCAAGTTCACCACCCTATGCCATTTTCAACGCTTGGACTGACCAAGCCAATTCTGCAAGGCGTCCAAGCGATGGGTTACGGGGATCCAACGCCCATCCAGCTCCGGGCGATTCCACCAGCCCTCGAAGGAAAGGACGTTATCGCGTCCGCCCAGACGGGAACCGGTAAGACGGCCGCCTTCGGCCTACCGATTCTCCAGAGGTTGGTCTCGCGCGGCCGCTGCCGCTGCCTGATCCTCGAGCCCACGCGGGAACTCGCCATGCAGGTCGAAACCGCGATCCGCGATTTTGCGCGATTTACTGACATCCGGGTCGCCTCGATTTTCGGGGGCGTGGGTTACGGGGCCCAGCGCTCTGCGCTCAAGGACGGGCTGGACATCGTGGTCGCGACGCCGGGGCGGCTTGAGGATCACCTCCAGCAGGGGACGCTTCGCCTGAACGAAATTGAGATCCTCGTGCTGGACGAGGTGGATCGGATGCTCGACGTGGGATTCCTCCCTCCGATGCGTCGAATCATTGCCAAATGCCCAAAAGATCGGCAGACGCTGTTTTTTTCCGCGACGCTGCCCCCCGAGATTGCCGAGCTTGCGAACTTCGCGCTGCGCGATCCGGTGCGCATCGAGATCGGAGCCTCGACCTCGGTCGTCTCCACGGTGAAGCACGGGATTTACTCCGTGGATCCCTCTAGGAAATTTGATCTCCTGCTCGCGCTTCTCACGGCGACCGACTACCAGAGCGTCATTATTTTTTCGAGGACCAAGCACGGCGCGGACAAGATTGCCAAGAAGCTGCGCGCAAACAACCACTCGGTCGCTGTCCTCCATGCTAACCGCTCGCAAAACCAGCGCATCGAGGCGCTTCACGGATTCAAGTCGGGCAAATACGAGGTCATGGTGGCGACAGATATCGCCGCGCGGGGCATCGACGTGGCCGGCGTCAGCCATGTGATCAATTACGATATCCCGCAGCACCCGGAGGACTACGTTCACCGGATCGGCCGGACCGGACGAGCACTTCAGACGGGCGACGCGTTCACGCTTGTCACCCACGAGGAGATGAAAAAACTCGCCGCGATCGAGCGCTTTATCGGACAGAAAATCGCACGGCTCACGCTCGAGGGATTCCAAGTCCCGCCGAACGGCGAGACGCCCCGCCCGCAGTCCCCGAAACTCGAGCCGCGAATGGATGGCCGGAACCGGTTCAGCCGGCAGAGAAATTTCCGCCGCCGCTGAGTTTTTCCGGGGCATCTGTTAAATAATCGCGGTAGGGGGAGATGAGGAAACCCTCTCGAAGTGTCAAGTTCAGGCGGGCGAGCATGCGGTGGCGGTTGATGAAGAGGAGGCAGTTCATGAGCCGGCTCCCGCGAACGCCGCGATTCATGACGGGTTCCTGGGCGGCATCGATATCGTAGGGATGAAAATACCCGACGACCGGCTGACCGGCTGCGGCGGAAGCGCGGAATCGTCGCGCCAGCCACCAAGCCGGCAGGCAGCGGAAATACGTGCCGGCTGCGAACGGGACCACCAGAGGCCCGAATCGTCCGGTTGTGACCGGCAGTTCGAGGACCCTGCCAAACCGACGGGGGACTGTGCCGAATCCCGGCCAACCATAAAGCGGATTCTGGGCCGCGAGCACGGAGCTCGAATACTCAAACCCGAGCTCGCCAAGCACGTCGTAGGCCCACTGCGTCGCCGGGATCATAGAAAGAACAGGAGCGCGGAATCCTGTGATTGTCGCCGCCGGTGCCGCTGCAAGAATCGCATCGCGGTTGCGCTCGAGGTCGTCGCGAAATGTGCCTGGCGTCATTTCGTCCAGCCTCCGGTGCGAATCGGTGTGGCAGGCCAACTCGTGCCCGGACTCGTGGAGCGTCCGCACCGCATCCGGAAACTTCCGCGCGGTTTCGCCAACCACGAAGAATGTCGCCTTTTGTTGCCCGAGCCAATCCACGTAGGCCGCGAGGAGTTCGGGCAGGGGGGTTCGCCGGAACGGCCGCCCGGGCGGATCCACATCGAACTCCTCGACGTCCACGCTGAACAAAAAGACCGGCTTCATTTTATCGGGACTCCGGGAAACGGCCGGAACGAATAGCCGGCGGGGAGATCGAAATTCGGGGCGGGGTTGGCGAAGACGAGGCCGACGAGGCTGTCAGCGCGGAAGGAAAGCCGGAGTCCGGACATTTCAGCGCCGGTCATGGCGGCGTGGATCAAGCGCCACGGGACGGGGACGAAAGCGATCCGGCGGCCCTGGTTCCGGGCGATTGCCTGGACAAGATCGCGAAAGAGAATTGGCTTTGAGTGCGCGGAGCTGAGCGCACGCGGGGTGAAATCAATTTGCCCGGTGGCCACGGCCAGAAGAAGTCTGGAGAGGTCGCCGTCGTGAGCCAGATATTGGGGGAATGCGCCGAGGCCGATCATGGGAATTAGCGGTGACATGCGGGCTGCGCGGGTCAGCGTCGCGAAAAGTCCGCCGGGCGGGTCGCCGAAGATGAGGCCCGGGCGGATCGCCGCGCATCCGGTTTTGAGCGCCTCCTTTTCCACGGCGAGTTTCGCGTTTCCGTAGAGCGAACGGCAGCCGTCGTAGGAACTCATCGAGGAAATAAAAACAAACCGCGCGCCTCGCGAGACAGTTTCCCGCATCAGGTTCAGGCTGCCCTCGACATTGATCCGCCGGATTTCATCCCATCCGCGTGCCCGGAAATCGTAGGCGCAATGGACGACCGCGTCGACGCCGGTCCAGGCGAGGGATCGGGGATCGTTGCCGAGTTCGTAGCGTGAGCCGGCTGCTGCGCCGCGGTGCCACTCGCACACTTCGTGCCCGCTGTCGCGGAAGTGCTTTACAAGCGTCGAGCCGAGGTAGCCCCGTGATCCGGTGATGGCAATACGCGCGGTGGATGTGTTCATAGCCCGGCGGCTGCGGATCCGATACGGTGGGCGTTGGCCATAATATTGAGCCCCATTGTTGTTGCGGGTATGCTCGGGAACGTCGAGGCGTCAACAAGGTGGATTCTGTCCCAGCCGGGCAGCCGGCCGAGCGGGTCGGTCTCCCATTCGCCCGGGGACTTTCTCATCGGAAACCCGCCGCCCGAATGGTAGCTGCGGCCGGGATCAGCAAATTGGAGCGCGGGCAGGATCGGGACTCCACGGAGCCGGTGCGCGTTGCCGAGAAGCTTCAGGCCGGCCTTGACGGCCTGCGACCAGCCGGGACCGGATTTGTTCGCCTCGAGGTGGAGGCGCGGACGGCGGCTTCCTCCGGATTTGAGCTCGACCGAAAACGTCCGCGAATCGTCCGAATGCAGAAACCCCTGCATGATCAGGACGCGGCCGAAAAACTGTTCGGCGGCCCAGCGGTTGCCGAGGGCGAATCGGAGCGGGGTCTGGAGAAGGGCGCGTTTGAGGTAGTCGCTGAAGCTGAAGATTTCGAGATGAACCAGGTGCTTGCTGATCCACGGGTCCCGGATTTCCATGTATAGCTGCGCCAGCGTGTGCAGTTCTTCGCTCTCGACCCCTCGGGTCAACGGCCATCGCAGGAACGGGTAGATGAAATACTGGCTGTCCTTCATCACCACCTTTTTTCCAACCGCGTCGCGCGAGTTCAGGACGAGCCATGCCGTTGGCAGGATCCCGGTCCCTACAAAAACCCGCTTCGCCTCGAATCGCACGGCCCCGCCGGTCTTCAGATCGGTCGTGTGAATCGTCACCTGGCCGCCGGATTGGTCGAGCCGCTCGACGCGCTGGCGGTCGAGGTATTCGATCTTTCCGTCGCGCCGCAGGTCGGCAAGCGTGTGCGCCGTCGAATAAACCAGCCCGTAGGGACACCCGTAAAGGCACAGTCCGCAATAGACGCAGCCCGGACCGCCGTTACGCCCGCCGGTAAAGACCGCCTGCCGCGAACGCCCGAACCGTATGTCGCTGGGGCAGCCTTTTTCGAGATCCTCCACAAAACTTTCAATCTGACGCGAAAACCGGAGCGGCTCGGGTTTTTGGGAATACGATGGCAGGATGTCTTCAAGCCCGTCGGGCGAACCCGCGGCGGTCGGCAGCCAATCGAAAACCGCCCGGTAATGTGGGACGAGATCCTCATACGGAAACGGCCAGTCAGCAATATCGTCCGGATGGACCGGCAGGAGTGACGCGCCCCAGACGCTGCTGAGCCCGCCCCTCGCCAGCGAGTAGTGAAACGGACTCGCCCCTCGATCGGTCTGCATCGAATCCTCGTCGTCTCGGTAAGGGTAGTCGGATCCGTAGAGGAGCTTCAGATGGATTTTGCCGTGGCCTTTTTCCTGCTCGCCGCGCAGCATCGCCAGATCGGAGGTATCCCAGTCGGAACGAGACTGCCCGGCCACCCGGTCCAGAACCTCCTGCCGCGCCGGCTCCAAAGTGCCACCCGCATCCAGTACGGTCACCCGCTTTCCGCGCGCCAGCAGCGCCTGCACGCATGCCATCGCCGCAGGTCCGGACCCGAGCACAAAATATCGGTTGTTCATTCCCAACCCATCAGAGGGCAGATGCCGTCGGAGGTCAATTGCGGATCAGGAATCCCATTAGGAGAGGGGGCGGACGAAACTGATGGGGCCAGCCCTTCCCGCATATTGACAACTGCTGTGAAGTCGTGACCGTATCCGGAATTTTCTTGTCATTCGCGACGGGGTTTTTACGGTTGTCCTAAAGTTCGGGTTCGCCGCCCGGACATCCACCACAATGTTGGAATTCTTTTCAGCCAGCACCCGGATGGTCAACTCGCGGAATGCCATCTCAGAATGCATCGAGTCCGCGCTTGGCCGCAACAGGGCGTGCGATCTTGTCATTGTGAACGCGACGATCGGTCACGATTACCATGAGCTCATCGACCAGGCGCGTGTGCTGCTACCGGGGGCCAGGGTAGTCGGGGCGTCATGCTGCGGAATCGTCGGACGTGAAGGCGTCAGCGAGTCGCTTAAGGATGTGGCGATCATGGCTGTGCGCGGCAAGAAGCTGGCGGTGGCGCACGTTGATGGCATCAACGGGGGCAACGCCTTCGACAAGTCGGTTGAGTTGGCGAAGCAATTGAAATCGGCGCAACCGGGTATCAATATGGTCTACTTTCTCGCATCGGGCATTGATATTGCCAATGACCGTTGCATTGCTGGGATCGAGTCGGTGTTGGGTCCCCGGGTCACCATTTTCGGGGCGACATCATCGGACAACATGCGTGGGGCGGTGAGCTACCAAATGGTGGATGACCGCGTGTTTGAGCATGCGGCGTGGGCGGTGGGGTTTGCCGATCCCTCGCTGCGTGTGGACACCCAGGCGACGCATGGATTTCTCGCCACAGGTGAGCCGATGACAGTCACCCGCGCCGAGGGCACGCGCCTCATCGAACTGGATGGCAAGCCTGCCTGGCAGACATTCACGGAGCGGCTTGAATTCGATGCCGACACGGCCACCTGCGGTGATACGATTCCGGTCGGCGCGCTGGCCGAGGAACTGCCGGAGGCGCTGGCTGCGGAGTATGGCAATGCCCACATTTTACGCGTGGTGACCCGCCGCGATGCGGACGGGACGATGCATTATCCGACGGAGATTCAAACCGGAACAAAGCTGTGGCTCACGGTGCGTGACGAGGCGCGCATCTTTTCCGACATGGACCGGATGATGGAGCAGATGACGGCCCGATCCCATGGCAGCAAGCCGGTGGCGGTTTTCCACGCCGACTGCCTGGCGCGCGGGCGGTTTT
>CAZSDC010000197.1:0-5849 GCA_964605515.1 uncultured Chthoniobacter sp.
TTTTGTAAACCGTCGGTCCTCGGTTCGAATCCGAGTGCCGGCTCCCCTCGAATCATGTGGGATTTCCATAAGGATTAGAAGCTCAGGAAGCGAATCGATGGAGAAGCACTTTGCTGGTCAAACAACCCCGTGAGAAACTTGGCATACTCCTTGCCTCGTGTTAGCCAGGAGGAAGCATGAGCGACACTGGAGATCTCGAATTCGGTGAGACGATCCGCCGCTTCGCCGGGGGGCAGAAGGTCTTCGGACATTATGGGCTCAAGCACATCATAGGACATGGCCGGATCGGACTGGTCTGGCTCGCGCACGATGAGATGATGGATCGCGAGGTGGCGCTGAAGTTCCTGCCGGAGATGGTGAGGCTGGACGCCGGGGCGATCGATGATCTCAAGCGCGAGACGCGCCAAAGCCAGGAGCTGACCCACGAGAACATCGTACGCACCTACGACTTCGTGGAGGAGCCCGGGTGTGCTGCCGTCGCAATGGAATATGTGGATGGGGCCACGCTCACGGCTTGGCGGTTGCAGCAGTGGAACAGGATCTTCAGGCCCCCGGACATCATGCCGTGGGCGAAGCAGGTCTGCGCGGCACTCGAATACGCGCACAACGGCGCCGGCATCGTGCATCGGGACCTGAATCCCTCGAACCTCATGCTCGACCGGCTGGGACGGCTCAAGGTAGCGGGTTTCGGGATTGCGCGTTCGATCAGCGACTCGATCACCCGGCTGACCATCCAGCGCGCCGGCTCGAACGACAGGCTAGCCTATATGAGCCCCCAGCAGGCGCAGGGAGAGTCCTCTTCGCCATTGGACGACGTGTATTCCCTCGGAGCCACTTTCTACGAACTGCTCACGAGCAGGCCGCCGTTTTATTCCGGAGAAATCTATCAGCAGGTGCTGAAGGAACTTCCCGCGCCGATCAGTCAACGTCGCACGGAGCTGGGGATCGCAAGCCAGCCTCTGCCCGCCTCGTGGGAGGAGACCATCCTGGCCTGTCTGGCCAAGGACCCGGCACAGAGACCGCAGTCCATCGCCGAGGTCTGGAGCCGGCTCAACAGGGAACCAACTCCCGCCGCCGCTGGCCCTTTTCCTCCGGGAATAGCTCGAAAATCAAAATTCCAGGCCGCTCGGATTGCCGCTGTTGGCTTGCTGTTGCTCGCAGCAGGGAGTGCCGGCTGGTGGTATCGCTTTACTACACTGAAAACTAGGCCTATCGCGGGGGTCGAAGGAGGCAAGCATGCCGAGCCCGAACGGCTTCGCGCGGAAAGGGAAACCACCGCGGAGAAAAGCCGGAGCCTGGCAGCCGCGCAGGCGGACGGGGCGGCAGCAGAGGCGAAAATCGCCACTCAGCGCAGGGACATGGGCGGCGCCACCAGGGAGAATCCCTTTGAAAACGGTCTGGGGATGAAATTCGTGCCGGTGCCGGGAACCGGTGTGCTCTTCAGCGTATGGGACACACGTGTGAAGGACTACCAGGCGTTTTGCGAAGCGACGGCTCGGGAATGGAAGAAACCTGATTTCGCACAGACGGCAGAAGACCCTGCGGTGATGGTGAACTGGGAGGATGCAAAGGCATTCTGCGCGTGGTTGACAGAAAAGGATCGCAAGGATGGGAAGATCAGAAAAGACCAGGAATACCGGTTGCCGACGGATGCGGAATGGAGCGCGGCGGTGGGATCCGGGAAATTCCCATGGGGGAATGAGTGGCCTCCACCGAAAGGAGCGGGGAATTACGATCCCTCGCTGGGAGTGGATTCCTATGTCAAAACGTCGCCCTGCGGCAGTCTGTCGACAAATGAGTTCGGATTGTGTGACATGGGCGGCAACGTCTGGCAGTGGTGCGGGGACTGGTATCGTGCGGACATGAACGAGGAGGCCGCGCTCGAGACATATCCCGAGCTGAATGACGATGGCGGAGGACAAAGATATCGGGTGATTCGCGGCGGGTCGTGGAACAGCGCTGGTCCCGAGGGTCCGTGTTCTTCACCTCGCAGTCACGTCCGTCCCGAGTATCGTCTGCATGACGGAGGTTTTCGGTGTGTGCTAGCGTCCTCGCCGGTTGTCTTATCCGCCGGGTGCTATTCGCGTTCATTCGCTTTGTTCCCGGGCAAGAGCCGTTTATTTGCCCGGATCCCTCACGCCGCGCCTGGGAAAGCGTTCACGAATTGGATTTTGAAATCGGGAAATGCCGAGACGATCTGGATTTTGAAGTCGGGGAACGCGTTCACGATCTGCCATTTTCCTGGCTTGTCGGGGAATGAATCGACGACCTGGACTTTGAGGTCCGGGAAGCTGTCCACGACCTGCACCTTATAATCGGGAAAACTGGTTACGAACTGGATTTTGCCGAAGACCTTCGAGGGGTTGGCCGGGGATTTGGCGGCAAAGGCGGCGGCGGGCACCACGGCGAGCGCTGCGATAAAGCTGCGGCGGTTCATGGTTCGGTCTCCGCTTCGTTGATGGCATTGAGGAACAGCCGGATCGACCCGAAATCGTGCTTATCCGGGGTGAGCACGATACGCGGGAGGTCGGCGAGATGGTGTTCGTCGCGCTCCTCGGGAAGCGTCGTTGTTTGGACGATCCGGTCTGCGATGAGGATGCCCGCAAACCGCTTGTTCAGATCTTCGATCGTCGCATCGGTCAGTCTGTTCTGAATCCGGATGACCATCTTTTCCCTCACCCAGCGGTAGGAGCGGAAGTTTTTATAGAACCCGGTGATGATGCTCACGGCTTCGTCAGCATCGTGCGTGATGTGGAAGAGGTGGAAGTCGGTCTGCGAAACAAGGCCGTGGGCGAGCAGGTCGTTCACGACGAACCTCCTCCATGTTTCCCAGTAGTGGCCGTTCTGGCGGTCGAGCATGACGATCGGCACGATCGGCATCTTGCCGGTCTGCATGAGAGTGAGGATTTCGCACCCCTCGTCGTGTGTTCCAAACCCGCCGGGCAACAGGACGAACGCGTTGGTCTCTTTTGCAAAATTCAGCTTCCGCGTAAAAAAATAGTTGAAGTTAATGAGCTTCGGATCTCCGTGGATCGTTTCGTTGGCCCGTTGTTCAAACGGCAAGCGGATATTGAGGCCAAAACTTTTTTCAGCGCCCGCGCCCTCCTGCGCGGCTCCCATGATCCCGTCGCCGCCGCCGGTGATGACCATGAAATCCCGGGCCACAATTTTTTGCGCGAACGATTTTGCGAGCTGGTATTCCGGTTCGTCCGGCTTCGTGCGGGCGCTCCCGAAAATCGCGACTTTGCGGGTTCCCTGATACTTGGAAAACACGCGCGCGGCGTATCGCATTTCACGCAGCGCCCGGCTCATGAGCTTGAGTTCGGCGATGCTTGCGTGGTCTGTCCCGAGCTTGAGCGAGGTCTCGATCAGGTCGGCGACCAGCTCGGCGGCTTTGCCCGTGGCCGCCTCTTCAGCCAGCTCCCTGACGCGGGGATCCGTAGTGCGTTCTTTCATTTACAGGACCGTGAATCTACCCGATTTCCCACCTGTAACCAGCGGGAAATGACAGGCTGCTCAGGGGATATCAATGCTGCCGGCGTCGAGGGGCAAAATGTCGTCGAGGCCGGAGATGGAGAACTCTTCGACGAACGAGCCGTTGCCCTGAAGGAGACGGAGAGCCTCGGGCTTGTCCCCTCGATGGATGGCGGTGCGTCGGAGATCGCCCCGGACGCTGACGTCCACCAAAGGGAGTCCGTCCGGCGAGACGAGCCGGGATCCGGTCGGGTCGGATTCGGCCCTCACGGTGAGAAAGTCTCGCTTTCCTGTGAGCGGGTTTTCCTTGAGCCGGAACCGCAGGGTTTTCTCCTGCGCCGCGTTGGCACAATCTGCTGCAGGCTGGCCATCGACGAAGCCGAAATTTGTGGACTCGCGAATCGTCTTCTCCCATTCGATCGTCCACTCTCCGCTCTCCGCACGCGACATCACCCGAAGCCGCTGGAGACCTCGCGACGACTCGATCACGGCAAACTTTTCCGCGGTCCGCGAGGCCCGGATTTTTTCCGGCTCAGGGTCCCCGGCTGTTGGACGCAGAGCTCGGAGGATTTCGCCTGCAAACGTTGCTTGGCCGACGAATGGCGCATCGTTCTCGGTGCCGATGAACCAAAACGTTCCGGGCATTCCGAGAGCCAGGCTTTTCGCGGAGGTCGGGAGGGGGATCGACTTCAACGATTCCGCCTGCATCCAAACGCCATCAGACGATGCGCCGATGAGCGTGGAAGCATCGGCATCCAATGCGAAGGCATACTGGGGGCGGATCATTTTAGCGATCTCCTGAGAGAGATCCGGAAGGGCGTTCTCCACCAGGCCGCCGCTGAAACTTATGAATATCTTGGAGTCGTTTGCCGCCAGCGCAAAAGGCGGGACACCAGACCCCTGGGCTCCCCACTTTTTTTCCTGACCATCGTCGAGTGAATAGATGCCGATTCCTCCCTCGGTTATGACAACGGCGAGCGAAGAGTTCGCAGCCAGCAGAGGCGGGAAGCTGAAATGCGGGGCTGGTGGAAGGAATGTTAGCACCGAGCCGCTCAAAGGATGCAATGCGGAATCGGTCGATCGGAGGCCCCGCGGAATCCGCAAAGAAGCGACCTTTGGCTCGATCTTGCGGGACCAGAGAAACCCTTTGTCAGGAGAAAACCTGGCGAGCAGGTGGTTTTGGGAACCAGCCCCCGCGAGCAGGATCACGTCTCCGTTTTCGAGCAGGGATAAATCTTTGATCTTATCAAAGCCGGGAAACCCCGGATCCGCCGCCCAGTCGTTAAAGAGAAAATCCTCGCCCGAGACGCGCGCGTCCTCGCCGATCAGGTAGCCCCGGACATAATAGTGCCCGCGGGGCACGCGTTCACCGGAGTCATTTTTTCCATCCCACGAAGTGATGAGTCCATTGTCGCCGATGTGAAAATCCCCTTGTTTGGCGAGCTTGTGCAAAATGCGCACGAGTTTTCCCGACCCATTAAAGACCCCCAGGGTGATACGGCCGTCATCCGGCACCGCAAATTCCAATTCATCCCCGCCCCACATGGACGACAGGCTGAATAGAGCCGCGCCGAGAAGTATCCATGCCGTCCTCACGCCGGTTCAAATATAATACTTCCAGTTGATATCCGGGAAGAGATTGTCGCGGGCCTCGCAGGCGAGGAGGAACGCCTCGTCTTTCGAGTCGGATTCCAACAGGTCGTGGAGCCGGGTAAAGCGCAGCAGGTGATCCTTCGTGCGCTGGGTGGCATATTCCGTTGCGGTTCCCGTTTTCATGAGAAACGCCCAGTCGCTCGACTGCGCCAGCAGGAGCTCTCTCGCCATCTGTTTGAGTGTGCGCTGGATGAGCTTTGAGCGGGTTTTTGCATGCTTTCGGGCAGCGGCCGTCATGCGGGCAGCGGCGGCATGAAGATGCGGATAAATCCACGAGTTGCAGTGGTCGAGCCAGACCTCCCAGTATCCCTTGTTTCCCCAGCTCGATGGCGAGGGCGCAACCATCTGGAGCGTCGGGTTCTCGGAGAGGTAAACGCTCGGCGTCGTGAGGCGAAAAACGCTCTGGTCGAACGCCGCCTTGCGCAGGACAAGGTCGAGGAACTCCGGCCCCTCGAACCACCAATGGCCGAACAGCTCGGCATCAAACGGGCTGAGGACAAGCGGTTCGACCGGGAGAATCGAGCGGAGGTGATCGATCTGGCGCTCGCGGTTGCGCACGAAATCCCCCGCGTGCGAATCCGCAGCGCCCATGGCCCATCCGCGGTTATAGATCTCCTTGTTTTCGGAGCCGGTGATGCGGTGATACTTGATCCCGGTGTTCCTGCGGTGCCCGATATTCGGGAACACCTGATGCAGGTAATCCTCGGGAAGCTCGTTCCCGA
>CAZSDC010000198.1:0-5846 GCA_964605515.1 uncultured Chthoniobacter sp.
CCCCCGTGGCATTTGCGATCCCATAGACGAGCGCCGTCTGGATGAGCGACACATGCGCCATCATCCCAGTGAGCACCAGCATCGCCGCATTCCACAGCCCCGCCACAGCCATCGGCACGAACGCACCGGCCACCACTAGTATTACCACATCACGCGTCGCGGGCAGACGTCGGTCGAATTTCAGGCTGCCGACTCCACGGCACGCCCCCCAGAGCGCCGCCGTCAGCCCCGCCGGAGCCAGTATGGAAAACGCCACCGCATCCCCGGCACCGAGGCTGCTCAGGCACATCGGCACATAAATCGCAGGCCACATGCCGGCGCCCCAGACGAGCATCCCCGCGAGCGCGATTCCGCAGGCTGGCCAAATCGGGGAAATGAAATTCCCTCCGCCCTGCGCCCAGGCGAGCCCCCGCGTAATCAGATACACCCCGGCCGCCAGCACGAGCAGGCGAATGAGGAACTCGCGCAAAGGGCGCGAAGCCCGCAAAGGTATTTCAGGCAGACTTCTGGAAAACTTCATGGAAAAATCGCGCCAACGGCGCAAGGGACGCAAAAAAGCACAGGAAAAAATGGCAAACAACACAGAGGGCAATGCCCGCGACACAAGAATCTTCGAAATTTCATTTCTGTGTTCTCTTCCTTTGCGTTCTCCGCGTCCTTTGCGCGAACCCTTTTCTGAGATTTCATCTCGCGCGAAGCCCGCAAAGGTATTTCAGGCAGTCGGTTCATCCAATTTGTTGACCAGCCGCTCAATGTTACCTCTGAGGACCTCGCCTCCAAAGTTGATCAGCAGGCCGAGTTTGAGATTTGAAAGCCGCAGATATGTGAGCACCTGTTTGCGATGCACGCGGGCGAGCGTCTCGATGGATTTCAATTCGACCAAAACAAGATTCTCCACGACCAGATCCGCCCGGAATCCCTCGTCAAATCGCTTGCCGCGAAAAACGATGGGGATCGGTCGCTGCCTCTCAACACTCAGCCCCCGCTCGCTCAACAGATCGGCCAGCAATGCCTCGTAAACCGACTCCAACAACCCCGGCCCAAGCTCCCGGTGAAGGTCCAGCGCCGCCTGCACAATAATTTTCGAAATCTCGTTTTCCTTCATTGGTCCTTCCTCCTTTGCGTTCTATGCGCCCTCTGCGCGAGCATGATTTATCATATGCCACAAGAAGAGTCTCGCGCAAAGGCCGCCAAGCCCGCAAAGGATTCAGTGGACAAAAAATCCAGCCGCCCCCTCCATTCCGCCATTCTTCTTCCTCTCAGAAGCTTTCTGTCTTGGCGTTCTCTGCGCCCTTTGCGCGAAATCTGATTGCTTCTCCCCCTGCAATTTTTCCGTTCATCAAAATACTATGCCGTTCATCCAGCGGTTTCTGCCATTCGCTCAAAATATCATTCCAGCCGGGGCGGGAATCGGGCAGTCTCTCCCTCGCAATCCAAACCACTATGAAAAACACATTGTTCCTCCTGGCGGTTCTCGCCGCCACACTCACCGGCCAAGCCGCTGTCAAGCCCACCGAAGAAGCCGCCGCTTCAGTCCCACCGATTTGGGAGAAGGCAGGCCCCCGCGAACGCCTCAAAGCCGTCCGCGCCGCCGAACTCGACGGTGACCGTCTCCTCATCGAGCGCATCTACGGAATGAAGGTCGATGCCAACACCTCCATCGCCGACCTGGCCCTGGAAAACGACCAGATCGGCAACGCCGTCCGCGCCACGCTCGTCGGGGCCATCAACGTGGGCGAACCCGAGTTCCTCGCCGACGGTCAGGTGCAGGTCGTCCGAGCGGTCAAGATCCAGGAAGTCACGGAAACCCTCGAACGCGCCACGAAACGCAAAATCCTCGAGGACGGCAGCATGAAGACCGTATCCGACACGTCGAACGTCACCCGCAAGGTCAACGACAAGGTCATTGACGTCATGGGCAACGCCGCCCTCCCCGGCTCCGAGGGGCACCAGAAAGTCATGGCCAAACGCGCCGCCGAACTCGACGGCTACCGCCGCCTCGCCGGTCGCATGATGGGCGTCGTCATCGACGGCAAAAGCACCGTGAAGGACTTCTGCCTCGAAAGCGACAAGGTCGTTGCCGGACTCTCCCACGTCCTCAAAGCCGCCACCCCGACCGCAATCAAATACAAAAGCGACGGCTCCTGCGCGGTCACGATGGAAATCAAGGTCGCCGACATCGTCCGCACGACCCGCCACCTCGTGAACTCCGGGGGCGAAAAGACCGAAATCAAGGACGAAATCGAGACCCGCACGTTCTCGGAGACAGGCACAGGCACAATGCAGCCGGTCGGCGAGACGAAAAAAGAGGAAACCGTCACCGAATCCTCTGGCAACAGCTCCGATCCGTTCTTTGAGACCAAGGTTGTCATCAAACAAGTCGTCCAGTCCACCCCGGTCGTCCAGTAAAGTATGTCTGAAACGGTTTACATCGAGACCACCGTTGTCAGCTACCTCGTGGCGAAACCAAGCCGCGACTTGGTTTTGGCAGCGCACCAGGAAGTAACCCGCGAATGGTGGGAAATACAACGCCCGCTCTACCAGTGTGTCACTTCGGTGGAAACGCTCCGCGAAGCCTCTGCCGGAGATCCGACGATGGCGGCAGAGCGCATGGCGGCATTGGCTGGATTCCCGGTCATACAGATCGAACCCGCAATCGAAGAAACAGCACTTTCATTTCTGAAGACAGGTGCGATTCCAGAAACCATGCGCTCAGATGCGATACATCTTGCAGCAGCGGCGCATGCAGGGGCGGACTACCTCCTGACCTGGAACTGCCGTCACCTTGCAAATGCCCACGTCCTCCGCCGATTGGAGCGCGAGGCTGTAACACACGGATGGCAATTGCCCACCGTTTGCACACCACTTGAACTTTTGTCACCTTAATACCATGAAACCAAATCCCATCCTTGAAGAAGTTTGGAAAGTCAAAGATGCGCTCTCACGCGAAGCAGGCGGCGACATTGCCCGGCTCTGCGAGCAAACCCGCACATGGGCTGCAACCCATCCCAAAACCGGCCCCGCCATTCACAGCGCACACGAACTCCGCGAGTTCTTCCTCCACAAAGAAACCCGCACAGCAGTCGTAGCCGAAGAGCCTCCAAAAACCTCAATACAATGAACTCGCGCAAAGCCCGCAAAGAAATAAACCCATGAAATTGAACCACAGATTTCACCGATTCACACAGATAAAGGAGCCCCAGAAAAATCAGCCCAAACCTGTCCGGCACTTGTTGCCCGTATTCCATCCGTGGGAATCCGAGTTATCCGTGGTAAAAACTCTTCAAATTTCTTCTTCCCCCTCGGCGTCCTCCGCGTCCTTTGCGCGAACCCCTCTCCCTATCGTGGCACACACTTCCAGCCTATGCGACTTCCAGCAGCAGAACCTCGCGCAAAGCCCGCAAAGGAATAAAACCATGAACTCTCAAAACATGAAACCACGCATCCTCATCCACAGATTTTTAAGAATCCGCCTTTCTTCAACCTTCGCGTCCTCAGCGCCCTTTGCGCGAACCCCTCTCCCCACCGTGGCACACGCTTCCAGCCTGTGCGATTTCAAGCAGAAGAACCTCGCGCGAAGGTCGCAAAGCCCGCAAAGGAATAAAACCATGAACTCTCAAAACATGAAACCACGCATCCTCATCCACAGATTTTCAAAAATCCGCCTTTCTACAACCTTTGCGTCCTTAGCGCCCTTTGCGCGAAACCCACTCCGGTTTCCGCTCTCCGCTATCCGATCTCCCATTTCCGCTTTCCGACCTCTATTTCAGCTTTCAGTTTTCAGCATCACTCCGCTGGCGCTCCGGTTGTGCTCCCTGCACCAAACATTTGTCCCTTCCCTCGGTAGTAGGCGCTATCGCGCTGGTTTTCCGCTTTTTCTTCTCCTTCTCCTCTCCTCCTGCGCCTCCAGTCAGCCCCGTTCCGTTGGTGACCGATACACCAGCGAAAGCAACTCGCGGGTTGTTTCCCGAGGCCCTGTGCCGATGGATGATGCCGAAGCCCGCTCACTTGCTTCCGGCGGCCAAACCACCAGCACCCCGGTAAAAAAGAAGACCACCAGCGGCGGCCGTACCACCTCGGAGGAAACCATCACCACGACCGCCACAGAAACCGTTGTTGGCTCCCAAGCCGTCGCCGCCCCGGATGCGGAGGTTTCGCCAAGGTAGTTGGCCTCCGTTTACGAAAAATGATAACCGCCTCTCCAGTGCTAAAGCTCGCAAGAACAGTTCTTCCGGTTATCGGTCATAGGCTTTTATCTATTTATCTCCTCTGCTGGGTAGGAGCCTCATTGTGGCACGCACATATTCAAAGGTTAATTGAGCTTTTATGAGCCGCGAAGTTATTTCAACAATACTAAAACATAATAATGTTTTTATAGCACACTGCTCTTCATATGCAGAAATGTTCTGCAGTAATTACACTAAATCGTTTAGCGAATTAGGCAGACTTACAAATGCAGCGAAGGGTGGGCGAGAGATTAGCTGTTCAACAATTGGGCCGAATGATGTTCAAGGGGGGAATTTTACAGGGTATATTGGATTAATCCTAAATCCAAAGTCACTTTCGAGTATCACATGGGCATCACCATCGGATGGAGGAACAAGAGCCCCTGAAAAAGAGGGTCAACCAAGAATAAAACCATATGTTCAAATAATAACTGAACAATTGCTTATTGAATCAGTAACAAAAAGATCTAATAACGAATACAACGAGATTTGTATAAATGAATATGATGTTCTTGGAGTGTTCATGTATTCATCGGTAAGATTTAAAAGTGATATACCGCCAGATTTTGAGAAAAAAGTAAAGGATAGCGAGATAGTCGACGCTTTACCCGATTTGCCATATTTCATCCTTAAACATGGGTATCTTTTTGAAGTCGAGTATGATCAGTTAAACGAGGGGTTTTTACCACCAAAACGCCGTCACACTTGCGGAGGGTTGTATTGATGAAAGGCATTCTTGCATTTCTATTTCTTAGTGGATTCATCTACAGCGCGGTCGCCCAAACACCGCAGCAACTTCAGGCTGCCGATGCGGAACTGAACCAAGTTTATCAAGATCTGCGAGGGAAATTAGACCAGGCGCAGAAAGAACAACTCAAATCCGCCCAGCGAGACTGGATTAAGAAGAGAGATTCATTTGTAGCGGCCAATCCAGACAATCCGCAAAGCGCACTCTACCAAGCCACGATGAAACGAGTTGGGGAGCTTTTGGATATTCTTGAGCGAGAGTCAAAGTCAGTCAAGACAGAGGAGCAATATCCCAAGAACAGAATAGAACCCGAGAATGCAGGTCCAGATCACTCATCTCAAGAATCAAGTCAAATCGAGACAGATATTGAAGTTGTGCCTCAAACAATGCACAAACAAAATCCGAATAGCGCCGTTGGGGAAGCGCCCATTAATTGTCTATATCTCGCCGAGCCAGATGTGATTGTAACATCATTTAGTAACTTGGTAAGTTCAACTGATATTTCCGTCTGGGAAAGAAGAACTGGAAGAAAATTACGCTCGCTGAAGGTTGATTGCGCTGTACAGTGGATGTATCCATGTGATAAAGACCCTGATGCAGTCTATGTAATTGCACCTGAAAATAGGTTCCATGAAGCACGATTCAGTAAATATAACGTAAAAACTGGCAGACTTATTTCATCTTTCTCTGGTTTTAGTGATAAACTATTCTACCAGCACATTGGTATAATTCAGGGTATGACAGGAGATACATTCTGGGATATTAGACAAGATACTGGAAGACCTCCCTACATAGTCTGCTTTGCGCCTGAAAGAGGGGTTCATCCGCAAAAAATGTGTTTAGCACGGTGAAGAGTGAGGATTCGGAGGGAT
>CAZSDC010000199.1:0-5794 GCA_964605515.1 uncultured Chthoniobacter sp.
CCCCCATTTCCGCTCCGCGCGTGCCCGTCGTGTCAAACGTGGACGCCGCCGCCGTTGGTGATGCGGAAAATATCCGCCGCACGCTGGCCGACCAGGTCACCGGCAGCGTGTGCTGGTCGCAAAGCATCGAATACATGATCGACCATCTGCACATCACCAATTTCCTGGAGCTCGGGCCGGGCGGAGTCATCGCCGGACTCGTCGGCCGCATCCGCAAGGGAACCTCGGTCGTTTCGATCTCGAACGTCGCGACGCTCGAAGAGGGCATTGCGCTGCTCGCGGCGGGCTGATCAGTCGAGCGTCCGCCGGTAGCGACCGGCACCCACGATCAGCGCGACGAGAAGGAAGACGGCGATCGGCCCGAGTTCGATGAGCGTCGGGCTTGGCCCGTTGCCTTTGAGAAGGATGCCGCGCACGATCCGAAGAAAATGCGTGAGAGGAAATACCTCGCCGAGACACTGCGCCCAGACGGGCATGCCCCGGAACGGAAACATGAACCCGGAGAGCAGGAGCGAAGGCAGGAAAAAAAAGAACGACATCTGGACCGCCTGCAACTGGTTTGTGGCCACGCTGGAAAATGTCACCCCCACAGCGAGGTTGGCCGCGATGAAAACGAGCGACGCACCGAGCAGCAGGGGCAGGCTCCCCATCATCGGCACATGGAAAATCAGGTCGGCGGCAGCCAAAATCAGGGCAACCTGGACGTAGCCGACCAGGATGTAGGGGATGATTTTCCCGACCATCACCTCGATCGGCTGCGCCGGCATCGAGAGGAGATTTTCCATCGTTCCGCGCTCCCGCTCCCGCGTGATGGCGAGCGATGTGATCATCACCATCGTCATCGTCAGCACCACCCCCATCAAACCGGGGACGATGTCGTATTGGGTGATCGCCTCCGGGTTGAACTTCGCGTGGACGACGAGATTCGCAGGCCCGGATTTTCCGGACAACCCGGCCAGCGGCCCGGTCAGATCCCGGCTCCAGACCGTCCGCATCAGTTCCTGAACAGTCGAGATCGCATTGCCGGTGGCCGCCGGGTCGGTGGCGTCGGCCTCCAGCAAAACCTCCGGACGGTCGCCGCGTAGAAACGAACGCGAAAAATCCGGCGGAATCGTCAAAACAAACTGGACGCTTCCGAGCTGGAGCGCATCGCGCGCGGCCCCCGCATCGAGCTGCCCGCGAATGTCAAAATACCCGCTGTTTTTCATCCCGTGGAGAAGGGTTTGCACGAACGAGCCGCTGTCGCCGAGGACGACCGCGGTCGGCAGGTTCTTCGGGTTCGAGTTGATCGCGAACCCGAAGAGCGTGAGCTGGAGGAGCGGGATCCCGACCATCATGCCAAAGGTCAGGCGGTCGCGCCGCATCTGGATGAATTCCTTGATGACGACCGCCCACAGGCGATGGAAGCTGAACCCGTTCATGAGAAATTATCGCGGGAGGCATCCATGAGGTGGATAAAGACGTCCTCGAGGCTCGATGGGATCTTCTGCCACGCAATGCCAGCTACCCGCTCCGGACGAATGGCCGCTTCGAGTTTGTCCGGGTCGGGGCCGCTGATGTGGAGTGTGGTCCCAAACGGCACGAGTTGCTCGACGCCGGGCTTTCCGGTGAGCCGGGCAACGATTCCCTGGAGGTCCGCGCCGCTTGCGGCCCACGTATGCAGGCCGGACTCAGCCACAACCTCAGGCACCGTGCCGGTGGTGAGAAGACGTCCGTAGGAAAGATACCCGATCCGGTGGCAGCGCTCGGCTTCGTCCATGTAATGCGTGGTGATGAGAACGGTGAGCCCCTCCGCCGCCAGGCCGTGGATGGATTCCCAAAAATCACGGCGCGCCTTCGGATCAACCCCTGCGGTCGGCTCGTCGAGAAGGAGCAGCCTTGGGCTGTGGAGCATGCAAGCCGCCAGCGCGAGGCGCTGCTTCCACCCGCCGGACAGGCCGCCCGCAAGCTGGTGCCTGCGCGCGCCCAAGCCGTGCCCGTCGAGAATTTTCTCAACAGCGCTTTTTCGGTCTGGCAGATCGTAAACCCGCGCCACAAAATCGAGGTTCTCCTGAACGGTCAGATCCTCGTAGAAGCTGAACCGCTGGGTCATGTATCCGACGCGGTTTTTAATCTCCCGGCTCCCGGTGAGAAAATCATATCCCAGACAGGTACCCTCGCCGCCGTCGGCTTTCAAGAGGCCGCAAAGCATTCGGATGAATGTCGTCTTCCCGCTGCCGTTCGGGCCGAGAAACCCGTAGATTTCTCCCTGCTCGACCCGGAGCGCCACCCTGTCCACGACGACCCTTCCGTCGAAGCTTTTCGTGACCCCCCGCACGTCGATCGCCGGGCTTCCGCTCATCGGGAGACTCTGCGGACCTGGACCGGTTGGCCCGGATGAAGCCCTGCGGCCGTTTCCGGGGCGAACGCGACCTCGACCATGAAGACGAGCTGCGCGCGGCTCTCGCGGCTGAAAATCACCGGCGGCGAATATTCTGCGGCCGGCGAGATGAACGAGATCCGGCCGGTCACCGGAGCGGCACCGTCACGCGTCACCGTGACCGCATCGCCGGTCTTGAGCGAAGCCAGCGCCGTCTCGGGAACAAAACACCGGACGCGAACCCCCTCGGGCGGGAGCAGGCTGACGACCGCCTGGCCGGCCGGAACCCATTCCCCCCGCCGGAAGAGCGTGTCAAAAACCAGCGCCTTTTCGGGCGCGCGCTGGACTTTTTGGTCGAGCGTCCACTGCGCCTGGGCCAGTTGCGCCCGGGCATTTTCAGCCCGCGCACGCGCGGCCGCGACCTGGCCCTCGCGACCGCCGAGGCGCGCGGTCTGGATCGAAGATTCCAGCGCGGCGGCAATTTCCATCAGCGCGATGTCAGCGCTCTGGTATAGGTTCAGATTTTCCTCGGCCACCACCTTCGTGCGATACAATTCCTTCGAGCGCTTGAGCTGGATGTCTGTGTAGGTTTGCGCGGCAAATGCAGCCTTCTGCTCGTGTTCGAGCGTGTCGATTTCCGTCGGGCGCTGGCCCTTGCTCAAGTCCTCCTGCGTGGCCATCGCCTCCGCGAGAGAGGAGGATGCGGCTGCAAGCTCATCCTGCTCGGGCCTGGGATCCAGCGCAAACAGCTCGGCTCCGGCCTCCACCCGCGCTCCGCGTTCGACCGGAAGTCTCAACAGACGTCCCGCCGACGGCGATGCAACCAGCACATATTCCCCGACCACGTAGCCTTCGTATGAGGAGCCCTGCGGTGGCCGGCAGCCGCCAAGCGACAACGCGCACACACCGGACGCAACCAACCCGGCAAGCGAAAGAATGGCCGCTCGATTGAAATTCATTCCCCGAAAAAGAACATCAGATCCGCAGACTCCTGACAACACGCATCGCCCCGATTTTCCGCTGAAAACTTGATCGCCTCGTCGCGGTCGTCCATGCTGTTCGCATGGCATCGACAACCACGGACCTTGTTTCAGAAATCCTGGCCCTTAAGCGCGAGCGTAATGCCGTGATTCTTGCGCACAACTACCAGACCGCGGATATCCAGGAGCTGGCGGACTTCGTCGGCGACTCGCTCGGGCTGAGCTACAAGGCGGCGGAGACCGGAGCGGACGTGATCGCATTTTGCGGGGTCCACTTCATGGGGGAAACCGCGAAGATTGTCAGCCCGTCAAAAACCGTCGTGATTCCGGACATGGATGCCGGGTGTTCGCTCTCGGATTCCTGCCCTGCCGACAAGCTGGCGGATTATCTCGCCGCCAACGCCGAGAAGAACTATTTTGTCATCGCGTATATCAACTGCAGCGCCGGGGTCAAAGCCCTGGCGGACGTTATCTGCACGAGCGGAAACGCGGTCAAGATCGTCGAGTCGGTGCCGGCTGGGCGGAACATCCTGTTTGTTCCTGACCAGAACCTCGGCTCGTGGGTGATGGAAAAAACCGGTCGCTCCATGGATCTGTGGCGGGGGAATTGCTACGTGCATGTCGAGTTTACCCGCGACAGCATCGGAAGGATCCGTGAGGAATACCCGGACGCAAAGGTTGTCGCCCACCCGGAGTGTACCCACGCGGTCCGTCTTCTCGCCGACGAGGTGTGCTCGACGGAAAAAATGGTTGCGTATTGCCGGGGAAACCCTGCGCGGGAATTCATTATCGTGACCGAGAGCGGGATGCTTCACCGGCTCCGCCGCGAGGTGCCGGACAAGATTTTTGTCCCGGGTCCCACCGAGCTTTGCTCGTGCGGCGACTGCCGCTATATGAAGCTCAACACCCTGGAAAAACTGCGCGACTGCCTCGCCACGCTGCAGCCGCAGATCACCATCCCGGAGAAAATCCGCATCAGCGCCGAGCGCTCCGTGCGCCGGATGCTCGAGATCTCGCGCTGAACCAACGACCCGGGTAACAAGGCCGGGTGGGGAGGCTCATCGCTGTCCGCACTTCGCCGTGGATGGCTCAGAATTTCTCTTTACAGAGGCATGTATTAGTATAACTTATACTTCTATGCAGACACAAAACGGCGTGGCAAGACGGAGCATGGATGGAAACGAAGCGGCAGCGAACATCGCTTACCGGCTTAGCGAAACGATCGCGCTATATCCGATTACCCCCTCGACCCCGATGGGAGAACTCTCGGACGAGTGGGCATCCAAGGGCCAGGGCAATTTGTGGGGACATGTTCCAAAAATTGTGGAGATGCAATCCGAGGCGGGCGCAGCGGGAACGATTCATGGAATGTTGCAGGGCGGATCGCTCGCCACCACGTTCACCGCCTCGCAGGGCCTCCTTCTCATGATTCCGATCATGTATAAGCTGGCCGGACAGCTGATTCCGTTCTGCATGCACGTGACAGCGCGTTCGCTGGCCACTCATGCGCTGTCGATTTTTGGCGACCACTCGGATGTCATGGCCGTGCGGCAGACCGGGTTTGCCCTGCTGGCCTCGGCCAGCGTTCAGGAAGCTCACGACATGGCATGTATCGCCCATGCGGCCACTCTCCCCTCGCGCGTGCCGTTCCTCCATTTCTTCGACGGGTTCCGCACTTCGCATGAGATCAACGATCTGGAACTGCTCTCCGACGATGTGCTTCGTGCCATGATCGACGAGGGGGCGGTTCAGGCCCATGCAAAGCGGGCGATGACCCCGGACCACCCGACCATCCGGGGAACGGCTCAGAACCCGGACGCGTTCTTCCAGGCGCGCGAAGCGGCGAATCCATTTTACGCGGCGCTTCCGGGGATTGTGCAGGAAGCAATGTTCCGCTTTGCCTCACTGACCGGCCGCACGTATCACCTGTTCGACTACTCCGGCGATCCGGAAGCCGACCGCGTGGTCGTCGTGATGGGCTCTGGCGCCGAGACGCTCCGTGAGACCTCCAAACATC
This sequence comes from uncultured Chthoniobacter sp., assembly GCA_964605515.1. GTDB lineage: Bacteria > Verrucomicrobiota > Verrucomicrobiia > Chthoniobacterales > Terrimicrobiaceae > QYQL01. Next base: position 5,357 of record CAZSDC010000199.1, read on the forward strand.
TCAACAGCACCGGCCAGCGGACCGGGGTGCTTCAGGTCCGGCTCTACCGGCCGTTCGACGCCTGGGCATTTCTGAACGCCCTGCCCGCCACGGTGAAGCAGATCACGGTTCTGGACAGGACGAAAGAGCCGGGGGCCCCGGGCGAGCCGCTCTTTCTGGATGTTTCCTCGACCATGCGGGCAAAAGGCCATTCCCGCTGGAAAGACCTGCCAAAGGTCAGCGCTGGCCGTTTTGGCCTCGCCTCGAAGGAATTCACCCCGGCGATGGCCGTCGCAATCTTTTCCGACATGCAGGCAGAGACTCCGCGCGAGGAGTTCACCGTCGGCATCGAAGACGACATCAGCGGGCTGTCTCTCCGATACGATCCGTCGTTCCAGCTCCCAGGCCAGACGTTCAACCAGGCTGTCTTCTTCGGGCTCGGTTCCGATGGCACGGTCG
>CAZSDC010000200.1:0-5785 GCA_964605515.1 uncultured Chthoniobacter sp.
GTGATCGAGTCGCCGGTATGAATTCCCATCGGGTCCAGGTTTTCGATGGAGCAGATGACGACGCAGTTGTCCGCCCGGTCGCGCATCACCTCCATCTCGAATTCCTTCCAGCCTAGAAGCGACTCCTCGATCAGCACCTCGGTAACCGGAGAAAGATCGAGGCCACGCCGCACGATCTCTTCGAGTTCTTCGCGGTTGTAGGCAATGCCTCCGCCAGCTCCTCCAAGGGTGAATGCCGGACGCACGATGAGCGGGAAACTTCCGATCTCTTGGGCCACAGCAGCCGCCTCATCTAATGTGTGGGCCACGCCCGAGTGCGCGCAGTCGAGCCCGATCTCGATCATGATATTTTTGAATATCAAGCGGTCCTCGCCGCGCTGGATCGCCTCTGCATTGGCCCCGATAAGGCGTGCGCCATGACGCTCCAGCGCACCGTTTGCGACCAAGGCCATTGCCGCATTCAGCGCCGTTTGCCCGCCGAGCGTTGGCAGCACGGCATCAGGCTTTTCCCGCTCGAGGATTTTTTCGATGACCTCGGGAGTAATCGGCTCGACATACGTTCGCTGCGCAAACTCGGGGTCTGTCATGATCGTGGCCGGGTTCGAGTTCACCAGCACCACCTCATAGCCTTCCTCCGCCAAGGCTTTGCAGGCCTGGACGCCGGAGTAGTCAAATTCACAGCCCTGCCCGATGACAATCGGGCCGGAACCAATGAGGAGAATTTTTTTGATGGATGTGTCCTTGGGCATGATGCGGCGGGCAGACTACGCCAACCCGGTCCCCAAGGGCAACGAAATGCTTGGCACAAATATCCGCGTGCTTTTCCGAACCGGACCCGACAGCTGGTCGCAAATGACGGCGATCAGGACGAAGGTAAAAGGCTCACGAGGCTCTTAAGGGATACCAGGGAGTCATCCCTGCAAGTAGAAGCGGACCTATTCGCCGACTTCGAGGCCCATCTGGCGGGCTGTGCCGCAGAGGGTGCGGAACGCGGCCTCCTCGTCGCGGGCATTCATGTCCTTGAACTTGATTTTTACGATATCCAGGACCTGCTTTTTGGTGAGCTTCCCGACTTTCGTTTTGTTCGGTTCCTTCGAACCAGAGGCCAATCCGGCTGCCTTCTTCAGAAGAATGGCAGCGGGCGGGGATTTAGTGATAAAGGTGAATGTCTTGTCTTTGTAGACAGTGATCACCACCGGGAGAATATCTCCGGCCTGCTTCTGGGTTGCCGCATTGAATTCTTTGCAGAAGGCCATGATGTTCACGCCCTGCTGACCGAGGGCCGGGCCGACCGGAGGAGCCGGATTTGCCTGCCCCGCGGGAATCTGCAATTTGATTTGTCCAACAATTTCTTTCGCCATAAGAGAGATCCGCTGGTTGAGCGGAAAAGGGGGTTAAGAAACCACTGCCGACTGCGGGAAGCAAGAAGAATCTCAGAATTTCCGAGGAGCGGGATGCGGCTCCGAAAATTGTGATCGGCGATGGATGGCCAGGGAGCATGGGCCTCCCCTCCGACAACATCAGGTCCTTGAGCAGGTCGAAACGGACGCTCGTGTGGGGCGCGCGAGCCCAGCGGGAGAGCCTGAGCCAAAGCAGACGGGACGACTTGTTCTAGCTGTTTGCAGCTTTCGGGCGTGTGCCCTCCGGATCAAACCCCACCGAACCTGCGGCTGCGGGTCTTGTAGTCTTCCAGCGCCTCGAGAAAATCGGCTTTGCCGAAATCCGGCCACAGCTTTTTCGTGACGTGAATTTCCGTGTAGCTCAACTGCCAGAGGAGGAAATTCGAGATCCTCATTTCCCCCGACGTGCGGATGAGTAGGTCCGGATCTGGGATCCCCTCGGTGTAGAGCCTCGAGGAGAACACCTCGGGGGTGACATCGGCGGGAGCCAGCGTCCCAGCGGCGGCATCGCAAACGATCGATTTCACGGCGTCGAGGATTTCGGCCCGCCCGCTGTAGCTCAGCGCGAGAATGACATGGAGCTTGGAATTGTGGGCGGTGGCGTCAGCAACCTCGTTCAGTTTTTTCCGGCATGGCGGGGGCAGGTCGTCCAGCCGTCCGATGGCGCGGAGGCGCACCCCCTCGCGCAGCATCTCCTCCTTCTTCTCGTTGAGGAAGCGCTCAAGGAGAAGCATGAGCCCGTTGACCTCGATCGGCGGACGCTTCCAGTTTTCGGAAGAAAATGCGTAGAGGGTCAAAAATTCGACACCGGTCTCCATGCAGGCTTCGACACATTGCCGGATCGATTTTGAGCCCTGCTCATGCCCCGCCAAGCGAGGCAGCCCTCGCTGCTGGGCCCACCGGCCGTTGCCGTCCATGATCACCGCGACATGACGGGGAATATTATTCACGTGCTTCAAAGCCGGATGGTCTGCTCGCGCCCAGGACCAACGCTGACAATGGCGAGCTTCGCACCGGTGAATTCGGCCAGCTTTTTAGCATACTCGCGGGCTCTCGGAGGAAGATCGGTAAGTTTGCGGGCTTTGTCAGTTGGCGTGTTCCAGCCAGGCAGTTCGACATAGACCGGCGTGCAGCGGGCGAGTGCAGCGGGATCTGTCGGCGGAAATTCCACCTTTTTTCCGTCAAGCTTGTAGGCGGTGCAGACGCGGATCGATTCGACCGCGTCGAGACCGTCGAGGTTCGTGATCGCGATTTGATCAATCCCATTGACCATCGCCGCATAGCGCGCGGCCACGGCATCGAACCATCCGCACCTCCGCGGACGTCCGGTCGTCGCGCCAAACTCCCTTCCCATGGCATGCAGGGAATCCGTAACTCCCTTGTCCTCGGTCGGGAACGGCCCCTCGCCGACACGGGTCGTGTAGGCTTTCATGACGCCGAGCACCCTGTCAACGCGGTGTGGGGGAACTCCGCTCCCGGTGCAGGCTCCTCCCGCGGTCGTATTGGAACTGGTTACATAAGGATAGGTCCCGTGGTCGATGTCCAAAAATGTTCCCTGAGCCCCCTCGAAAAGCAGCTGTTTTCCAGCCTTTAATGCCTTGTGCAGATAGACTACCGTATTGGTAACAAACGGGCGGAGCACGTCGGCGGCCGCCAAGTAGTCCTTGAGGATCGCCTTCCCGTTCAGTGCCGGAGCGCCCAGCGCCTTCAACACGACATTGTTCTCACGGACCCGCACCGCCAGCTTTTTGGAAAAGACTTCGGGCTCCACCAGATCGCACATGCGCAGCCCGACGCGGGCGACCTTGTCTCCATAGGCCGGACCAATCCCCCGTTTGGTGGTGCCGATTTTCCCCTTGCCTTTGAGCGCTTCACGCTGGCCGTCAAGCGCCCGGTGATACGGAAGCACCAAATGGGCAGCATCGCTGATGAGTAGATTTTTTCCGACCACGACCCCCCGCTTGCGAAGCCCCTCGATCTCTCCAACCAGCGAAACCGGGTCAATCACAACCCCATTTCCGATAACGCAGATCTTGGACTTTCTGAGAATGCCCGACGGAATCAGGTGCAGGACATATTTCTCCCCGCCGATCACAATCGTATGCCCGGCATTATTCCCGCCCTGGGAGCGCACAACGATGTCCGCCTCGTCGGTCAGAAAATCGATGATCTTTCCCTTTCCTTCGTCGCCCCATTGGGCACCAGTTAAAATCGTGTTCGGCATATTGTAATCAGTGGGAATGGGAAGTCTCTTTCCACAGCTTCCTGCTGACAAGAGAAAATGCCGCGCACCCTCAAGAACCGAAATCTTCGGCTTTTGCGCAGTTGCCAAGCAGCCACGATCCGGCAAAAACATTCTCTGGAAACGAGGTTGTTGTTGCTACGGGCGGGAAATTCGCGAACATCCCCCCCGTAATGTCGAAATCCGTTCCCATGCGTCCAAGACTGGCCCCCAAAGCCACGCTTTCGTTTGCGATCGTGGCCAGCCAATACAACTCGCAATTCACCCAGCCGCTCGTGGACAACGCCTACCAGGAACTCAACATCCTTGAACCCGGAGCAACGGTTTCCCTCGTCTCGGCTCCGGGATCGTTCGAGATTCCCCTGATGGTCCAGACCGTGGCGGAGCTCGACCGCTATCAGGCCATCATCGCTCTCGGCCTCATTATCCAAGGCGAAACCGCGCATGCCACGCTGATCGCTCAAAGCATCACCACTTCCCTGCTCGGGATCTCCCTGGCGCACAGGATCCCCGTCATTCATGCCGTCCTGCTCGTAGAGAACGAGGCCCAGGCTCGAGCCCGATGCATCGAGCAGGAGTTCAACCGCGGAGTGGAAGCCGCCAGAGCGGCGGTCGCTTCAGCCCGCACGCTCCGCGATATCAAATAAAGCTATGGGAGTTCGACGAGATGCCCGCGAAGCCGCGGTCCAATACCTTTATCAACGCGAACTTCAAGGGGATGAAAGCGATGCCCTCCTCGAAGAATTCTACCGGCTCCGTGGGCTCAGTCCGAGCGCAAGAAGGTTTTGCGAGGCACTTTTGAAGGGGTGGATGGAACACCGCACCGAAATCGATGCCGCCATTCGCGAGCAGGCCCGCAACTACGAATTCTCCCGCCTCTCCGCAGTGGATAGAAACGTGCTCCGTATCGCCTGCCACGAGATTCTCTTCTGCGAGGACATTCCTCCAGCTGTCGCCATCAACGAGGCGATCGAAATCGCGAAGAAATTCAGCACCGGAGAGTCCGGAAAATTCGTTAACGGCGTGCTCGACAACATCCGCAAGGCCCGCAGGAAACCCTGACTTCATGGCTCTCGGTTTCCTGAAATCATTCGTCGCAAAATTCGCAGCCCGGCCGGTGGACTGGGACGAACTCGAAGAGGCGCTGATCCGCGCCGACCTCGGAGTTCCCATGACCCTGAAAATCCTGGAATCCCTGCGGAGCCGTGGCAACTCGGTCACAGGTGAAACCGCTGCTGCCGTGGCCCGGGAAGAAATCCTGGCGGTGCTGCCCCGCACACTGCCTCTTCTGCGTCCCCTCCCCTCGAAACCAAAAGCGATACTGGTTGTCGGCGTGAACGGAACCGGAAAAACGACGTCTTCCGCGAAGCTGGCACACTGGTTCAAATCCCACCGTCACTCCTGCATGCTTGTCGCTGCGGATACTTTTCGCGCCGCAGCGATCGAGCAGTTGGGCGTCTGGGGAGAACGGCTCGGCATCGATGTCATCAAAAGCCAGTATCAGGGTGACTCCGCCGCCCTCTGCTACGACGCGTGGACGAGCGCTCAGAAAAAGAATGTCGAGTTCCTGATCTGCGACACCGCCGGCCGCCTCCACACCAAAAGCAACCTCATGCAGGAACTCTCCAAGGTCGCGCGAACACTGGCCAAGCACGACGAGGATGCCCCGCATGAAAAATGGCTCGTCGTGGACGCGACCACCGGATCAAACGCCCTTGTGCAAGCCAAAGAATTCCATCAAGCCATCGGCCTCACCGGGCTGATTTTGACCAAGCTCGATGGAAGCGGAAAAGGCGGCGTCGCCATCGCCATCCAGCACGAGCTTGGAATCCCCACGCGATTCATCGGAACGGGCGAGAAACCTGAAGACTTCGCCGCATTTGATCGCGAATCCTTCGTCTCACGGATCCTGTAAGAGAGTGTTCAGTTTTCAGCGCTCAAGGTTCAGGATTGCGGCAATTTATATCGTTCGGCCTATATTTCTGAACACTGAAAACGGAATCACTGAACACTGCCTGGAACAACAATCCGCATCACTGGGGTTGTCAAACTCCGCCGCCACGGATACGAATATTTCCTCGCAATCAAGGATGGGTGGCAGAGTGGTCGATCGCGCACGCCTGGAAAGCGTGTTTACCGAAAG
>CAZSDC010000201.1:0-5770 GCA_964605515.1 uncultured Chthoniobacter sp.
TTCCGATGGCGCCAGCTTCCGACAGGCTGAAGCCCAACACCTTCGCCAGGATGAGCGCAACAAAGATCCCCAGGTGTGCGCCCGCGCCAAGAAGGACGAGCTTCGGGTTGGCAATCATCGGCCCGAAGTCGGTGATCGCTCCAACCCCGAGGAATATCAGCGGTGGAACGATGAGCAGGGAAACGCCCTTGTAGGCATAATCAAAGAGCCCGCCCGGCTGCGCTAGGTCGGAACCCGGGATGTTCACGACGATGCAGGCGAAGCCGATCCCGATCAGGAGGAATGGCTCGCATTTTTTGACCACCGCCAAGTAGACCATGACCGAGCCCACGCCGATCATCACGAGATTTCCCCAATACAGGTGCGCGAGACCGGTTTGCTTCAGCAGCGCGTCAAATAACGATAAGAGTTGGTCCAGCATTTTCTGTTTCCCTGTGCCTGTCCCTTCTCAATGCCCGCCTTTCAGATCCTTCTCATCAATTGCCCAGTATCGGTTCACAACCGGAAGAATCGCGAGGATCACCCCGATGCCGGAAATGATCACGAAGCTGAGAATGAAGTCGATGATGCTGATGAGAAACGCGCCTTCGACGTTGTCGGGTATGGGTGTCATGGCTTGAACGGCGCTTTCATGGTGCGCTGGTAACGGATCGCGCGGGAGAAGTCGAGGCATGGCTGTCCGGCGGGCGGAGTATCTTGAGCTTTCGTTGACGATTGTCAAAATCCGCCAATGCCAGCGCCTGTGGATTACTAAATTTGGCTTTGCGCTCCGCCTGATTGGCAGTCCTTCTCACCGGCAACGACCGGCTTGACGGACTTCCGGGAGTGGCAGGATGCCGCAACTGATGATATACCTGTTCTCGGGCGCTAAAAATGGCAACATGCGCACGCTCGCAACCATGAATTGATGATTGCAGACTAACGTTTTTCTTCCCCGTGCCCTTTTCCTCCCTTGGTCTTTCCGTCCCCCTTCTGCGCGCGGTTGCCTCGCACGGATATTCCACCCCTACGCCCATCCAGGCAGCCGCTATACCAGCCATCCTGCGCGGGAACGATGTCTGGGCATCCGCCCGGACCGGCTCCGGCAAGACGGCGGCATTTGTCCTGCCCATTTTGCAACTGTTGAAGCCGCGGCGGGGCGGACGTTCTGTCAGCGCCTTGATCCTCGTCCCAACCCGCGAGCTAGCCGCGCAGATTGGCGAAGCCATCCGTCACTTCAGTCGGCATCTGCCGCAATCGCTGAAAACTATGGCCGTCTTCGGCGGCGTGTCCATCAACCCGCAGATGATGGCGCTGGGTGGCGGGGCCGACATCCTTGTGGCCACGCCCGGCCGTCTGCTCGATCTTGTAGCGCACAACGCGGTGTCTCTATCCGCGGTGTCGATTCTCGTTCTGGACGAAGCTGACCGCTTGCTCGAAGAAGGGTTCAGCGATGAACTTGACAGGATCCTTGCCTTGCTGCCAGCGGGGCGGCAATGCCTGCTTTTCTCCGCGACTTTTCCTCCTGCAGTGCAAGTCCTCGCCGCCGCTCTGCTCCACGATCCCGTGCGCCTCGACGCGCCGACCGCCCCTGTGGCTGCGCCGGAAATCCTCCAACGTGTCATTGAGGTGGATGCCATGCGTCGCACCCAACTGCTCCGCCATCTCATTCAGACAAACCAATGGTCTGGCGTGCTGGTCTTTGTCGCCACCAAATACGCCGCCTCGCATGTCGCGCAAAAACTCCGCCAGGCCGGCCTTGTGGCGACCGCGCTGCACGGAGATCTTAGTCAGGGCGCGCGCAGTCAGGCGCTCGCGGATTTCAAGGCGGGGCATGTGCAGGTGCTTCTTGCCACCGACCTCGCTGCGCGCGGGATTGATGTCGTCCGGCTTCCGGTCGTGGTGAACTTCGACCTTCCGCGCTCCGCTGGAGATTACACCCACCGGATCGGTCGCACCGGTCGCGCCGGTGAGACGGGAATGGCCATCAGTTTTGTCAGCGCCAGCACCCACGCCCATTTTCGGCTGATTGAAAAACGTCATCGCCTTGCGCTGCCGCGCGAACAGGTCGAGGGTTTCGAGCCGGTCGAAACCGAAGTGCCGTCCCAGCCCTCCGGCGGCGTCAAAGGCAGGAGGAAGAGCAAAAAGGACAAGCTCCGCGAGGCGGCCGGACGTTCAGTTCCCTCCCTTCCGGCGGCAACTTCCTGCTGGAGTCGAGCGGCAGATCCGGGTTAGAGTGCGTCAGTTCCATGAGAACATTTCTTCTTCTACTGCTCTCGCTTGCCGTCCTCGCGGTGGTGGCGGCGGTATTTGTCTTTGATATTTTCTCCGAACTCGGAAGCCACCGTGTGACAGGAGGGCAGAAGGCCCCCTTCGCTTCCGTTGGCATGTCGCGCGAAGAATACATTGCGTATCTGCTGCGCACGGAGCCCCAGGACGATCCGGAATTGTGGTGCCGGATTGCCGCAGTCCGGAAGGTGAAGGTCTGGCCACGATAGCGCCGCGCTACTGCCAGTGAGCGGGGATCCAAACCCTTTGTCCGTTCGAGACGCCCCAGGTTCCCTCAACCCATATGGAGTTTTGAGAAGGGGGGAGGCCGCGCTCCTGAGGTGGCGCCGACTGGCCGACATACTCAGCGTCGGAGTTTCGATTCGGCGGGGGGGTGTGCGGCCCTCGGTCGAGCATTTCAAAAAGCGCGTATCCGATCGGATCCGGTGGACGCCAGCGTCCTTCCGGGTTTTGACATCCGCCAAGGACGCCGGTTGCGATGATCCCAAGAAGGATGGGCATGGATATTTTCATGATCGAATTGGCTTTCGGCGCACCTTGCGCACGCCGGAAACTATCCCTCAAAACACGGGCTTTCGCAAACGGTCCCGCAAATCATTTTTTCGCAGGGCTCGCTGCGGAACTTGCCCGAGGTGCCTCGCGGTGGTAATAAGAGGCCATGAAACCGACCCTCCTGCTTCTCATGGCCTGCGCCGGTCTGGCGGTGGCGCAGGATTTTGTGGCCCCCGCCGGACGTCAGCGAACGATCGTTCGGGAACTTGAACCGGCCCGCCCCACGATCGAGGGGATGGTGAAGGAAATCTTCACGAAGAAGCCGTGGCAGGCAGTGAACCCGCTCGCACCGAAGACCTATGGCTCGGGCGAAAAATTTGTTTCGCGGGATTTCGGCCCCGGCACCCCGCACCATTCGGAAACTCTTACAGTTGTCGGCGTTGAGTGGTAAACGTCCCGTGGTGGCGCTCTTCTGCGCGACGTTCCTGCGTCCGGAGATGCTCCATATCCACCGGCAGATCTCCGGCCTGAGCGGATTCTCGCCGGTTGTCATCACTCAAAAGCGGGAAGGAGACTGGACGGCGGAGCGGGTGGAAGTTGTCCGGCGTGCACCGTGGAGGTTTGTGGGGCGCGGGCTCGAGCGGTGGCTGGGAATCCCCTGGCAGATTTCCGGGATGGAGATGCGGAAAGTGCGTGGGATCCTCCGGAGTTCCGAAGCCGCCCTGCTTCATATCTTTTTCGGAAACGTGGCCATCCACACAATTCCTCTGATCCGGCGTGGCGGAGTTCCTGCGGTCATTTCTTTTCACGGTTCCGATGTGACCGGCCAGATCGCGACGCCTGCATTCGCCGCAGCACGGCGTGAAATGTTTGGCGGCGTCCGCCTCGTGCTCTGCCGCTCGCAGCAACTCGCCGAACGGGTGGCGGCACTCGGATGCGAGGCCTCGAAACTCCGGATTATGCGGACCGTTTTGCCGCCGATCGTGCGCGTCCCGCACAGCCCGCCTGCAGACGGCAGATGGCATCTCGTCCAGGCCTCCAGGCTGGTTCCCAAAAAGGGCATCGCGACCGCGCTCCGGGCGTTCGCGGCCTTCTTGAAGATCCATCCGCAGGCAAAATTCACAATCGCTGGCGAAGGGCCGCTGGAAGCCGATCTGCGCGCGTTGACCTCGTCGCTCGGCATCTCCGGAAGCGTGGAATTCCGCGGGTTCCTCTCCCAGGCCGCGCTCACCGAACTCTACGCCAGCGCTCACATCTTTTTGCATCCGAGCGAGACCGTTGGCGGCGATGTCGAGGGGATTCCGAACTCGCTCCTCGAGGCCATGGCTTCCGGTCTTCCGTCCGTGGTGACCGATCACGGTGGCATCCCGGAGGTTATTCGAAATGGAATCACCGGGGTTCTTTGCAGCGAGCGTGACTGGCTGGGGCTCTCGCGGTCGCTCCTGCTCCTCGCGGAAGACCCCGCCCTTTACGCGCGCCTCTCGCTGTCGGGAGCGGATTTTGTGAGCGGGGAATTTTCCGCCGCGAAGCAAATCGCCAACATCGAGAACCTTTACCGCGAGGCGGTCGCTCCACGATGAGAGGCCGGGTTTTCACAGGCACCCAAAGAGCCGGCGTTCCTGAATAATGGCGCCAACCTCGGCGGGGACCATGGTTTTCCATGTGGTGTCGCCCTTGCGGATAAGCGCAAGAACGTCGGGCGAACGGATGGGGAGAAAGCCCGCCTGGTAGTCTTTGATGCCCTCGATGAATTTATTCTGGAGGAGGTGGGTGTAGAGATGGGTGAGGTTGGGAGCGACGTGGAAGTTGTCCGCCGTAACGATCTGGCCGTCGGGCATGAGTCGGGGATAGGCGTAGAGTTTGACGCCCTTTTTGAAGAGCCGCCCGAGGCCTTCGAGGATTCCGCCCTCGAGGTCGGCATAGAATCTTTCCTCAAAGAGTTCGTGCATGCCGGGGATTCCGAGCGGGAGTCCGATCATCTTGTCGGTGTAGATCGTGAGATAGTTGACCAGGCGGTGGAACTCCCCGTAGTTCGAGATGAGGACGGTTCGTCCCAGCGCGCCGAGCATGTCCACGCGGTCGAGGAAATCCCTGAGGTCGAGGTGCCCGGTCGAGAGCAGGTTTTTCATGGTGATTTCCATGAGGATTTCCGGCTGGGTGCCTCGGACCTCCTCCTCCTGCTCAAACATCCTGAGCGCGCAGTCGAGCATGTCGTTCGTGATGTGGGTGACGGGTCGGAAGCTCCCGCGTTCGACGAGGAGCGGTTTTTTGTAGAAGGCATCCGCCGCCTGAACGACCTCGCCGTCCGCACGGAAGAGTGTGGCCCTCGTGAGCCCTTGGACAACGAGCTGCAGGCTCATGATCCGGTTGTCCACGCCGGGAAATGCCGGGCCTGAAAAGCGGATCATATCCACAAAGATGCGCCCTGGGGCGAGGTCATCCATGAGCGAGGCAATAAGGCTCTCAGGCCGGTCGGCGAGATGGAATGCGCCATGGACGAGATTCACCCCAAAGATTCCAAGTGCTTCCTGCTGCTGAAGGTTCTCCGGGTCGAGCATCCGGACGTGCAGGATGATCTCGCTGAAGGGGGCGCGGGGCGCGTGCTGGAAACGTAGCCCCATCCATCCGTGGGATTCATCGTGACGGCGGAAGCTGCGAGCGGCCACGGTGTCGGCGAAGACGAAGAACTGGCGGTCCGCCCCGACCGTCGCATCGAGGCGTTCGATCAACAGCCCGACCTCATGGGTCAGCATCGTGTCGAGCCGAGCGCGGCTCACGTAGCGCTCGCACGTCCCGTAAATTGCATCGCTGAACGCCATGTCATAGGCGGAAATCGTTTTGGCAATCGTTCCTGCGGCTCCACCTGCGGAAAAAAACCGTCTTGCCACCTCCTGCCCGGCCCCGATCTCCGCGAAGGTCCCATAGAACCGGTGGTCCATGTTGATCTCGAAGGCCTTCTTCCCGACTTGCTGGTCAATTCCCTGTGCCATGGCGCGGGACGCTACCACAG
>CAZSDC010000202.1:0-5693 GCA_964605515.1 uncultured Chthoniobacter sp.
ACTACGAGTGGCACTTCGGATACAAGGCGTTCTTCGGGCTCTCCACGATGGACCCAAAAACCTGCGACCGGGTCTTCAAGCCTTCCGCCGGGAAATTTTCCGAGATCATCAAATCCCACCCGACCGTAGAATCCGTCACCACGATCCAGCCGCAGGCGAATTTCACGCCCCTGAAGAAGCAGAAATAAGGATCGAACCTGGACGGATGCCAGATCGCGCCCCTGCGGAGGGCGACGCCCCGTCGTCGCCGGTTTATTAAAGTGGGAAACGACGAAGCGTTTCCCTCCATTTCGCAGGACCGCGCCATTGGAGGTAGCGGGTGTGATCAAATGTGGGTGCGGTTGAGGCGTTCGCGCTCGGGTGGATCGCGATCTCCGAGCGCGATGGGAAGAAGTGGCGGCGAAGCCGCGTAGGTTTTCTCATCGTGCGACGGAGCGCCCGATCCACCTCACCCACATTTAATCACACCCGGAGGTAGCGGGCGCCGCGAAAACCGCTTCACATTTGGAATAAAATGTGCTTGAAACCCGTTTATGGACACTCCGCCGCCCGCCCCGAATTCTGATCCGTCTCCCGCTCCCCTGCCGCCGCAGCCGCCCGCGCCTGGCGGGACCAGCGAACAGCAGTGGATCGTATTCCTTCATCTGAGCGCTTTCGCCGGGATCGTGCTCCCCTCGTTTGGCCACATCCTCGGGCCGTTGATCATCTGGCTTATTAAAAAGCCCGAAAGCCCGGCGATCGATGCCGCGGGCCGGAATGTTTTGAACTTCCAGATTTCGTGGACAATTTACGGGGTCATTGCGGGGCTTTCCCTTTTCTTCTGTGTCGGCGCGTTCCTTTTTCCAGCTGTTGTTGTTGCATGGTTGATTTTCACGATCATCGGTGCGGTCAAAGCCAGCAATGGCGAGACCTACCAGTTTCCGCTGACGATCAAGATGCTTTGATTCGCGGACGCGAAGCGGCGTTCCGTGACCAATGTGGCATGGGCATCTTGCCCATGCGAATAATCCAGTAAGGCATGGGCAAGATGCCCATGCCACGAAAATGCTTTCGACACGGCAGCGCAGGTCAATTTTCCACTGAGCGCTGAAAACTTGGACATCCCCCGACCATCATCCAATCGACGGGGCCGGGGTGGGCTAGGATGGCCTCGTGGAGATTTTCCGCGGGTCCGCCGTATGGGACCGCGATCAGATCGGCTTCGGCCCCCGCTCTGATCTCCCCGAGCCGTCCGCCCATGCCGATGGCTTTCGCCGGATTGACCGTGGACATTTCTAGGAATGTCGCGGGAGCGATTGCCGGATGACTGCGGGCAGCGCATTGCATTTCCGCGAACATGTTGAGCGAGCGGTTGCTGGCGAGGCTGTCGGTTCCGAGGCAGACGTTGAAGCCCTCGCGCAGAAAGCGCTCCATCGGGAACGGCCCTCGCTCGAAATATTCGTGGCAGCACGGGCAGTGGACGATCGAAAAGTTTTTTCCGCGCAGGAGCCCCCAATCCTCTTCCTCCAGGAAGTTCATGTGCGTGAGCAACGATCCGTCGGGCAGGGAATTTTCCGCGAGGAGGCGGGCCACCGGTGTGAGGGTGCCGGTATCTGCCATCGGCCGCCCCAAGCCCTCCAGAAATTCATGCAGGGGGCCTCTGGCGTTCCGGAACATCTCGAATTCCTCGTCCGACTCCGCGAGGTGGGTCATGAAAGGCATGCCGTATTTTTCGCAGCAGAACCGCGCGAGCCGGTAGAGGTCCGGAGATGTCGTGTAAGGCGCGTGCGGGGAGAGGCCGAACCCGCCGGGCCAGCCCGCACGGTCCTCGAAAAAGCTGAGCGCGCCGGCCACGACATCTTCCGTGTGGATGCGGTTCCTTACGTCCATCATTTCGTAGAACCACCACGTGCGGATCGGGGGCGGGGGCATCCGGACCATCAGCTCGGGAAACGATTCGATGTTGAAGACGCTGGTTGTCCCGTGGAGCAGAAGCTCTTTGAACCCGCTCCGGATGGATTCCAGATACTCGTTGTCTGAAAGCGTGCGCTTGAGCTCGTTGATCCTCCGGACCCACTGCGAGAAACTCCTGTTCTTGAGGATAGCCCCGCGCATGACCGAGTAGTCGAGATGGCAGTGGGCATTGATGAGCCCCGGCATCAGGATCGCATCGCCGAGGTCCTTTGCCTCGCGCCCGTCCCACTTTTCCACGGTGGAAATTTTCCCCTGCTCGAAGCAAACCATGCCGCCCTCGATCGGCGGGGCGGAAACCGGATAAACGATGCGTGCGCGCAGGGTTGGCATCACGGAAGCGACAAACAGAAAGAAGAAGGAGTTTCGCGCAAAGGCCGCAAAGCACGCAAAGAATTCAAGGATTTGCCTCCTCCAGATTGTTGACCAAGCGCTCAATGTTGCCTTTGAGGATCTCCCCGCCAAAGTTGATCAGCAAACCGAGCTTGAGATGGGAAAGCTTTAAATAGGTGAGGACTTGTTTGCGGTGCACTCGCGCAAAAGCCTCGACAGATTTCAGCTCAACGAGCACAAGGTCGGCCACAATGAGGTCGGCTCGAAATCCCTCGTCGAAGTTTTTTCTGCGGAAAGAAATTGAAATAGCCTTCTGCCGCTCCAGCTCAAAGCCCTTTTCACGAAGCATGCTTGCAAGCAGCACTTCGTAAACGGACTCCAGAAGGCCAGGGCCGACTTCCTTATGAAGCTCAAAAGCGGTTTGCACAATCGCCTGAGCGATTTCGTTTTCCTTCATGCCTTACCTTTGCGTTCTTTGCGGCCTTTGCGCGAGCCTGTTTTCTTCAAGGAATCGTGCCCGCAGGGGCGAGGATGGCGTCGCGCATCCCGTGGAGGAGTTTTTTGTCGTCGGGGCAGATCGTTGCGAGTGCCCCTCCGCAGGAAACGGATTTTTCGCCGACGAAATAATACGGGCAGAGCCGGACGCGGCCACGCATCGGAGTGAGTTCGTTTTGACCCGGCGTCCAGAACGATTCTTCCACGAGCCGGCCCGGATGGAAGTCTTGGAGGGTATGCGGCCGGCGCTCAAAATCCCTGAGGGCGTTTTCCAGTTCCGCCTGCCAGTCCTTCTGGGGCAGGTCGGAGGCAACCACGACGCCCCGGGATCCCCAGGCGTGCTCGGAAAATCCGCTGATCTTAAGGATGAAATGACGCTTCTTCTGGCTGAACCGTGCGATATCATCCCATGTGTGAGCATCGAGGCGGGGCAGCACGGCATGACGCGGAAGCGGCTCCGGGTCGACGAGCCAGGTGTAGGGGATCACCCGCTGCAGGGCCTTCTGCGCTCGTTCTCCAAGTTCCCGCCGCCAGAATTCCTCCAAGGGTTTGAGCCAAAAGAGCGCGAACCAGAGCTTTTCCTCCAAGGCGGGCTTGAAGGGCGGGGTGACGGAGATTTTTCCCTCTGCTGCTGCGCGCATCAGCGTGGCGGCGGCGGGAACATTGGGCAGATCAAATAGCTCAAAAAACCGGTAGATGTTCCGTTGCCAGTCATCCCGTGCCGCCGCATTCACAACCCGCCATTTTCCTTCCTCCGAAAATTCCGCGTTGAGGATTTCCGACAGCCACTCCATTTCCGGCCGGTAGGTGGATGCCTCGTCAGAGACCACGATGTCTCCCCCTGGCAGAATGCCCGCGAATCCGCGCAGCATGCCATCCGCCCCGCCGATGACCTGGTGTCCGAGGGCCGCATACGTTCTGTTCAGCCACGCGGTCAGCCCGATCCCTCCCGGCACGCTGTCAATCTCGGCGATTGTGAATCCGTCGTTCGTGAGAATGAGATCCGGGCGGATGACTTTTGGGATTTCTCCCGCGATGCCGAGTTCTCTTTGATATTCCACCAGTGCGGGTGGCTTTCCCCGGTCGAGCAGTTCCGCGACCCACGCGGGCTGGCGACCCTTCGAACTAAGCCGGTAGAGCTGCTCGCAGGCGCGGAGAAACAGCAGGAGCCGGTAGCCGAGCTTTTCGATTTCCTCGTGCAGTTTCTCCTCCACAAGAAACGGCCTCGGGGAGATCCTCCATTCTTTTTCGTGAAACAACCCTGCATCCGGCAGGGCTGCATGGACGGCCCGGGCGCTCTCCAGAGGGTTCATGACAAAATCTTCAGCGCCTGGCGGATCAAATCCTCCGCGCTCGGGGCGGATTCCGACAGATCCAAAACCCGCCGGACCGCCTTGTGTGCTTCCACCTGTTTATAGCCGAGCGAGATGAGGGCGAGAACGGCATCATGCATCCGGACATCCGCTTCGCTTGGAGCATTCTTCGCGCTCGAAGCCTCCCACTCTGCCGCGACGCCGACCTTGTCCTTCAGTTCGAGGACAATCCGTTCGGCGGTCTTCTTTCCGACGCCGCTGATCTTGGAGATGGCGGCGATGTCGCCCGCGACCACCGCAGCTTTGAACATCTCGACCGGCAGCCCGCTTAGGACGGCTAGCGCGATTTTCGGCCCGACCCCGGTGACATGATGGAGAAGCAGTCGGAATAAATCGCGTTCGCCGGGCGTGAGAAACCCGTAGAGAATATGCGCGTCCTCCCGCACCGCGAGGTGCGTCAGGATCTTCACCGGCGCCCCCGGTTGCGGAAGGCGTTCATAACTTGATACGGGAATCAGGATCTGATAGCCGATACCGTGGACGTTGACGACGATTTGGGTCGGCAGCGCCTCCGCGAGAGTTCCTTCGAGAAATGCAATCACCACGCACCCATATCAGAGGTCTCGGAAAACTCAAATGGGCGATATGCATTTTTCTGTTTGTCGGAGCCGGATTTGCCTCCGCAGAGACCCGCTGGGCGTGGATGGTAGAACCCTCGTTCATGGACTATAAAGTCCGCCGGAAGATCGACGGATCGGAACGCACGATCCTCGCCTTGGTTCGGATCAAAGACGGCGAAATCTACGGGGTCGAGGGAGGGCATGACCGGGTCTTGAACATCGCCATGAAAACGATCGGCCCCGAGGCGGCACAGACTGCCGAAGCGGTCCTCGCTTCGATCAGGCCGCAGTTCGTGAGGGACAAGAATGGCGTGATCCAATTCGCAGTCCTCGAGTCGGAAGGCCCTCTGACTGCCTCATGCGTGCTTGCGCCGGGATTCGCAGAAAAATTCGCCGACACGCTCGGCCCCGACCTCCTGGTCGCCCTGCCGAACCGCAACCAACTCCTGGTTTTTTCCCGCCAGGACCAGGCGTTTGCCAAGATGAGCGAATCCATCATCTCCGGTTACCTCGGCTCGAACTACCCTGTGAGCCGGGAGATATTTTCCCTCGAACGCGGCAAGCTCCGGTCCCTCGGCGTCCTTCAATGAAAACCACCGCACGCCCTCCTCTCTCCATCCCATGAAGCCATCCGACCATCTGCAGGACCGCGCGGCCAGAGCCAGGAAAATCGTCGAGTCCCCGCAAAACTACAAGGTGTGCGAGGGATGCGAGTCGATTGTGACTGCAAGGGTTGTCACCTGCCCGAACTGCCATGGATACCGGTTTGACGAATCGTCGGAGCGGGTCATCGCACAGGCGGGCCTGCTGGCATCGAGGCCCCAGCAAAGTGTCACCTCCGCGGATCTGGAGTAGCTGGGCGAGTCTTGCGAAGAAATGTGCCGCTGGACGCCTCAAGGCGGCTCTGCCATAACTCGCTTCCGGATGCCTGTCGGGGCCGGAGCAAAAGTGAACTGAGACGGAGCAAAAGTGGAATTCTCAG
>CAZSDC010000203.1:0-5664 GCA_964605515.1 uncultured Chthoniobacter sp.
AATACCGGTTGGATTTCGGTCTCAGGCTTTGACCAGATCGAGGCGCAGTTTCCCGCTGGCCACCATGTGAAGCACGGAGGCGGCGAGCGTCTGGTAGGGAAGGCCGGCCTCTGCCGCACGGACCTTGAGTCCTTCCAGCGTTTCATCGGCCATGCGGATGTTGATGCGAGCAGGTTTCTTCGCCTTGCGCACGAGTCGCGTCGCGGCACCGGGAGCAGGAATACCCAATGCACGCTCCCGGGCGCGAGTCAGAACCCGCGCCTTTTCGAACCCTTTCATCGCCCCGAGATCGTTCGTGTATTCAACCGTTTTTGTTTTCATAGAGATGTCTTCCTTTGCGCCAGTATCCCGCATTGATGCCCCTCACCGTCCCGGCGCGAAGCGTCAGGATCCCCCGCCCATCAGACCGCAGGCAGGTCAAAAAGCGTCAGTGCGCGCGACAGCACCTCGCCCACAAAAGCCGCCGGGGCAGCGGTGATCTGTTGCCACTGGCGCTCGCGCCAGTCGAGCGAGCGGATGTGGTCGCACAGCACGACGCCGGTGACCGGAAGGCCGCCGGGAACCGCCAACTCGAACGGGTAGCCCTTTGCCCGGCTCGTGATCGGGCAAAACACCGCGAGGCCTGTTTTTTCGTTGTATCGCGTATGGCTGAGCACAATTGCCGGACGGCGTCCCGCCTGCTCGCGGCCCGCTTGCGGGTCGAAGACCAGCCAGCCGATGGCACCCAGTTCCGGGAACGGTTTCTTTTTCAAGGAGCCACCGCCTCGCTTCCCAGATCCCGCCCCCATTCGGTCGCCGGGTGCAGGTTGCCGGCATTCACCCCCTCCAAAAGATCATCGAGACTGGGGTGCCTCGGGACAGGCTTCAGCGTCAGGCCGGAAGCACTGATCTTCAGGGTCACGGCATCGCCTTCGCGCACTCGGATCTCCCTGGCCACGGCGATGGGAATTCGCAGCGCCAGACTGTTGCCCCATTTCTGAACGGTAGCTGTCATGTTTCTACATTGAATCCACAACCGGGATCTGTCAACACGAACACGACAGACCCGGGACCGCTCGTGACGCCAACAAGGGCGAACCGTGCCGGGAGGGTGAGGCTCCGTCCGAACCCATATATCACGGCTCGGGCAGAGCCTCGCCCTCCCTCGCGTTATCGACAGGTCGGCTGACGTGATTCACTGACTGACGCCAAATCCGTCCATCATTCAAGCGCGTTTTCCTTTGCGCTTGCGGGCCGCTTTTCGCTCTTCAAATTTGTCGCGATAGTGGGTTCTTGACGGAAACTCGCGGAAGATATCGCTGGCCTTGATGTAACACTGATGGCCTTCGTCGTTTCTCATACTTAGTTTGTTGTCCATCCCATCAAATACCTTGCCGCGACTTTGCGAAACGGAAACGATTGTCCCCAATCTTTGCACGAGTTTGCCTTGCTGAGAATTCCTGGATGGATGCGAGTCCGGATTTTGCGGGGCACTATTTCTCTGTTGACATTCTGGCTAGACTGGCTAGTTCTATTTTCATGACTTGGCAGCTTCAAGAGGCAAAGAACCGGTTCAGTGAGGTGGTGGACCGGGCGTTGAGCGACGGTCCGCAGACCATTACGCGCCACGGGCGTGCCACGGTGGTCATTGTCGCCGCCGGACAATATGCCCGCGAAACACGCCGGGAAAAGCTTTCGACCGTTCTGCGCGAATGCCCGGTGAAGGGATGGACAATTTCCCGTGACAAGGATCCCGGCCGCACCATTGGCTTTCAGTAAAATGGGATACCTGCTCGATACCGATGTCCTGAGCGAGTCCTCAAACCCCAAGCCCGATGAAGCGGTCATGGACTGGTTGGATGCCCACGATCACGAAACGCATCTTTCCACCATCTCTCTTGGCGAAATGGTCAAGGGCATCGAACTTCTCGCGGCAGGTAAACGAAAAAATGAAATTGCCGCATGGTTTGAGCGACTGGAGCACTGGACCGAAAATCGCCTGCTTCCACCGACTGGCCAGGTCATGCGCGAATGGGGACAACTCTGCGCCCGGCAGCAACGCAAGGGCCGCCGCCTGCCGGTTCTCGACAGCCTCATCGCGGCCACCGCGCTCGCCCACGACCTGGTCCTCGTCACAAGGAACACCGGCGATTACCCGGATGAAGTCCCAATACTCAATCCGTGGAAACAGTGAAAAGACGGTCCCGCGTGAAGTCCGTTTTAGGATTACTTGAGAAAGCGGGCTACCCAAAAGAGCGACAATACGCGGCTCTGCCCCCCCTCCGACTCCCTTGAAAGAACCGGACGGAGAGTGTAGCTTTCGCGCCATGCTCCCAAAGGGCAAAATCGTTTCCTATGGGCCACTATTGCAGGGTTTGCGGAAGAGAACGCGCGAACGAGAAATTCTCGGGCAATGGACACCGTATCCACGTCTGCAAGGATTGTCAGAAGCTTCCCCGAGCCGATAGGGAGAAGATCGAGATCGGGGACGAAGTCGCCGGCTTCCTCCGGCAATCGCGGATTTCGCAAAAGAACCTCAAGAGGCTCGCGGAACTCTCAGGCCATGCCGACGCGGGCATCCGGCACCTTGCGGGACTTGTGCGGCGAGTCGCCGGAATCTCCGAGGGAAAACGCAAACGGTGGGGGAAAGTTCTGGCCCTCGACCCAGTGCTCTACCGGGAATGCCTGGACGAGGGGCTCGTGGATTACCCGGTGGATTGTGAGTTGGAGGCGGACGTTTCCAACGTGAGTGGTGAAATTCCTTTCTGACCATGCAACCCGGCGGGAAAGCCACCTCTTAAACCCCAAATGTCAACAGGCAAGGACCCCTTCGAAGACGACCCCTTGCCACAAATTGATTGGCTCAGTATTGTGGCCGGAGGTTTTCGGCCATGCGTCGCCAGCGCTTCTCCAGCCGGTCAGTGCTCGTCGGAATCCTAGACCTCACAAACTTTGTTAGTGACCTCACAGACTTGGATAGTATTTGAATAAGATAAAGTCCCACGATACAAATCAACCCATATCTGAACCATGATTCAACTGTGATTTTTGCCTCTCCCTCACCACAAAACAAATATACAACCCCGAGAATCAGCGTTATGCCAAGTACTAATGCCCATAGGCAGCCGTAGTTTCTCCAGCGGCAGGAAGCTGCCTCAGACTCTGTGGAGGCTGTTGCAGATTGCTCTCGAATCCGCCAGAAAGAACATACTTCAGTAATGCGCTCGTGCAGCATTTCTGAAAGCGCTATCGACTTACCAAGAAGCTTTTGATTGCGTTCGATCTTATTAAGAATGCATGAAGTCGAACCGATGTATTCGAGATACCTGTTATCGTCATTTAAAAGTGCAGAGAACCAATTAGCAATTCGACTCAAAAACGATGCCTGGTCTGATTCCTGCGTCACTGCCTTCACGAGATTCTGAGCAAAATCCTCCGCAATTCCCGGAAGTGCATTCTTGCCGGAAAATCCATGTTGAATAGACTGGGTCATTGATTCCGCCAGCATTCCCGCTCCTTCTTTAAGCAAGCGTCTTCCTTCGTTTCGCGTTTCTTTTCGTTCAAAGACAAACATTGCCTGCACAAAAAACAAAAAGCTATGAAGAGTAAGGCTTGTCTGTTGCCTTAGCCATTTTCGCTCCGATTCACTGGCTGCATGATCTAGCGAAATATAAAGCTTTTCAAACATTAGATCAACGGGCGCCCCCACCAGTTCAGGCTCACGAACAAAATGTAAAACTTTCAACTGCGCTTGCAAAAGACTGTTCACCATTGGTGTCGCCTCATCTGCAACCACAGTCATTTGGGTTTCAATCTCTACCAGAACAGAGTCTGGAGCATTTGACGATTTCATAGGTCTAAGCTTTTGCACCGCTCGATGATCCCGCCGACCGCCTCATCATATATTCCATTTCTGTTCAGCCAATTCGGATGGGCTGTCGCCAGAATATGGGCTCCAGACACCTTATCGAACGCATGAGCCTGATGGTTGGCATATTCATCCCAACGAATCTCAAAGTCCAAGAAGTTATCGCCGGGATCCCAGTTCATCAAAATGACAACATGAGGCCGGAGAATGTCGAGGACGTTGCGGAAAGAATCGAAATACTTCTCTGAAGCGTCTTTCACCGTCCGCCAATTTTCCCAAAGGACGCCATTTCCTTTGGGAGTGGATTCAAAAAGCTCAACCGCATTTGTATTCGCCCAGAAAAAGCTTCTCAAGACAGCCTCCTCCTCTCGCCCCTTGAGGCGTTTCCAGTCGGCAACCCCATGTATCCCAGCTAGAATCCTCATTGCTGTATCCCAGAATGTTCTGCCGAAGTTGTTAGTCCATTTCGTGAACTCAAGAGAATCGAAGTTTGCTTCTCCAAGGTGAATCGCTTCTGCCGGATTCCGCCTGACAGTTTCGATAAAGTCGGCCAACTCTCCCCAATACATGGTGTCGCGGCCAATGATGCCCACCCGCAAGGGAGACGACTCATACAACTTGCCCCAGTGCGGCAAATGCGGCTCAGGAATTCCCCGAACATCGGTTTCGCCAACAGCATCGGCAAATGCAACCGCACGCGGAGTATATGCGGTGTCAAACCTTTCGCGGAGATTCGTCACTTTGCATTTTTATCCGCATTACCAGAACTGCCGTTAACTTTTTTCTCTAGCATTTCCCCTGCAGCTTTTGCTACCGCTACCGCCGCCAGCCCAAGCAGAGTTTTTGCTATTGAGCCAACCGCCTTTATTGCTTTGCTTTTTGTTTCGCTGTTCATAAATCAATTTTCAAAGTGCGGGCGAGTGCTTCCCCTTGTTCGCCCCGTCGAGATGGCGGAAGCATGAGGCGCTTGTGAGGCTGGAAAGGGAGTTGGATTTCGTCCCGCAGAACTTGCAGGTGTATTGGGATTTTTCGGACCCTTCGTAGAGGGCGTGCTTGCCTTTGTTCGCACCATCAGGATGCCGAAAGCATGACGCGCTCGTGAGTGAAACAACGCTGCCCGATTTTGTCCCGCAGAATTTGCAGAAGAAGTTCATTGTGCTGTTTGGTGGTCGAGTTGGCTGAGTGAAGCAGGTTGCTGCGTGGATGACACGGTTTTTATGCGGAGCAGATGCGTGGTGTTGGACCCAAAACCTATCTGTCGGCTATCCGACACGTCAAGGTTGATCCTGTCGGCTAGCCTCCTTGGTGTGGCACAGAGGAAATCCGGCGAGAACGAGGAGATGTTGAACCGGCTTGGCGGGCGGATCCGCGAGCTTCGGGAGGAGTTCGGGATTTCGCAGGCCGAGCTGTGCCGGCGTCTGCAGCGGGCGGGGTGGGATTGCGACACGCTGGTGATGAGCCGGATCGAGCGGGGAGTGCGGACGCTGACGGATATCGAGATTCTGGCCATATTGCGGGTGCTCAACAAGTCGTTGAAGGATTTTTAAGGAAGTTTTCAGTGTTCGGTTTTCAGTGCTCAGCACAGACGCGGCCCGAGGCCGAAACCCGCCCTTCCTGAACACTGAACCACTGAAAACTGAATACTCTTTGCATTGCGCAATCCTGCCGGAAATCAGGGCGGGACTGATAGGACAATGATTGGGGACAATCTGACGCCGAAGGTATCAGGCCCGGGTCTTTCCCTCAGTAGCCTACGGCATGCCCAGCCGGTCGCGCAGCATTTCCGCGACAAGGTTCATTTCCTCATCGGACAGTTT
>CAZSDC010000204.1:0-5625 GCA_964605515.1 uncultured Chthoniobacter sp.
CGTAGTGGATGCCGGGGATGCCGCGCGATTTCACCGAGAGCTTGCGTTCGCCGCCCAAGGCGAGCAGCCCGCCTTCGCCTTGAAACCCCAGCTCTTTCGGCGGCTCCGGCACGGGCAGGACGTTGTCGTAGTCCTTCTCCAGCGGATAACCGCCGAGGGCCTCGATGCCATTTTTGACGAGGACGTAGAGGCGGCCGCTCTGCTCGAGTTTGAATTTGAACGATATTTGCGTGGCGGTCGGGCGTCCCGCCGGAATAAGGGTGACCGCGACTTTGGTGGACTTGGCGAGGATCTCAGGGGTGATCTCGCGCGGGCTGCTCCACGGGTCCACGTTCGGAGGACGCGGCGGCAGAAGGAACAACCCCAGCGCCGAGGCAATCGTCTCCGGTTTCATCTCCGCTGTGGATTGAACGACAAGAACCTGCTCCGGCTCGCCATCGTCTTTGCGGGCGATGTCGCCGGAAACGGATTCGATGCGGAAGAAGTTGTGCAGGTCCGGCACTTTCACTTTGGCAACCGCCGTGTCTTTCATCTCGTCGCCGCCATTTGCAGCGTGCAGGCCCCGCTGCAGCGTTAGTCGGGCAAAGTCCTCCTTCGGCGGGAGGCGAAGCGGCGAGCTGCGAAGATAGACCGTGCGGTCGTGCAGACCGTATTCGACCGTAAACCGAGGTTGTCCGGCGGCAAAAATATCCTCCCCGCCAAGCACCTCGATCGCAGCACGCGATTCCAGGTCCCCGTGCCGGATCGGATGCGTGAATTCCAATGTCGCAACCAACTGCCGGACCGACGGATCTTGCGGGTTTTGATAAAATGCGAACTCGCGGATCGCCCCGGAAAATTTCGGCGTCGCGACTGTCAGTTTCGAATTGTCGAGCGGGATATCCTTGCGAACCAGCTCCGACTCGAGCCGGATCCGATACGTCTGCCCGGCCGGCCAGTCGTTTTTTGGATAAAATGTTAGGCGATTGTCTCCCTCCCACCTCCATTCCCCTTCGGCAGCGGGCTCCATCGCGATGCCTGACTTTACCGGCTTGCCCACTGCATCGAGCGGGGCGGCCGGGTCGCTGAACTCGATCCGAATCGGCCCCGGATCGAGCTTCTCGCGCAGCGGGGTGATTTCGATCGGTCGGACCGTGACAGCTATCTGCTTCGGCCGGGGCCGGTGCTGCCACCAATCGTTCGCATTCCATCCCGCCACGAGCAGGAGCAAAATCAGAACCACAAGAACCCGGTGCGAGGCGATCCATCGGCACCAGCCGGGCGGTCTCCAAGTAATTTCACCTACCAGCGGACGGAGGATATTTTTCAAAACGGCCGGAAGCTTTCCCATGGGGACTATACGGAACCTTTTCCGGATTCATTCAATCCAATTCCATCCCGATTTGGCGGAAATCGAAAAATTCTTCTCTCGCGCCCTGCACCTCTGAATGTCATGGTCAGCAGGACACTATGGCAAAACCAAATTATCAGTTCGAGAAGCGGCGGAAGGAATTGGACAAAAAAGCGAAGAAGGCGGAGAAGCTACGGCTGAAGGCCGAGGCCGCGCGGACGCCTGCGGGCGAGACAGCTGTCCCGGCTGAGCAGGCCTGAAAGCCGCACTATCCCTCAGCAGCCCCGGCTTGACACAAACTTTCCGGGATTGAGTATTCCCTTCGGGTCGAGAGCGGATTTCAGCGTCGCGTGAAGCTCGCGTGTGGAGTGCGACACGGCCTGGTTCCACCAGGGTTTCTTGGCGAGTCCGATCCCGTGCTCACCGGTGATCGATCCGTTCCATGCAAGCACCTGACGGAAGAGTTCGTCGAGTGCGGCGCGGGATTTTTTCTGGACGGCGGGATTTTCGGGATCCGCTACCATGATGTTGGTGTGGATGTTGCCGTCGCCAGCATGGCCGAAGCAGGCGATCGGAAATCCGGTCTTCTTTTGCAGGCGCTCCGCAAACCGCACGAGATCCACCAGCCGCCCGCGCGGGACGACGATATCCTCGTTGAGCTTCTTCAAGCCCGTGGCCTTGAGCGACTGGGAATAGACGCGACGGAGTCCCCAGAGCTTGTCGCAGGCAGCGGGAGTGGTTGCCTTGCTGACGGCGAGCGCCCCGGCGGATCGCAGGATTATTTCAAGCGCTTTAGCTTCACTGCGGACGCTGGCCGTCTGGCCGTCCACTTCCAGGATGACCTGCGCATTGCCCGGCGGAAAATCCGCGCCTGGGCTGTAGGCGCGGGCGGCATCGAGAGTAAAGCGATCCGCGACCTCAACTGCCGCAGGCAGAAACCCTCCGGCAAAGACCGCCTGGATCGCGGCGGCCGCGGCGTCCATCGATGCAAAACCCGCCGATAGCGCCGCGCGCGCAGGCGGGAGCGGGATCAAGCGGAGTGTGGCCTCGGTGACGATCCCCAGAAGCCCTTCCGATCCGGTGAAGAGACCGACCAGATCAAATCCTGTCTTGTTTTTATGCGTCCGTCCCCCACAGCGAACGACCGTTCCATCGGCCAACACGACCTCCAAACCGAGGACATAACTCCGTGTCACGCCATACTTCAAACATCTCGGCCCGCCGGCGTTGGTCGCGATGTTTCCCCCGATGCTGCAATCTTTCAGGCTCGCCGGGTCGGGAGGATAAAGCAGGTTCTTCTTCCTGGCAGCAGCCTGGAGGTCTCCGGTAACGACCCCCGGTTGGACCACTGCCACGAAGTCACCCGGGTGAATTTCGAGGATACGGTTCATCCGGTCGAGGGAAAGCACGATCCCCTTGCGGACCGGCGTGCATCCGCCCACGTAACCGTAGCCGGCACCCCGCGGCGTGACCGGCACGCCCGCCCGGGAAGCCTCACGAAGAACAAACGAAACCTCCGCCGTTGTGGAGGGGAAGACAACGACATCCGGGAGCGTGCGGGCAAACCACTTGTCGCCGGCAAATTCAGGGGCTGGATCGGTCTGCACGGCCGGCTTGCCGAGGCGGGCCTGGAGTTTTTTGAGAAGGGCAGGTGTCATGGCTTGTTTAAAAAATACCTCCAGGCCTCCGCGACGCCATCCGAGGCAGGCAGCGTGGCCACATACCCCCCGGAAGCGCTGACCACGGACTTGACCTGCTCGATCGCGTTGGAGGGGCAACAAGGAAAGGCGGCGTATTTTCCATCGAGCATGGAGAGATCATTGAAGTGGTCGCCGGCCGCAAACACTTCCCCACGGTGGAGGGAGTGCTTTCGGATGAGCTCTCCCAGGGCGGCCCCTTTGTGGTAATCGCGGTGACAAAACCGCATGTAAACCGTGTTCCTTTGAAAGCTGAACTCCGGAAGGTGGTCCGCCTCGCGTCCGATGAATCCCGCCACCTCCTCCATGACATCCTCGCTGGAAGTCACCAAACCGATGAGGTCGCCATTTTCCCTGATGAGCGTGATATCCAGCGAGCGGGAAGCCAACTCGACAATTTTGGAGAGAACCGCTTCCGCACGAGAAAAAAGCTCCTCGTGCCGGTCCCGGCACAGGTCGTTCCACGGGCGGTCCGGCTCCCAGCACCCCTCCCCTGCGCGAAAAAAGATTTCCCTCTCGTTGGTGAGGAGATAGTCCGGCTCAACAGGCGCGGAGAAAATCGCGAGCCCCTGAATCGCGTGCTCCAACCCCCGTCCGGTATTGATCGCCCAAAGGCCGCCGCTTTCGCTGTGGCGCTTCAGCACATCGGCGAATGCCGGCGAGCAGCGACCGTCCGAGGGATGGGCAATCAATGTGCCGTCGAAGTCGGTGCTCAGGAGCCGCAGATAGGACATGGGGTGACAGTAAACACGCCCGGACCAAGACGTGCAATTTATCTGTCGCTCCACGGAAAATTTTTGCAGGATGCCCCCCATGAAATCCGCCTACGAACTGGCCATGAGCCGATTGGAAAAATGCGCCCCCTCCGTGAGCCTCACCGAAAAGCAGAAGAGCGCGATCTCCGAGGTGGACAGCGAGGTCAACGCCAAGCTCGCAGAAAAAAAACTCTTCCTCGAGGGGGAACTCGCCAAGGCCGACCCTGCGGAAAAGGATGAGATCCGCCGCCAGCTTGCCTCCGAGATCCGCCGCCTCGAAGAAAGGCGCGAGCGCGACAAAGAAAAAATCCGCGCAGGGAGTGCCTGACTTCCTTTCCGCTTCGCGGGCTCGATTTTTTCCTGAAATGGCATTGCAAATGTTTTGCGACAGGAATAGCGGAGGACATGCTCAAATTCCTCTGTCTTGCAGTCTTCGCCTTTGACCTTGCTGCAAACGCGTCCCAGCTTGATCTCGCGATCGTGCAATTTCCCGAAATAAAAACCGCCGGCGAGCTGGATGCGGCCTTGGCGAAAGTTGACCTGGCCGAGATCACCAACTCGAACCGCGTCATGACCAAGGAGCCGTATCTCAAAGGGGGCTACGTCGTTTTCGCACAGAGCCTGGCAGCCACGGACCGCTTCTCATCCTCCACCCGGCTCTCGAACAGCCGCGCCGATGTCCGGGGCCAACTCTCCCGAGGAAAAATCACGGTGACTATCACTTTGAGCGAAGGAGTCGCGGCGGGGTTGAGGCGCTATTCCAGCCGCACCTACGAGGCAAACAGCCCGCTCGCCCCCGGACAAACCCGCATCCTCAGCATCCGGCAAATCTCAGGAAAATCGGTGCTGGCCATCCGGGGACAACCCTCGGTGAGTGAAACGAATCTGTGCAGCGTGATCATCGGCCGAATTTCAAAATAGCATCGGCCGGAGCGGATGTGAACAACCTGTGAGTTTCTCTGGATTCTCCAGAGGAAAACGTGGCATTCGCCGACAGTTTCCAGCTCGAATCCCGCTCGGAAACTCAGCACAACAGGGCGTGGAACACGCATAAATCAAGTGTGGAACACACTTTTCCCTCGTGTTTGTGACGATGAGCCCCACGAATATCTGCCTGCTCCGTGGCTTGTAGGATCCCGCGCCTGTGAATAAATCCCGCCCAGGCATGGTCATCTTATCAATGGATGACATGAAAAAGCCGCTCCAGAGCTTGGCTGGAGCGGCTTGAAATCAATTCCCCGGACTGCCGGGAATGCGATGAGTTACTTTTTTGAGACCGCCTTCTTTTTCTTGGACGGGCGGACGATCACGTAGGATCCCTTGGCTCCGGGAACCGCTCCGCTGACGACGATGACGCCCTCTTCGCCGCGCACCTGGAGGACGCGGAGGTTTTGAAGCGTGACGCGCTCGTCGCCCAAGTGGCCGGGCATGCCCATGTTTTTCCAAACACGGCCCGGGGTCGAGCGGTTGCCGATGGCGCCATTCCGGCGGTGCATCGTGGAACCGTGGGTCATCGGCTGCCCGTGGAAGTTGTGCTTTTTGATCGTGCC
The DNA here is from genome assembly GCA_964605515.1 of uncultured Chthoniobacter sp. Classification (GTDB taxonomy): domain Bacteria; phylum Verrucomicrobiota; class Verrucomicrobiia; order Chthoniobacterales; family Terrimicrobiaceae; genus QYQL01. The sequence continues at coordinate 5,333 of CAZSDC010000204.1, forward strand.
CTGAAAGCCTTTGCCTTTCGACTGTCCAATGACGTCCACAAACTGCCCGGTCTCGAAGACCGTGACGGCAACGTCCACGGATTCCGGGGCGGCTTCCCCAGCGGCGAGTCGGAACTCACGGATGAAACGCTTCGGTGTCGAGGAGGTCTTTCCAAAGTGCCCGGTCTGCGCCTTCGTCACGCGCTGGGGTTTCTGGTCGTCAAAGCCGACCTGGACAGCGGTGTAGCCGTCCTTGTCGGTGTTTTTTGTTTGAAGAATGCGGTTGCCGCCCGCCTCGATGACGGTGGCGGGAG
>CAZSDC010000205.1:0-5618 GCA_964605515.1 uncultured Chthoniobacter sp.
GATGCCGTGTTTCTTGTGGAAGGAGACCTTCACAAAATGGGTGAGGATCGAGTAGGAGACAAGGAAAAGGAGAATCCACAGCCAGTAGATGCCCGGCAGCGGAACGAGGCCGAGGTAATGCGCAAACGGACTGTAGGGCAGCCAGCCCCCGATCGCCATCACCACGGCTGTCGTGAGCAGAAGGAACGGGCTCGCAATGCTCTGGAAGAACGGGATTTTTCTCGTCCGGATAATATGCACGATCAGCGTCTGAGTGAGGATCGACTCCACAAACCAACCCGTGTGAAAAAGCTTTTCGTAATAGGCCTTGTCTGCGGCGCTGGTGCCGGCCGCCGAGAAGAGGATGCAGTTGAAAAAGTAGAGCATCAGGAAAAATGTGGCGTAGTCGAAGATCGAGCTGATCGGGCCGATCTGGACCATGAAGCGCTGGATGTTGCCGATGTTCCATTTTCGCGGGGTGAGGAGATACTCGGGGTCGACGTGGTCGGAGGGGATCCCGACCTGCGAGGCATCGTAGAGGAGGTTGTTGACGAGGACTTGGATCGGGGCCATCGGGAGGAACGGCAGGAAATAGCTCCCGCCCACGACGCTGAACATGTTGCCGAAGTTGGAGCTGGCACCCATGCGGATGTATTTGATGATGTTCCCGAAGACCTTCCGTCCTTCGATGATTCCGTCCTCGAGGACCATCAGGCTTTTTTCGAGAAGGATGATGTCGGCCGATTCCTTGGCAACATCAACCGCAGTGTCCACGGAAATTCCCACATCGGAAACCCGCATTGAAGGCGCGTCATTGATGCCGTCGCCCATGTAGCCGACCACGTGTCCGCGCTTCTGGAGTGCGAGGATGATGCTCTCTTTCTGCGCCGGCGTGAGGCGGGCGAAGACGTTGTTTTTTTCCGCGAGGTCCCCGAGTTCGTCCTCGCTCAGGCCGATCAGGTGGTCGCCTGAAATGACTTCCCCAAACTCCAGGTCCACATCCTTGCAGATCTTTTTTGTGACGAGGGCATTGTCCCCGGTGAGGATTTTCGTGGCTACGCCGTAACGCTTGAGCGAAGCGATGGCCTTCGCGGCGGATTCCTTCGGTGGGTCGAGGAATGCGATGTAACCGAGGAGGATGAGGTCGCTCTCATCCGCCACCGAGAAGGTTTGTTTGGTCCGGGGAAATTCGCGGTAGGCGATGCCGAGGACCCTGTAACCGTCCCGGCTGAGTTCCTCGTATTCCTCGAGGAGATCGCTTTTGATCAGATCGATCATGACGTGGATCTCGTCATCGACCTGGTAATGGGTGCAGGCCTTGTAGATGTCCTCGACCGCTCCCTTGCAGATCAGGACGTGGTCGCTCTCGTAATCCACCACGACCGACATGCGCTTGCGTTGAAAGTCGAATGGGATCTCATCCACTTTCCGGCAGTCCCGGTCCACATCGAGATCCGAGTGGGAGAGGACCGAGCGATCCAGCAGGTTACGCAGCCCGGTCTGGTAGTAGCTGTTCATGTAGGCATACCGGAGCACGTCGTCGCTTTCGCGGTTTGTGACGTCCACGTGCTTTTCGAGGATGACACGATCCTGGGTGAGCGTGCCGGTCTTGTCCGTGCAGAGGATGTCGATGGCGCCGAAGTTCTGAATCGAGTTGAGCCGCTTGACGATGACCTTCTTTTTCGACATGGCCATCGCGCCCTTGGACAAGTTCACCGCCACGATCATCGGCAGCATCTCCGGCGTCAAACCGACAGCCACCGAGAGGCCAAAGAGCAGCGCCTCCGCCCAGTCGCCTTTGGTGATCCCGACGATCAGAAAAACCACGCTCACCATGACGACCATGAAGCGGATCATCAGCCACGTGAACCCGGCGATCCCGCGGTCGAAGCTCGTCTGCACGCGCGAGCCGGAGAGCTTTTCGGAAATCGACCCGAACTGAGTGCGGATCCCGGTGTTCACCACGACGCCGCGGGCGGAACCGCTCAACACGTTGCTTCCCTGAAAGCAGGCGTTGGGAAGCTCGATCACGCCACGGCCGGCAATCTCCGCAGGGTCGGCATGCTTCTCCACCGGCATCGACTCGCCGGTCAGCGACGACTGGCTCACAAAAAAATCTTTGGCGGCGATCAGGCGGAGGTCGGCCGGGATGATCGCTCCGGCCTGGAGGGTGACGATGTCGCCCGGGACGATTTCGGACGCGGGGATTTCGCTCTCTGCACCGTCCCTTGTGACCAGGCAACGGGTCTGGACCATTTCCCGGAGTTTCTCGACCGCTTTGCTGGAGCGGTGTTCCTGAAAGTAGGCGAGCCCCACGCTCAGGACGATCATCGCTCCCACGACCGTCGCTGAACGGGCATCTCCCATGCACAGCGAAACGATGCAGATGACCAGCAACTGGATGACGAGAGGGTTGCGACATCGTTGGAGGATTTCCCCGAGAAATCCCAATTCTTTTCGGTGGGTAAGATCGTTGGAGCCGAACTCCTCGAAGGCTTTCTCCACCTGATCTTTGGAGAGGCCTCCGGCTCCGGCTCCCATGCTGCCAAGGGCCGCCTCGGCGGTCTGCCCGCAGATGTCGATGAGTTTTCCCTGGGCCTCCATCGCGGCGGCAGATCCTGCGGCCGGGGCCCCGCTTGGCGGGATGGCTCTCGGAGGTGGTTTGGGAGACGACATAAGGGATTATTTTTTCGATTCCGCGCCCTGTGCGACATGCATGCCCACCAGTCTTGCAATCTGGACCATGAGAAGCACCTGGCCGATCACCGCGACCAGGACAGACGCGCTGCGGGCAACAGAACTTGCGGGCAACACATCCCCGTAGCCAACCGTCGTCAGCGTCACAAAGCTGAAATACATCAGCCAACCGGGATCCTTAATAAACGAGGCCTGCTGGGAGACCGGGTCGGTTGTCCAGTTGCTCACCCGAAAACTCCCGGGCGCAAAATATTCGATCAGCACGAACAGCAATCCTGCCAGGACACCGACGAGCAGATAAACAGAGACGGCCCCACACAGGATGTCGCTCGTGACGATCTTCGCCCTGAAAACCGAGCGGACCACGATCCCCAGCACGTAGGCGAGGAATAGGATCTGGACGATGAGTTGGACAGGTATCCACGTGTGGTGGGTGATCACTCCACTGAGCACGAGAACCACCAGGACAGCCGCTCCGGCGAACATGTGCCTCGCGTGGTGATGCGCGCGTTGCCAGAGGGTGAGCATCGAAGCGCCAATGACGAGAAGGCTCAGCGGCGCCAAGGTCACCATCCCGTGGAATGAAGGGAACCATTTTCCAAACAGGGAGGTGCTGGGGGCAAGGACAAGCATGAGGAACAATGCCAGGAGCAGCACGCCGAACGGATGCCGGCCGATGGTGTTCCAAAATCCTTGCCTTGTCATCCGGGGAATCTGCCATTGATTCACGGAAAAAGGCCAGCACGTTTGTCCCCGCGTTTGGCCACACTCACGGGTTGTCATTTCCGCCACGACGAAATACAGATTTGATCCGTCATGCCGAACAGCTCACAACCCGCCACCGGATCGGAAATATTTTACGCCAACGAGGGGCTTCTTTCCCAGGAGGACAAGGCTCTCGCGGAAACCTTGATCGCCGACGGGCAGCACCATCTCTTTTCTGGCTGGGATAAGCCGGGCATCGATGATGACAAGAAGCTGGCGTTTCTGAAGCGGCTGCGGGGGGCGCACAGGTCATATCCCGGCGGGCTTCCGGGCTACATAAAAAATGCGCGCGTCCTTCTGGCCGATGCCGCCACCGGGAGCAATCCCTATGATGGCTACGCGCCGGAGCAGCCTGACATTGTGGACCTCTCGGAATTTGGCGATGCCTATTCCGCCGCCGAGGCTGCGGGGATTGCCGCCTTTGCTCAGACGGCTGTCGTCATCGTTGCGGGGGGGCTCGGCGAGCGACTTGGATACCATGGCATCAAGCTCGACATTCCCGTCGAAGTCACCGGGCACGCCACCTACCTGGCCCACTATGCGGGAGTCATCCGCGCGGCGTCGCAAAAGCTCGGGCGTCCGATCCCGCTGGTGATTATGACCAGTCTGGACACGAATGAGGGGACGGTAGCCACGCTGGCTGCCAACAAGAACTTTGGCCTGGAGAGCGGCCAGATCACGATTCTGCGCCAGGAACTCGTGCCCGCGCTTTCGGACATCGAGGCCCACCTCGCCCTGGAAGAAACCTACGAGCTGATGATGAAGCCGCACGGTCACGGGGACATCCACATGCTTCTGCATTCGAGCGGCACGGCCAGGAGGCTTGCGGAAGAAGGCGTCCGCTATCTTCTGTTCGTGCAGGATACCAACGGGCAGGCATTCAATGCCGCCTTCGCGGCGATCGGCGTGTCCGAGCAGAGGGGCTTTGATTTCAACTCAATCGCCGTCAACCGTGTGCCTGGCGAGGCGGTGGGCGGGATCACCAGGCTCGTCAAATCCGGCTCCCCGGACCTCACGATCAATGTCGAATACAACCAGCTCGACCCGCTTCTGCGCGCCACGGTGAGCCCGGAAGGGGATGTTCCAAACGAGCGAGGCTTCTCCCGTTTCCCGGGAAACATCAACCTGCTGGTTATCCGCATGGAGCCGTATCTGCGCGTGCTGGAATCCTCGCAGGGGATCATCGCCGAGTTTGTGAACCCCAAGTTTTCCGATACGTCCCGAGTGAGTTTCAAAAAGCCGGCCCGCCTCGAGACAATGATGCAGGATCTGCCCAAGCTCTTCACTGCGGGAGAAAAGGTTGGCGTTACCATCTTCGACCGGGCGTGGTGTTTCAGCGCGTGCAAGAACAACCTGGCCGAGGCCTCGGAGAAGGCCGCCAAGAACGGCCCGCCGGAGAGCGCATCGAGCGCGGAGAACGACTTCTACCTCGCCGGCCGCACGAAACTCCGCTCGGCGGGAATGGAAGTCGTCGACGAGCCGGTGATCTCGATCCGTGGAATCCCTTTCACTCCCGGACCCCGTGTGATCCTGAGACCCTCGTTCGCCCTGACGCTTGCGGAGGTCCAGGAGCGCATCCGCGGAGGTTCCATCTCCGGAGCCAGCACGCTTGTGCTTGACGGCGATATCCGGATGGAAAATGTCACCGTCTCCGGCGGCTCCTCGCTGGTCATATCCGCTGTTCCCGGGGCATCCGTAATGGTGAAAAATCTGAATGTCTCAGCAGGGCCGACGTTTTTGCTCGAAGAGCTCGGCGACGCGGAAATCGTGTCCGCTGAAACCCCGGAATTTCTGCGGATTCGCGGATACGAGATCGTGAATCAGGGAGTCCGGATCTACGAGGTTTCCGAGCAAGGCCGCTGGGAACTCGACGCCTCGGGACTGCGGAAAATCGGCTGACTATTTTTTGTGAACCCCTGCCGCCACCTTGAGGCGCAGGCCATTGAGGCGGATGAACCCGGAGGCGTCGTCCTGGTTGTAGGCCTGGGTCGGGTCGGCTTCCATGGTGGCGATGTGCGGATTGTAGAGGCTGAGCGGGCTCTTGCGTCCGGCGGCATGGATTCCGCCTTTGTAGAGCTTCACGCGCACGGTGCCGGTCACATGTTTTTGCGACTCGGTGACGAGCGCCTGGATGGCCTCGCGTTCCGGGGCGAACCAGAATCCGTTATAGACGAGCG
>CAZSDC010000206.1:0-5598 GCA_964605515.1 uncultured Chthoniobacter sp.
ATCCACCATAGCGCGCACGGCGATTTCGCTCTGCCCGACACCCACGGTTTCGATGAGCACGACATCGAAGCCCGCAGCCTCGCAGACGGCGATGGTTTCGCGGGTCTTCCGCGTCACGCCGCCGAGCGCACCACCCGAAGGCGAGGGCCGGATAAAGCACTCGTCACGCCGCGAGAGCGTCTCCATGCGGGTTTTGTCCCCGAGGATGCTGCCCCGGGTGAGCGAACTGCTCGGATCCACGGCAAGCACCGCGACCTTGCGTCCAGCGTCACAAAGGTGGTTGCCCAGCGCCTCGATGAACGTGCTTTTCCCCGCGCCCGGAACTCCCGAAATCCCAACCCGGCGGGCGAATCCCGGACGTTCGCCGATCCGGCGGAGGATCTCGCGGGCCAACGGACGGTGCGCAGGAGCGTTGCTCTCCACCAATGTGATGGCCTGTGCAACCAGCGCACGCTCACCGGCGAGGATGCCTCCCACCAATTCGTCAACCCCGGGCAAACGGCGGACACGGGAAACAGCCGGGGACTTTCCCAGGGGCTGGCGGACCCCGGGCATCACAGAGGTCGTAAAGCCATCGCCCCCCCCTTCGGGAACCCATGGCGGACGTTGTGCGGTTTCGGACACCCCTCTGAACTACAACCTCACCGCCCATCTCGTCAACCGCGCCTCGGACCCGCTGCGGAATAAAAAATCCCGCCAGCGGGCGATTGACTCCGCCGACGCCTCGCGCATCATGTCGCACCTTTTGCTTAATAAAATGCTCGAGCAACACATCGTCAAAATCACCAAGGAACTGAAACTCCAGCCCCGCCAGGTCGCGGCCACTGCCGTCCTGCTTGAGGAGGGAGGAACGGTGCCGTTCATCGCCCGATACCGCAAAGAGCGGACCGGCGAGTTGGATGAAGTCCAGATCACCGCGATCCGCGACCGCCTCGAACAGCTCGGGGAGCTCGACAAACGCCGCGAGGTGATCCTCTCCTCCTTGGAAGAACGCAAGCTGCTCAGCGAGGAGCTGAAAACCAAAATCGCCGCCGTCGAGACGCTGACCGCGCTCGAGGACATCTATCTGCCGTTCCGTCCGAAGAAGCGCACGAAGGCGACGATCGCCAAAGAGCGCGGGCTCGAACCGCTGGCCGAAATCTTGTGGGCCCAGAGCCCGGCCACGGACCCGGAGAGCGAGGCGGCGGCATTTGTGGATGCCGAAAAAGAAGTGCCCGATTCCTCAGCCGCCCTGGCGGGGGCCCGGGACATCCTTGCCGAGAGGATCAACGACGATGCCTCAGCCCGCGCCAAACTCCGTGCGCTCTACCTCACGAAGGGCGTGATGAAATCAAAGGTCGCCTTCGGAAAGGAAGCGGAGGGCGCAAAGTTTAAGGACTACTTCGACTGGAGCGAACCGGCCGCCAGCTCGCCGTCCCACCGGATCCTCGCCATCCGCCGCGGAGAATCAGAAGGGTTTCTCTATTCCCGCCTCACCCCGCCGGAGGAGGATGCGATCGCGATCCTGGACTCGCTGTTCGTCAGCGGAAAATCCCCCGCATCGCACCAGGTGCGGCTGGCCCTCGAGGATTCCTACAAGCGCCTGCTCGGATTTGCAATGGAGGCCGAGGCCCGGATGTATTTCAAGAAGAAGGCCGACGAGGAGGCGATCCGGGTCTTCGCGGAAAACCTGCGGGAGCTGCTCCTCGCCTCCCCGCTCGGCCAAAAGACCATGATGGCGATCGATCCCGGATTCCGCACAGGCTGCAAAATCGCGGTTCTGGACCGGCAGGGAAAGCTGCTCTATCACGATGTCATCTATCCGGAAAAAAGCGCCCGCGAGCAACTCGAAGCCGCAGAGTTCCTGCACTCGGTCACAAAGAAATACCGGATCGAAGCGATTGCGATCGGAAACGGAACCGCTTCCCGCGAGACCGAGGCCTTCGTGAACAAATGCAAACTGCCCGGAGCAATTCCGGTGGTCGTAGTCAATGAGTCCGGCGCCTCGATCTACTCGGCCTCCGACGTGGCGCGGGAGGAATTCCCCGACCTTGACCTGACCGTTCGCGGCGCGGTGTCCATCGGGCGCCGGCTCATGGACCCGCTGGCCGAGCTGGTAAAGCTCGACCCGAAGTCCATCGGCGTCGGCCAATACCAGCACGACGTGGATCAAAACGCGCTGCGCCGCTCGCTCGACGATACGGTGATCTCGTGCGTGAACAGCGTGGGCGTCGAGCTGAACACCGCAAGCAAGCACCTGCTCGGTTATGTCTCCGGATTGAACTCCCGCACGGCGGCCAGCATCGTCGAACACCGCGACAAGAACGGCCCGTTCGCATCGCGCAATGAGCTTCTCAAAGTCTCCGGCCTCGGCCCGAAAGCTTACGAGCAGGCGGCCGGGTTCCTCCGCATCCGCGACGGATCAAACCCCCTTGATTCCAGCTCGGTGCACCCGGAGCGCTACCCTCTCCTCGACGCCATCGCCCGGGACCTCGGCTGCGGCGTGACCGACCTGCTCCGCGACGGGGCCCTGAGGAACAAAATCGTCCCGCAAAAGTATGTCACCGAGGAGGTCGGACTTCCCACCCTCACCGACATCCTCCAGGAGCTTGCCAAGCCCGGGCGCGACCCGCGTCAGAAATTCGAAGTCTTCCAGTTCGCAGAGGGCGTGGAAAAAATGGAGCAGCTGGAGCCGGGCATGAAGCTTCCGGGGATTGTGACCAATGTGACAGCGTTCGGCGCATTTGTGGATATCGGCGTCCACCAGGACGGCCTCGTCCACATTAGCCAGCTCTCAGACCAGTTCGTCAAAAACCCCTCGGATGTCGTAAAGGTAGGGCAGCGCGTGCAGGTCACGGTTCAGGAAGTGGATCTCGCCCGCAAGAGAATCGCCCTCTCAATGAAAACCAAGGTGGACCTCGTCCGGGGCAAGCCAGGAGAACGCCGCAACGACGGCAACGCCCGCGATGTCCAGCGGCATACGGGAGGCGGAAGCCAGGCCCCCCAGGTCGATTGGTTCACCGCTGCCATGAACAAAAAAAACTGAGCTGATGCCAACCACTCTCCCGGGCACGAAAAAAATCTCGCCTGCCTGTTTGACAAGGCTGCCGGTTTCCTTCATTCTTTTCGGTTCCTATTAACTACCCGATGAAAACATATTCTGCAAAATCCGAGGAGGTGAAGCGCGCCTGGTGGGTCATTGACGCCGCCGGTCAGCCGCTCGGACGCGTGGCCGAGAAGGCCGCCAATCTCCTCCGGGGAAAAAACAAAACCATTTTCACCCCTCATGTGGACACCGGCGACTTTGTCGTCGTCCTCAACGCCTCGAAGGTGACGGTCGGCGGCAAGAAGGACGTGGCAAAGGTTTACACCAGCTTTTCCGGCTATGTCGGCGGACACCACTCCGAGACATTCAAGGCCCGTCGCGAACGCCATCCGGAGCTCCTGATCGAGCGCGCTGTCCGCGGGATGATCCCCCACAACCGCCTTGGCCGGTCGATCTATACCAAACTTAAAGTCTATTCCGGGGCGGAACATCCGCACACGGCCCAGAACCCGCAAACCGCCTGAGATTTCACCGAATGAGCACAACTGAACCCATCCTGGCCACCGGCCGTCGTAAAACCTCGGTCGCCAGCCTCCGCATGCAAGCCGGCTCCGGCGCCATCAAAATCAACGGCCGCGATTTCGTGGATTTCTTTCCAAGCCTTTCTCTGCAAAACCAGATTCTCCGCCCATTGGAGATCGCGAATGCGGTGCATTCCTACGACGTCGTGGTGAAAACCACAGGCGGCGGCATCAACGGGCAGGCTGGCGCTCTCCGTCTGGCACTCAGCCGGGCGCTGATCCAAGTGGACGAGAAGCTTCGCGGAGCACTCAAACTGGAAGGCCTTCTCACGCGCGACCCGCGCATGAAGGAACGCAAGAAGCCCGGTCAACCCGGCGCCCGCAAGCGCTTCCAATTCTCCAAGCGCTAAACTCCGCTTTCCTTTCCGTGGCTTCTGCAAACCATTCCTGTGGTCGTGCGGGCTGCGGAACAGGAGGGATTTTTGTTTCGCCGGGCGCTCGAACTCCGCTGAGGTCCGCACTGCTTGCGTTCTTTCTGCTAGCGGTTTTTTTCGGCACAGGCAGAGGGGAGGACGTGCAGAGAATCCTGCGCATCGGCATTGATGAAAATCCGCCCTATGCCGCCAAAGAAGCCTCGGGCGAGTGGAGCGGAATCGCAGTGGATCTCTGGAACAGCATCGCCCTCCAAACAGGGATTCGCTTCGAGTTCGTGGAAACCCCGCCTGAGAAGCTTCTCTCGGACGTGGCAGATGGGAAATTAGATGTCTCGTTGGGAGAGATCGAAGTCACGGCGGAGGCTGAAAAAGTCCTCGATTTCACGCAAGCCTATCTAGTGTCCGGCATAGGCGTCGCGCTCCAGAACAGGGCCTGGCATCCGGATTGGATCTCGATTAGCAAAGAATTCTTCAACTGGACGCTTGTCCAGATCTTGCTGGCCATCCTGGCTGGGATGGTGATCGTGAGTTTTCTGATCTGGCTCGTGGAACGCCACCACCAACTGGGGCATTTCCGTGGGGGACTGACGGGATTCGGGTCGGCGCTTTGGTTTTCGGCAGCGACCATGACATCGGTCGGGTATGGCGACAAGACGCCCTCAACTTTTCTGGGACGCTTGATCTCCTTCGTCTGGATGCTGGCAGGCGTTCTTCTGGTCGCGGGTTTCACTGCGGCGGTCGCCGCCAGCGTAACGGCTGCGCGCGTGAACGAAATCGTCACCCGCCCGAGCGATCTTTCCAGGGTGTCGTGCGCCGTGGTGGCGCACTCGGTTCCCCAGCATTATCTTCAGAGACAGGGAATCCCGGCCCACGAATACGATTCGATCAATTCGGCGCTCGCGGCGCTTTCGAATGGAGAAGTCGAAGCCGTTGTGGCGGACAGGATTTCCCTCCGCTACCTTGCAAAAAGCATGGCTCAGGACAGACCTCCCGTGCGCTTCAAGGTTTCTCCAGTGTCTTTTCGGGATATCTTCATCGCCATCCCTGTCCGAGACAATCTGCCGGAATATAATGATATCAAAGTCGCCCTCCTCAACACGATCTTCACCGAGAAATGGCAGGACACCCTCCGCCGCTGGCTCGGTCGGGATCGCGAGTAACTCGGGAAACGGTGCGTGAAATAATCTGGAATCCTGCTTGCGCCCGCTTCCGGACCGTTCATAGTGGTCAGTTCCAGTTTTTCAAGCCATGACCACCATTGAGAAGATCGAAAGCGAACAGTTGAAGAAGGACGTGACGGCCTTCAAAGTCGGCGACACCGTCAAGGTTCACACGCGCGTTGTCGAAGGCGACAAAGAGCGCATCCAAATCTATTCCGGCATCGTGATCGGGCGCAAAGGTGCGGGCCTGAATGCAAATTTCACCGTCCGCCGCGTTTCCTACGGCGAGGGCGTCGAGCGGGTGTTCCCGCTCCATTCCCCGCGCATCGCGAAAATCGAAGTCGAGCGCCAGGGCGCCGTCCGCCGCTCGAAGCTGAACTTCCTGCGCGACCGCAAGGGCAAGTCGGCGACGACGGTGAAGGAAAAGGCCGAACGGGCCTGAATGCCCTGCTCCTTCG
>CAZSDC010000207.1:0-5564 GCA_964605515.1 uncultured Chthoniobacter sp.
CGCAGCTCCTACCACGCCGGGGATTTCAATCCCGTCGCCCGCTGAGCCAGCTCATCTCCAGGAACCGCAAACGATGAAGACTGTTCTGGAGACGATTTTGGAAGACGTGCGGGAAGCGGTGTCCGCAGACAAACTACATCGCCCGCCCGCCGACATCCGCCGCATGGTGGCCGACGCTCCGCCGGCGCGGGATTTTCACGGTGCCCTGGCAGCTTCGTTCGGGCTGATCGCAGAGATCAAGGAACGCTCGCCGAGCGTCGGCCCGATGCGCGCGGAAAACGTCCGCGAGGCGGCCCTGGCGTATGCGGAGTCGCCGGTCGTGAGGGCGGTTTCCGTTCTGACCAACGGCCGGCATTTCGGGATGACCATCGAGCGGCTCGAAGCGGTTCGGAAAGAGGTCCCCCAGCCGGTGCTGCGGAAGGATTTTCTGGTCGAGGAATACCAGATCCGCGAGGCGAGGGCGTTCGGTGCGGACGCGGTTTTGCTCATGGCCAATGTCCTCGATGCCGCGCGGCTGTCCGGCTTTTACGATCTGGCACTCGAGCTGGGGATGGAGGCGATTTTCGAGATCCACACCCCTGAAGAAATCCGCTTGCTGCCCGCAGGAGCGCGCATTGTCGGGATCAACAGCCGCAAGTTCCAATCCACCTCGGGGTTCGTGGGAGCCGGCGGATCGTCCTCGAAGGATTTCAGCCTCGACCTTGGGGTCTTCGATCTTGTGGATGAGCTGCCAGCGACGGCGTTGAAAGTTGCCGAGAGCGGGATCAGCCCTTCGGCTCTGGAGAGCATTCGGGACAAATTCCAGGCCGCCCTTGTCGGCACATCGCTCCTGCGAGATCCCCGCGGCCTGCGGGCGTGCCTGCGCGAGTTTGAGGAAGCGGCGGGAGTTTGATTGGGGCGGGCGCTGGCCGGTCCACCCTTTCGGCCGCTACGACTGCCGGGCGAGAAGTTTTTCCGCCAAGGCGTGCAGGATCGTGGTCTGCTCCCTGACCGGCCGCAGCGAATCGAGCGCCTTGTTTGTAAGCCGCAGGGCTTCCTTCTTCGACGCCTCAAGGCCGTGGATGGCAGGGTAGGTTGTCTTTCCTGCAGCGGCATCCTTTCCCGCGCTCTTGCCGAGCTGCTCGCTGGATTGGGTGACATCCAAAATATCATCAATGACCTGGAACGCGAGGCCGAGGTGATCGCCGAATTCCTCGAGAATGCCCAGCATCCGCGGGGTGGCATTCGCGCTCATGGCCCCAAGCTTCAGGCTGCAGATGATCATCGCGGCGGTTTTGCCGCGGTGGATGAACCGCAGTTGCGCCTTGCTGGATTTTTTGCCCTCCGCTTCAAGATCCGCCACCTGCCCGCCGATGAGGAACCTGCTCCCCGCCGCGCGGGCGAGCTCGGCGACCGCGTCCGCCATGCCATATCGTGCGGTCGGCTTCGATTTCGCCAGAATCTCGAATGCCACAGTGAGCAGGCCGTCGCCCGCCAGAACGGCAACTCCTTCCCCGAAGACCTTGTGGGAAGTCGGACGGCCGCGGCGCAGATCATCATTATCCATGCACGGCAGATCGTCGTGGATGAGCGAGTAGGTATGCACGCACTCCACCGCACAGGCTGCGGGCATGGCATCGGCCAACCTGCGGATCCCGCAGGCACGGGCTGCCGCCAGACAGAGCACCGGCCTCATCCGCTTGCCCCCGGCGAACAGGCTGTAGCGCATGGCCCGGTGAATGGTTGTCGGGTCTGCCGACTCTTTCGGAAGCCACTGGTTCAGCATCCGGTCCACGGTCCGCGTATCGTCGGCGATCAAGGCATCGATATTCATCAGAATCGTCGGTATCTACAGGATCGGTGCCGGGCCGCCAATAGCGTTCTGCTACCAACCGCGGTCTTCGATCGCGTCGAGGTGGGCGCTGATCGGATCGGTTCGCTTCGGGACTTCGAGCGGACTGGTGACCTCCAGGAAGTTTTCGCTTAGGGTGTCGAGCTGAGTGGCCTCGAACCAGTTGAGGTAGTCGCCCACCTTGCCGGTGCGCTGGAGGAGGAGGTCGAGGATTTTTCCGGTTTCCTCGATTTGTTTGTCCACGTTCTTTTTCGGTTTCGAGGCAAGCACAGTTGTGATCTTGCAGTATTCCGCGATCACAGGCTTGAGCAATGGATGGGCGCGGAACCCCAAAGTCATGAATTCCGCGGATTTTTGGCGCATCATGTAGGCCCCCCCTTCGCACTTGGCCAGCAGGGAGAGCGCCGCCGGCCCGGTCACCTTTCCGAGCGCAGGGCGCTTCGGATCCACCAGGGCGGAAACCTCCAACAGCTCGTGCAAAGCGCGCACGGTCTCGCCGATGGAATACGGGTCCGTGCCCTTTGAGGTCGAGTTGCGGGCGATGGACAGTGTCCAGATTTTTCCGAGGCGGGACGGGCTGTTTTCCAACGACGGGAAGGCGGCGAGGAGAGATTTCATGTCGGCGTCATTTTCGGCAATCGAACCGAGAAAATTTGCAAGGCCTTTCGAGCCCTCGGGGAGTTGCTGCAAGGCCTTGAGCAAGGCGACAGCCTGCGTCCGGTAGAGCGTCAGGGACGTCGCCTCCATCAACTCGGGTTTCGCTTTGAGAAAGTCCTCGATCCTGGGCGGGTGCTCGCTCTTGAGCAACGCCGAATAGACGCCTTCGGGCGCGCCATTCTCCTTGATCCGCTTCTCCTCGGCGAGCGCTTCCAGCAACCAGGCCGGAGGGGAGCGGAATGCTTTGCCGATTTTCGGCGGGTGGTTGCGATAGATCAGGTCGAGTCCAAGCGCGCGATAAATCTCCGTTTCCAACGCCTGGCCGCGAAGGGCAGAAGCATCGTAGATGTCCGTCTGCACCTTCATCATGCCGCCGTCGCCTTCAAAAATTCCGGTGACAATATTCGAGTTGCCGCGGGGTTTCGGGGTGCCGATCAAGTCTTGGATGATGATTGGTTGGCTCCGGGTTACGTCGGCACCGATCCTTTGCTGCCACTGGGCGCGGGCGTCATCGGCACGCTGCGCGAGAGCGGTGCGCCGCGTGCCGTCTTTTGAGTAGATAACGAACTCGCCGGAAGCACTGGTGGATTTTCCGGCGAGCGCATTTTCGGCGGCCTCCGAGGCACCCGTGATCAAGGCCAGAAGGCAGAGGCCCGTCAGGGAGTTTTCCCAGTTCCAGGCCATTGAAAAGTGGCGTCCTCCGGAGTGATGGTCACCGAGTTTGCCGTCCTGAGGATTTTCAGAGGCTGGGAAAGTCCCGCGAGGACCGGCTCGAACAGCTTGAGAAATGCCGGCATCAACACCGGGTGGACAGGGAGTCGGCCAATCCCCCCCCCGGTCGGCTTGGCACCCAGCCCCGCTCCGGATTTTTCCGGTTCGAGATCTAGAATGAAGTAGAGGTTCACACCGAGAAATTTCTGGTCGACATAGAGGGTAAAGCTTCCCTTGTGGAGGTTGACGAATGCCCGTTGAAACCGGGCGCTTATCGCCGAGACGCCAGCGTCGGCGGATGTCATCTCTATGCTGGATTCGAGATATTGGTTGATCGCCTTGCTGTTCACTGTCCAAGAGGTGGCCTTGGAGGACGCTCCGAGATCCTTGAGTGTTGCCTGAGTTTCATGGGCGGCCGACGTATCGACTCCGACCGCGGCCGGAATGTTGTCCGGTTTCCGCGCCATCTGAATCAAGCAGGCCAGCATAGCCGAAACAACCATTGGCCAGAAAAGACCGGCGACCAGAGAGCCGCTTGCTCCGCGCTCGGAAACCGGTGCCGGCGGCGCGGAGGAACGCTTCGGCCGCCGATACGCAGGTTGTGGCAGGGGTGGCGCGGTCACGCCGGCGGCGGGCAGCCCGGAGGTGGTGCCGGCGTTGCGCGATGGGGGAGACCCCATTGGTTCGGTTGGGGTTTCAGCGGGCAGCCTCGTGCCACAATTCCCGCAGAACACCCGGGTGGCGTCGTTCTCAGTCCCGCAATGTTCACAGACGCGCATGCTAGTCCGCCTTGGGAGGCTTCGCCTCTTTCTTCGGCTTGGCCTCGGGTTTTGTCTCCGCTTTGGTTTCCGGCTTGGAAGACTCGGTGGAATCCTTCTTTGCGGCCTGCTTGTAGCCCTCGCTGCGGTAGTCCGTGATGTAAAAGCCGCTGCCCTTGAAAATGAGGCCGGCACCAGTTCCCAATAGCCGGCGAACCTTGCCTTTGCCCCACTTCTTCATCTTGCACCGCGCCTGTGGACATGTTTTCAGCGCGTCATCTTTCATGGACTGAAAAATTTCGAACTGCTTCCGGCACTTTTCGCACTCGTATTCGTATGTTGGCATGCTGAGTCGGCAGGTTCTAGCAGTTCTCCACCGGGTCTGCAAGCGGCGGACGGGAAACCCGATCCGCTCAGTTTTGAGCGACCGCTTCCAACGTCAGCTGGGACACGGTCAAGGAACGAAATCCGCGCTTCGACAATTCCTCAAGAATGCCAGGCATTTCCGCAACGGACTTTGGAAAACTGTCGTGGGCAAGAATAATCGCCCCCGGCGTCACCCCGTCCAAAATTGCTTTGCGCACTACGCCGGGCGATGGGGACCTCCAGTCACCGGAGTCGAAGGTCGGCAGCAGAATTTGGAAGCCTTCCGACTTAATCAGCTCGCTGATCTCTGGCGACAACACTCCGTTCGGCGGACGAAAATACCGTGTGTGCACGCCGGTTGTCTCGTAGATCACTTCCTCTCCATGACGCACCTCCTCAAGAATTTGCTCCTGGCTCAAGGTGGAAAAATCGGCGTGGGACCATGTCTGGTTGGCCAGCTCGTGCCCCTCCGCAATAATCCGGCGCGCCAGTTCCGGGTTGGCCTTCACGTTCTTCCCCACCACAGAAAAAGTCGCCCGCATCCCGTGCTTTTTTAAAGAATCCAAAATCGTTGCCGTCGCCCCGGGAATCGGACCATCGTCGAATATCATCGCTATCTTCCTGCCAGCAACCGGCAGCGCCTCAGGCAGATCGTCACCAATCACCTCCGAATTACCCTGCCCATGAACCCGCCCCGGCAACCCGAACGCCAGGATCCCGCACAGCGCGATGTTCCTGAAAAAAAATTTCATCGGTCGATTTGTAATATTATTAATGCAACAGGTCGCATGGCTCAATACTGCCAATGGACCGCACTTTTTCAGCGATGGCAAATAAAAAATGCAGGCGTCCAAACAGGCTGACTCGAAGTATTCCCGTCATCCGAAGGATTTTGATTTCCCGAATCCCGCCATCCGCGCATAGTCTGAGGCCTCATACAAAACCGATCAGAACCATGGCAAAATCAGAAGACTCCTCCGCATCAGACAAAGCATCAGCCGCCCGCTCAAAAAGCCTCGAGCTCGCACTACAACAAATCGAAAAGGACTACGGCAGCGAAGCCATCCGCCGCCTCGGAGACAACAGCGTCTCTCCAGTGGATGTGATCCCGACGGGCAACATCCTGATTGATCGTGCGCTGGGAGTCGGAGGGTTTCCCCGTGGGCGGATCGTCGAGGTTTTTGGCCCGGAATCCTCCGGAAAGACGACGCTCACGCTTACGGCGATCGCGCAGGCGCAGA
>CAZSDC010000208.1:0-5541 GCA_964605515.1 uncultured Chthoniobacter sp.
GATCTGCGCTACGATATGCAGATTACGCTGGAGGAGGCGGCTTTCGGCGCGGAGAAAGAGATCGAGATCCGCAAGCTCGATGCCTGCGGGTCCTGCGACGGATCAGGCGCTCAAAAAGGTTCCAAGGCCGTTACCTGCACGACCTGCCGGGGGCGCGGTCAGGTCGTGGCGTCGAGGGGATTTTTTCAAGTGGCCCAAACGTGCCCGCAGTGTCACGGGAGCGGGCGGATTATTGAGAAGCCCTGCAAGTCCTGCCAGGGCGAGGGACGCGTCGAAAAGACCTCGCGCGTGAAAATAAAAATCCCGGCCGGGATCGACAGCGAATCCCGTTTGCGCAGTTCCGGAGGCGGCGAGGCCGGCCTGCGGGGAGGGCCATCGGGCGACCTCTACGTGGTCCTCCACATCAAGGAGCACGATGTCTTCGTCCGCGACGGTATGGACCTCCGGTGCGAGGTTCCTCTCCCGTTTGCCACCGCCGCGCTCGGAGGGGAAATCCGCGTGCCCACTCTCGAAGGGGCCGTGAATTTGAAAATCCCGGCCGGCACTCAGAGCGGAGCGGTTTTCCGTGTTCGCGGGCACGGGATGCCCGGACTGCACAGCACGGCGCGCGGGGACATTCTCACCCACGCGCAGGTTGAGGTTCCCTCCCGGCTCAATCACGAGCAACGCGAAGCATTGCTCAAGTTTTCCGAACTCTGCGGCGCGGACAACAGCCCGATTCACAAAGGGTTTTACGAGCGGCTGAAGGACCTCTTCAGCTGAAAAAATCTATGCAATACGCTCCCTTCGGCAAAACCGGCTTGAACATTTCCCGCCTCGGCTTCGGCTCCATGCGTCTGCCCATGAGAACCGTGAACGGCGAATCGGTGGTCGATGACGATCTGGCGATCCCCATGATCCATCGCGCGTTCGAACTGGGCGTGAACTATATCGACACCGCGTACTTTTATTGCAAAGGGCTCAGCGAAATCACCGTGGGCAAGGCGCTCAAAGGCTGGCGGGACAAGATCATCCTTTCCACCAAATACCCGTTCGACATCGCATTCCGCGAGAGGTTGGAAAGCCAGCTCAAAAAGCTGGATACCGACCATATTGATTTCTACCATTTCCACGGCATCGCCGCCGAAACGTTTTTCAACCATGTGCGCCATGACGAGGCGGTCAGCGGCGCGCTCAAGGCGAAGGAGGAGGGCCTGATCCGGCATCTCTCCTTCTCCTTTCACGACAAGCCCGAGCGGATGAAGCAGCTCGTGGACTTGGGAATATTCTCCTCAGTGCTCTGCCAATACAACCTTCTGGACCGCGCGAACGAAGAGGGCCTGGCCTACGCCAGGTCGCGTGGACTCGGCACTGCGGTGATGGGGCCGGTTGGCGGCGGCCGCATCTCGGGGATGCCGTCTGCCGTCGCTGAACGCTTCGGGGTGAGGGTCCGGAGCAGCGCGGAGCTGGCTCTCCGGTTTGTGATGACCAATCCCAACGTCAACGTGGCTCTCTCCGGCATGTCTACGATACAGCAGGTGGAAGAGAATGCCGCCATCGCCTCCAACGTCGCGCCGCTGAGCGCCGCCGAGTTGGAAGGGATCGACGCCGCGATGAAAGAGAACCGCCGCATGTCGGACCTCTACTGCACTGGCTGCAACTACTGCGCGCCGCACTGTCCGCAAGGTATCGTGATCCCGAGAATCTTCGAGTTGATGAACTACCACCGGGTCTATCATATCACCGGTTTTTCGCGCGAGCAGTATGCGGGGATCGGCAAAGAGTCCTGGGACAAGGGCTGCAAGGCGGACGAGTGCATCGAGTGTGGCGTCTGCGAGGATCATTGCCCGCAGAAGATCGAAATTCGCAGGCAGCTCAAAGAGTGCCACGAAACGCTGGCGGCAGCGTAACTCAAGCCTCCGGCTTCGGCGTCGTTCCAATCCACGCCGCCAGGTGGACGTCGCGCACGCTGACTCCGGCCAACTCGGCGACCGCGCGGCAGGATTCGAATTCCGGTGCCGCCTGCACGAGGTCCTCGCCAAGGAATCCGAGTTTGATTGTTACCGTTCCATACGGGGTCTCGACCTCGCGGAATTCCCGTCGGAGCTTATAGCGTTTGGCGGTGTGGATCCGGACGCCGAACGCGCTGGTTTCCGTGAGCAGAATCCTCGCGAGGTCGTCGGTCTTATCCAGATGGCAGAGGGCTGTGAGGACAAAACCCGGACGGTTCTTTTTCATCTGGGCGGAGGTGAAAAAGACATCGAGGGCTCCGGCTTGGAACAGCCTCTGCATGGCGGCCGCAGCCAGTTCGGGGGTGATGTCATCCAAGTTGGTCTCGATCTGGGAGATCTCGTCAGTCTCCGAGGATTCGGGATCACCGGTGTGCCCGAGGATGGCCCGCAGCACATTCGGGCGCGGGGGCGTGTCCCGCGTTCCGAGCCCAAATCCCGTGCGGTCAACCTTCATTTCGCTGATCGGACCGTAATGCTCGCAAAATTCCACCAGCAGGGCAGCCCCTGTGGGTGTGATAAATTCGCATTCCTCGGCCAATTGTCGAAGCGGAACCCCCGTGAGGATCTCAAGGGTTGCGGGGGCGGGGAGAGGGAATCGTCCGTGCGCACATTGGATCCAGCCGGTGCCCTCGATCGGAACCGATGCTTCGACCCGCAAGGGGCCGAGCGCATGAATTCCCGCACAGGCGGCCACAATGTCTGCAATCGAATCCGCTGCGCCGACTTCATGGAACCCAACTTCTTCGGTGGGAATCCCATGGATCCTTCCCTCGGCAACCGCAATCCTGTGAAATACCGACAGCGCGCGGTTTTTTACTTCTGCGATCAGGGAGGACTTTTCGAGAAGCTCGCGGATGTCGCGGTAATTCCTTCCGTGAACATGCCCGTGAGATTCGCCCTCATGGCCGTGCAAATGCGAATCGTGCGTGTGAATATGGGGATGGCCGTGCGGATGAGCACTCACAGCGTGATGCGCGACTTCCGGGCATTCCGCACTTTCCCCGTGAGCGTGCACGTCAAATTTTACACCGGAGATATTCTGGCGGGCTCCCCGGTGGAAGTGTGCGTGAATTTCATCTCCGAGGCCGAGCGCCGCAATAGCCTTCTGAAACACCTCCTCCTCCACTCCTAGATCCCGGAGGGCACCAACCGTCATGTCGCCGCTAATCCCGGAAAAGCAATCAAAGTAAAGAATTCGCATGGGAAAATAGCCGAACCCAAATTAAACCACAAAGCCGGTCCTCATGCAATCATGTGAAATTCTCTGTGAAAAAACTTGATTAGATGAGCGCGAGGGGGTGCAAGTGTGGGCTCACAAATGCTCGCCCGGATTCTCGCTCTTTTTTTCGTTGCCGCGTGGCTTGTCCACCCCGCCCTCGCAGCGACATTTGAAGACCTGAACGCAGCGTTCGGGATCCCGCTCTGGACGGATGACAACCTCTGGGCCGACGATGCCGCGGTGACCGCGGGCCGCTTGGGCTGGGCGAAGGAATCGCAGACGACTACGGATTCGAGTTTCAGGAAGTATCCGTCGGCCGGCGAGCGGGTTCTCGGGGCGCGACCGTATTCGCTCGCCCTCTACGGTGAGGGCGGGCTCGTGAGCGGGATTTCGATGATGTTTGCCAACAAGGGCGATGCCGTGGAGACGCTCTCCGGCGGACATCCTGACGCGAAGCAGACCAGGGAGCGCAACAAAGAGATCAGGGATCTGAAATCCGCCATTATCGCTGACAGGCATGCCCTCGAGTCCGCGCTGGTTACGGTGCTTGGGCAGCCCGCCAACGACCGGTTCGGGCAGGGGGTCCAGACGCAAGAAGCCGTCAAGCGCTGGGACTGGAACGGGCACGCGATCCTGCTGGCCACGCCCCGGGACGAATACGTGGTCGTCCGGGTCATGCCGGTTGCCGCTGCCGACCTGCGGGGGAAGTCGCGCATACCGGATGCCGAAATGCGCGGGCGGCTCACGACGCGCATCGAGAGGCGCGCGAACGGCGACGTCGTCCTCAAGGACATCCCGATGGTGGATCAGGGCCCGAAGGGATATTGCGTCCCGGCGACCTGGGAGCGCGCGATGCGCTACATGGGTGTCCCGGCGGACATGTATGTCTTGGCCATGGCGGGAGGTACGGGCGCGGGCGGCGGCACCAGCATCGATGCCATAGCGGCCGGTGCGAAGGAGGCCATCATCCGCGGAGGTCGCCAGCTTGTTTTCGAGCCGGGAAAGATCAATATTCTAACCGTAAAAAAACACATCGGCCATGGGCTGCCGATGATGTGGGCGGTTTACGTGGACCGCGATTTTGACAGCAGCCTCTTCGCCCGCGACAGTGAGCGCTCGGGGATGACGGATCCGGCAGCATGGAACAAGCAGGTCGCCAATGCGCGAAAGGCCGCCAAAAAAATCAAGGTGGACGCATCCGCCGGACATGTCCGGTTGATCATCGGATACAACGAGAAAACCGGAGAAATCGCGTTTTCCGATTCCTGGGGTCCGCGGGCCACCGAACGGTGGATGACCCAGGAAGAGGCGCAGACGATCAGCCAGGGCGGATGCCAGATCATCATATTGTAAAACCAATAAAGAAATGTCGAATTTTGAAAGCGGGGACGCCCTCGCCCTTTATAATGTGGACCGCTGGGGCGGCGGGTATTTCGGGATCAATGCGGCCGGGCATGTTGTGGTCAAGCCGAAGCGGAACGGCGAGCAGGTGGACCTGATGGAGATCGTGCGCGAGGCTAAGGCCCGTTCGCTGCAGTTTCCGCTGGTGGTCCGGTTTCACGATCTTCTGCGCGACTGCGTGGAGATCATCAATGCGGCGTTTGCGGACGCTATTGCGGAGATGGGGTATGGCGGCGTTTACCGCGGGGTTTTTCCGATCAAGGTGAACCAGCTCCGCGAGGTGGTCGAGGAGATCATGGACGCCGGGGTGCCGTGGCATTTCGGCATCGAGGCGGGCAGCAAGCCGGAGCTCCTCGCCGCGCTCTCGCTGCACTCCGATCCCGAAAGCCTCGTCATCTGCAACGGCTACAAGGACACGAGCTTTATCGAAAACGCGCTGCTGGGACGAAAGCTCGGAAAAAAAGTCATTCTGGTAATCGAGAAGCTGGAGGAACTGGTTCACGTGCTCCGTATTTCGAAGGAGATGGGAGTCGAGCCGATGATCGGCTTCCGTGTGCGGCTGCTTTCCAAGGGAGCGGGCAAGTGGGCAACCAGCGGTGGAGAGAACGCAAAGTTCGGACTCTCGACCGCGGATCTCGTCGAGGCGAGCGATATGCTTCATGCGGAGGGGCTCGCCCACTGCCTGAACCTTGTCCATTTCCATGTGGGTTCGCAGGTGCCCGATATCCGCACGATCAACCGGGCTACTCGCGAGGCGGCCCGCTTTTATGCGAAGCTCTCGAAAATGGGGCATGCGCTCGGTTACCTCGATGTCGGCGGCGGGCTCGGGGTTGACTACGACGGGTCCCGGACGACGTTCGACAGTTCGACCAACTACTCGCTCAACGAATACGCCCGCGACATCGTTTACACCGTGATGGAGGTCTGCAA
>CAZSDC010000209.1:0-5503 GCA_964605515.1 uncultured Chthoniobacter sp.
TGCTCGTGAGCGTGACCGAGCGAACCCGCGAAATCGGCATCCGCATGGCCGTCGGCGCGCACGGAAAGGACATCCTCCTGCAATTCCTCATCGAGGCGGCCGCGCTGAGCTCCACCGGCGGAGTCATCGGAATCATTCTCGGAATCGCCGCTTCAAAAACCGTCTCCGGCATCACCGGGTGGCCATCCCTCATCTCGGTCAGTTCGATCGTGGTGTCCTTCCTGGTCAGCTCCGCGGTGGGAATCTTCTTCGGCTTCTACCCCGCCCGCAAGGCCGCCCGGCTTGATCCGATCGAGGCCTTGCGTTTCGAGTAGCCCGCGAAACCCGTCCGCCCACCACCCGGCGGTTGTCCGGGGGGTGCATCTCCATCAATCGCCCCCGCTTTTCCTCACGCATTCACGGCACGAAGGATTTGCCTCGGAAAAGGAGTTGATCTTGCCTCCCCTGAGTTTAATGTCCCTGTCCTTTCCTGGAAATTTTATGGGATTCTTGAAATCGATTTTTCTGCCGCTTCTAGCATCGGGCGCGATTTGTTCCGCGATGGCGGCTGAGAGCCACATCATCGTGGACGCGCAAACCGGATTTATTCTCGGGTCGAAGGCCTCAGAAGAAAAGCTTCCGGTCGCGAGCCTCACGAAGATCGCCACTGCGGTCGTTGCTCTGGACTGGGCGAAATTGAAGCAGGCCGAACTTTCCACACTGGTGGAAATTTCGCAGGCCGCGCTCGGTGCCGGCGGCGCGAATCCTGTTGGCCTCCAAGCCGGCGACTCGCTAAGCCTGCGCGATCTCATTTATTGCGCGCTTCTGGCTTCAGACAACGTGGCCGCAACCAGCCTGGCGGAATACGTAGGCTCCCGGCTCCCGAATGCCTCCGGCCTCGCTTCCACCGGAAATTTTGTTGCCAATATGAACGCTCTGGCCCGCTCGCTGGGCATGCGAAGGACGCTGTTTTTGAACCCCTCGGGTTTTGACGGGGGCGAGCAAAAAGCCTACCCGTTTTCGACAGCTGCCGACATGGCCCGCCTGACCCGCTATGCCTACGACGTGCCGGGATTTCCATTTTACGTGGCCCAGGCCTCACGGCAGATCCACGTGATCCGGAATGGCACGGACATGCCGTTTGAAATTCAAAACACGAACGAGCTTCTTGGTCGTGACGGCATTGACGGTGTTAAAACCGGCCGCACCCGTCGAGCCGGGGATTGTCTGATCCTTTCCGCGAAGCGTGCTCCGGAATCCCGCCGCGAGGGAGAAACTGTTTTTGTTACCCCGCGCCGGATCATTGTCGTGATCCTGCGTTCGCCGGACCGGTTTGGCGAGGGCATGTCGCTTATCGGGCAAGGCTGGGGCCTCTATGACGCCTGGGCGGCAAAGGGGAGAAAAACCCCGAAGTCGCAGTCTCTCTGAACGCATTGATGGATAAAAAGCGCATCGGGATCCTGACGAGCGGCGGCGACTGTCCCGGCCTGAATGCGGTTCTGCGCGGGGCGAGCCGCGCCGCGGACAAACTCGGGTGGGACCTGATCGGATTCAAAGACGGGTTCGAGGGGCTCTTGCCGCCGGGTGACTTCATCCCGCTCAACCGGAGCGCGACGGCGGGCATCATGCACCTCGGCGGAACAATTCTGGGGACGGTGAACAAAGGGCATTTTGTGGCAAGGTCTGGCAGCGGTGGTCATTTCGCCATCCCTGCGGAAATCCTCGCCAAGGCCAGACAGACGTTTGATGCGCTGGGCCTCCATGCGCTGATCGTCATCGGTGGCGATGGATCGCTGGCCACCGCACTACAGCTGCATGAGGAGGGGTTTCCCGTGGTCGGCGTTCCAAAAACGATCGACAACGACTTGGAGGCGACCGCTAGAACCTTCGGGTTCGACTCTGCGGTCGCCTGCGTGGCCGATGCGCTGGACCGCCTTCACACGACCGCCACCAGCCACAAGCGGGTCATGGTTCTGGAAGTGATGGGACGTCACGCGGGCTGGATCGCGCTTCACGGCGGGCTGGCCGGCGGTGCGGATGTCATTCTCATCCCCGAGATCCCGTTCGAATTCGGGAAGGTCGCCGCCGAGGTGATGCGCCGCGACCGCGAAGGCGCGAAAAGCACGATGATTGTCGTGGCAGAAGGGGCCTCGCCCAAGGACGGCCGCCAGAAACGTCATCACACCGCAAGCGGTGAGGAGCGCCTTGGCGGGATCGCCGAAATCGTCGGCCGCGAGATCAGCGAGAGAACCGGCAAGGAGGTCCGCACGTGTGTGCTGGGACACCTTCAGCGCGGGGGAGCGCCGACGACCCTCGACCGGATTCTTGGAACAGGCTTTGGAGTCAAGGCCGTCCAGCTCATCCTCGAAGGCAAACTCGGGTCCATGGTCAGCTACCAGAACGACATCACCATGGACGTCCCGATTTCCCACGCCGTGCATAAACTCCGGCGCGTCAGCCCCGGTTGCCAGATGGTCGAAACCGCGCGAGCCGTGGATATTTCCTTTGGAGATTAATATGAACACAACATCACAGATCAGAGCCGCTATCCGCGACATCCCCGACTTCCCCAAACCGGGGATTCTCTTCCGCGACATCACACCCGTCCTGGCGGACGCCCGACTGTTCCGGGCAGCCATCGCCGAATTCACAAAGATCTGCCGCGACGCCAAGGCAGAAAGGATTGCCGGGATTGACGCGCGCGGATTTCTTTTCGGTACGACCGTGGCCTACGAGATGGGCCTGGGATTTGTGCCGGTCCGCAAGAAGGGCAAGCTCCCGTTTCACACGATCACCCAGTCCTACGAACTCGAATACGGCAGCTCGGAAGTGGAGATCCATACCGATGCGTTCGCCATGGGTGAAAAGGTCGCGCTGATTGACGATCTGCTTGCCACGGGCGGCACGGCGGGAGCTGCCATCCAATTGATCAACCAGTCCGGCGCCCATGTCGTGGCCGCCGCGTTTCTGATCGAGCTGGCCGATCTCGGGGGCCGCAAGGTCCTCGGCGATGTGCCCGTTACCGCGATCGTGTCCTACGCCTGACCCCAAGCAACGCCCCTGCCAGCGGACATGTTTTACTCTTCCGCAGGCCCTATCGGCCAGCATCCTGCACCGGCTCTTCCCTTCCACCGGCCCTTTTCGGGACTAACAAATCCCGCCAGCGGTTCAGGATGGCGGCATTGGAAAAATAGCGGTCGTAATGGGCGAGGCAGGCGGGTCCGGTTGGAATCCAGGATGGCCTTGGCAGCAGTGAAAGGCCGTCAAGTGTCGCAGCAAGTTCGTTCGGCTCTACCAGCCGGATCACGTTTTCAGGTGCCGGGCCGAGATCCGGATGCGCGAATGAACGCAGTCCTCCCGTTCGGCAGATGACAGCCGGGACTCCGTGTTGCAGGCTTTCCAGCGCAGCCATGCTCAGCGTCTCCCATTCGTCTTGAGAGGGGACGATCAGATAGTCGATGCCACTGAAGAACCGTCTCAAAAATGCTTCCCGGTCTGCGGGATCGAACGCGCCGTGGAACCGGACGACCGGCCGGCCGGGTTTGTCCGCGCAGGCGGCTAGCTCCCGGAAGGAAGCTTCGAACGGTCCGCTGCCCGCGACGTGGATTTCGCAGTTTGATCCATCCGCACAGGCAAAATCGCGAATGACCTCCGCGCCTTTTTCGGCTGTGAGTCGCCCGATGAGACCGAAGCGGATTCTCGTCCCCTCAGCGGCCGCTTTCCGCTCGACCGGGAGTGCTTGTCTGTTCGTCACGGGAATTTCGGACGACTGCGGAATCCAGGAATATTTCTGCTGATGGGCGGAGGTGTCGGGACAATCTTCGAACGTCGCCGGGCAGATGAAGACGATCTTTGTAAAAACCCTAGCGTAAGCCCGGATTGTCCGGATGGTAGCCAGCTTCATGTCATGGGTTATTTGGTAATAAACGCGGACGCGTGCTCGCGAAAAGAATGCGAGGAGTGGCGAGAGGTGGCGCATCGCAAGCGTGAAAAAGACATCCGGCGGGTTGGTCAGGAAGCTCCAGATCAGGCGGGCGAGTGCCGGCAGGAGGAGGCGTCCGGATTCGTCAGAGAGCAGGTGGACCCGGCATCCGAGGTCCTCCAGTTTTTTTTGGAGGGCCGGCGAGTGCCCGTGTTCCGGCATCACCTTGCACCAGACATGCACGGAAGAAAAATCCGGCTTGAGCATCCGGCATAACCCGAGGGTCAGCGTCGAGTGCCCGCCGACTTTCGGAAGGCTGGTGAAGAGCACGAGAGATTTTCCGGATGGCACCATGCGAACCGTAGTTATTGCACCCGGTTGCCAGAAAGGGTATCCCGAAATCATCCAATGATCAGAATTCCGGCCCCATTTATTCTTGTGCCCGCATTGGAGGGGCATGTTTTGGTGCAGCCCACATCATGGACTGGATTGTCGCACTCCTGATCGTCGCGCCGGCGGTTTTGCTTTATGCGAAGCACTCCACATGGATCATTGATTATGTGGTTTGGGTCACCGTGTTCAACAGGGGGATCCGGCGGTGGGTGGACTGGATGCAGGGGGAGTTCAACGCATTTTCCCCGATCAGCCTGACTCCGCTGGTGGTCTCGGGGCTCGTGTTTCTGATGGTGGTCCAGAACTATCACAAGTTCCCTCCCTCGTTCCAAAGGATCATGCGCCTGTTCGCATGGGCTCTGGCGATCGCCTTTGCCGTCGGGCTCGTGCGCAATCAATTAGCCGCAGTCTATGCACTGGCCGAGTATGTCGCCCCAATCTCAATCATGTGCATGGCCGCCTTGGCGGGTGGAAACGAAAAAATTCTGGACCGGTGGATGAAATCCATCGGCTGGGCTGCGGTCGCCGCCTCCATCTATGGATGGTATCAATATTACACGATCCCTCCCTGGGATGCTTTCTGGGTGCGGGCTGTGGGGTTCGAGGGATATCTCGGGAAGCTGAAGTCCACGGAAATGGTAGTCTTTTCCACGATGGCCGAGCGAGGGCCCTTTGCCGGATACTTGGCCTTCGCGGTGATTCCGATGCTGATATCGAAACGCTGGCGCAACGTGACCGGGTGGGGGGCCGTCGCACTGATTCTGGCGACCATCCTTCTCACCTTTGTGCGGACAGCGATCATCACCATTGTGCTGGCGACCGTGCTTTTTCCGCTGCTCAACGGCGGAAAAAACTCTCTGCGGATCATCGTATTGCTGTGCGTGGGGGCCTTTGGGGCCAACTTCTTTCTTGGCAAGCTCTCTTCCGACAAAGTGAACCAGCGCCTTCAGACATTCAACAACATCACCGAGGATGGATCCTTCAAGGGAAGGGTCGGGATTGCAGCATATGGGCTGGCCACTGCCCTAAAAAACCCGATAGGAACCGGGCTCGGGTCCAGCGGGTTGGGCGGACGCGTTAATACCGGGACGATCGTCGCCGAGTCCGCCATCGGAGACAACGGGTATTTTTCGATTATTTTTTCCTTCGGCTGGATCGGGGCGTATTGTTTTTTTTATGCATTTTATCTCGTGTGGGCAAGGGTGGGGG
>CAZSDC010000210.1:0-5492 GCA_964605515.1 uncultured Chthoniobacter sp.
CTTCTATCCCTCCTTCGAGGAGGAAATCAGCAGCTATATGCTGCCTTCCGCCACCATCCGGTTCCGGAACTTCAGCGCTGAGCAACTCCGGACATTCTGGGCGATGTACCGCCGGGTGACGTGCTATAATTTCACCAACCGAAACTGCTCTGTAGCCGTCGCCCTTGCTCTGGAAGCCGCTCTCATGGGATGTCTCAGCAAAGGGAAGCGCTTCAGGACCCTGATTTATCTCATGTCGAGCAAAGACCTCTGGGTGGCCCACTTTGTGCGCTGGAAAGCCCGCGAGGCGGTCTGGACTCCGGGAATGATCCTGGAATACGCCGTGGCACTACAGCGGGTGGTAGAGGAATGATGCCGAATGCCACCCCGGAAGGGAACACTTCCGACTCGCTGACGGACCGGCTTTACGACCTCGGCTTCTTTTTGGTCGAGGTCTTTGCAGCCCTGGAAGTCACTGCGGTGATCGTTGCCAACGCCAGGATTACCGAAGGCCTGGGGCTGAGGGAAGAGATGTCGAGCTACATCCTGAACAGCTACCTCTACCCGTTGTTTGCGGTCATGCTGGCCATCCTTCTTTTCTCGAAGGCCATTAGCCGCGCATTCCATCCTTTGCGCTTTTTCCTCGCCGGGCTGTTGTTGTTTGCCGCAGGCAATGTGCTCTGCTTTGCCGCCCCTGCTGCGTCCTGGTTCTTTTCCGGGCGAGCCATCATGGGGGTGGGTGGCGCCATCTCCTTTGCAGGCCAACTCTGGACGCTGAGTGTCTTTCACCGGCGGCGGCTCACACGCACCTTGATCTGGGGGGAATCGGGCACGGCGATCGGCGTGGTTGCGGGGCCGATGGTCGGAGCGTTGTTCGCCCAGTTTTCGGCGGACGGCTGGAGGGATTTTTTCCTGCTGAATGCCGCTCTCAGCACGGCAACGGCAGCGTTCGCATATTCGGGGCTGCGGAACAGGCCAGTGCCGGTTGATGTGCGGTTGGCGCAGGGAGAGGACCGGCGCGGCCGTAAAATCGTCCGGGTTATGACATCCTGGCAGATGGTGGTTTCGATCCTTGTGGTTGGTTCCGAATACCTTTTTTCCGATTATCTCCAGGTGAAGGCCGGAAAAAGCCCGATGTTCGTGGGGGGGATGACTGTTCTTGCCTCGGTCGGATCCATTTTAGGTAGCGTCTGGGCATCGCGACTGGAACGCCGGATGGAGCAGATCCCGGCGCTGACAGCGGTCGGTCTCCTCATTTCGCTCTGCGCTCTCGTGCCCTGTCTCACCTCGGGATTCTATCTTCTGGCGGGCATTCCCATTTTTGCATCAGGCCTGTTCATGGGGATGGCCAGTGTGGCCATCTACGCGTCCATCGTTCACTCTTCGGCTCCCGACCAGTTCTTGACCCGCTCCATGATCTACCTGATGGGCATGCAAATCGGCAATGCCATGGGCGTTCAAGCGGTGGGGCTTTCTGAAATGTGGCATCTGGGAGTGCTGGGCACGGCAGGTCTTCTTGCTCTGCTGCCTCTCGTCCTGTCGATCGGAACCGCAGCGTATGTTCGACGCCAATCCGCAGGGTGAGGAGGTGTCACAAACAGAATAAGCCGACGGGCAAGGAAGTGTACCCATGCGGAATGAGGAAACTCGAACCAGGAGAGGAGTTTCATTTACTGAAACGCCGGCTGGTTTGCCGGCAAAGACATTATCTATCAAAAGGAGGTTCCGCTTAAAAATCCCTCCCTTATGCCATTGGCTGTAGTGAGTGATCGTGCGTCAATGGCTTTCAGCCTTCACGACTTTGCAGCGCGAAGGTCTTGATTTCCGCCTGCTTCCGCCCGACATTCGCGACTGAATTCCATGGCAACACTGAGAGCCACCTCCCGCGCGAATGAGGAGGACAGCCGCCCCGGGCCATTTCATCTCGGCTCCTATTGTCGGCAGATGCTGGCCACGGCACTCTTTTTCGCACTCGGCATTATTGGCTCGCCCGCGTTCTGGATTTTACACGCCATCGCAGGACGCCACTTTCCGGTGACACAGGGTCAGAGGATGGTGCGCAGGCTGTTCCGGATTTTTCTCGTGGGGATGCGGGCACTCGGGATGCTCCGGCTCGAGGTGCACGGGTTTGACGCCCTTCAGGAGATGCGAGGGACGGTGATCGTTTCGAATCACCCGGCCTTGCTCGACGCGCTTTTTCTGATCGCCCACCTTCCGCCCACCGCCTGCGTGATGCGGGCGGATCTGCTCGGAAACCCCGCCATGTGCGGGAGCGCCCTGCTGGCCGGATATGTCACAAATGACTCGGGGCCTGCATTTGTCCGCCAGGGTATCGAAAAGATCCGGTCGGGAGGAAATCTTTTGATATTTCCTGAAGGCACCCGAACGATCACCCCTCCGCTGAACCGCTTCAAACACGGGTTTGCCATGGTGGCCGCCCGGTCGCAAGCGGCCGTGCAGGCGGTCGTCATCGAATACCACGGCACCCACCTTTCAAAGGGCGTGTCGCTCTTTGCACCGACCGAGGCCCCCTTGCATTTTGTTCTGAGGGCCGGCGAACGGTTCCTTCTGGGGCCGGAGGAAACCCCGCCGGAATTCAGTCGGAGGATCGAGGCTTGGTTTCGTGCGGAGTTGGAAAAGCCGTCCTCCAATTTCTGATGGGATCCTGCCTGGTCATTCTCCCGAGCTACAACAGCGGCGATCAGCTGCCGCTCACGATGCGGGCGGCGCGGATGTTCTGTCACCCGGTCTGGGCGGTTGTTGATGGAAGCACGGACGGAAGCGCCGAAGCGGCCCGCAACCTGGGTGGCGACGGTTACCGAGTGATCGCACTCGAAAAGAATTCCGGTAAAGGCGGGGCGGTGCTGGCGGCGTTTCGCGAGGCGGTCCACGGAGGATTCTCGCACGCGATCGTGATGGATGCGGACGGCCAGCATGCAGCCGATGCGATCCCCCGGTTCCTCGAACTCAGCGCAAAAAATCCCGGACACCTCATCGCCGGAGTGCCCATTTTTGGCTCGGACGCGCCATCGGAAAGGGTCAACGGCCGCCGGATCGGAAATTTTTTCGCCTGCGTGGAGACCGGTTGGCTCGGTGCCGCAGACTCGCTTTTTGGGTTCCGCCTCTACCCGTTGAGACCGGCACTGAAAATCCTCGAGTCGACGACCTCCGGCCGGCGGTTTGATTTCGACACGGTGCTCGCTGTCAGGCTGCTGTGGGCTGGGGTTCCCGTCATCAATGTGCCCGTGCCGGTGCGCTACCCGGCGCGCGCCGAGGGAGGGGTCACGCATTTTCGATACGTCAGAGACAATCTTCTTCTCACCAGCGTCCATGTGCGCTTGTGTTTGGAGATGCTTCTGCATATTCCACGGCTCCTCTCCCTCCGATGCCAATAAGAACACGAAAGCAGATCCTTGCAGCGCGGAAGGTTGCGCTTGCGGCGGCCGTGCTTCTGCGCGGGCGGGCGAGAGCCACAGCTTGGACGATCCATGAAATCCTGCGACTCGGCCCCACTCTCCTGCGCAACAGCGACCTGAACGGTCCGGTTGCCCATCGATTCCGCACGGAAAAACCGGAGGTCTGGCTGACGATTGACGACGGTCCGGACCCGGAGCAGACCCCTCGCCTGCTGGAGCTCTTGGCCTCGGCCGGAGCCCGTGCGTCATTCTTCGTCATCGGCAGCAAAGTGGATTGGAACCGGGCGCTCTGCCGGGACATCGTCGCGGGCGGACACACTCTCGAAAATCACTCTTACTCGCATCCATCGGGACTCTTCTGGGCAATGCCCTGCTGTGCCATCCGGGCGGAAATCGTGCGCTGCAGCCATGCCATTCGAGTCGCAGCCGGCGTAGACGCATCGTGGTTTCGATCACCAGCCGGGCTGACAAATTCGTGCGTGCATCCGGCAGCTGCCCGTTCATGGCTCCGCGTGGCAGGATGGTCCGCAGCCGGGCTGGATGGCATTCCTGGAGCCAACCCAGCGACCACTGTGGCGCGGATCTCGCAACACCTCGAACCCGGCGCGATCCTGCTCATGCACGAAGGTCCGGGAAGGCGGAGCGTCGAGACCCTGAAGCTGCTCCTTGATGAAATCTCAGTGCGGGGGTTCAGGTGTGTGATCCCGTCAGGAGCCGATGTGGAATGAGATCGCACACCGAGCGCCTTGCCTATCGCCTGGGATACACAAGCGGTGCCTTTTCATTTTTGAAAACCCTCTCCGGCGCTGTTGGGCGAAGCGGAAGCTCGATGATCGGAATGGTCTTGGCACGGATGTATTGCGCGACACAGCCGGGGGTGGTCTCCGTCGTCGCGCGTAACCTGGAACTCCTCGGACATCCCGCGCCGCGACGCTCGGCCCCGAAGGTTTTTGAGAATTTTGCCAGGACCCTGGCAGATTATTTCTGGCTGGCCGGAAAGACCCGCGAGGAGGCGGCAGCGCTCGCCGATATTGAAGGTCCCCTACCAGATATTCCTTCCGGAAGCGGAGCGGTGCTCGCGACCGGGCACTTTGGATTTTTTGAATATGGAGCGCTCGTGCTCGGAATGAAAGGCGTTCCCGTCAGTGTGGTGACCCATGCCGAACCCTCCTCCGCACTGACCCGATGGCGTGCCGACTACCGCCTGCGCTGGGATGCGGAGACCATTGAGCTCGGGAGCGACTCGTTCTCCTCTCTCCGGGCGGCCACGGCAATCGGCAGAGGCCGCCTCACCGCGATGCTTGTTGACCGGCCGGCCGGTGGCCGTTCCATGGATATCGCGCTTCCCGGCGGAAGCATCCCCTTCTCCATGGCGCCCGCCCTGCTTTCCTGGATGGTCGGCTGTCCCATCCTGGCAGCGAGCGTGAGGCGGACTCCCAACGGGCGGTATGCGGTGACGACGAACCCGCTGGTCGTCGCGGATCGCAGGTTGCCCCGCGATGAAGCCTTGCTGGATTGCACCCGCCGCGTCGCAGGCACCCTGATCCGCGACTTCCAACGAGATCCGCTCCAGTGGTATCATTTTGTCGCCTTGGCCTCATGAGACCCGCTCCCGCTGCAACCCTCAGTTTTTGCAGGAACACGATGTGACTGAACAACCCGCCGATCAACGAATCCACCGCCTTCAAATTCTCAGGCGGTTCGCGCAGCTCGTGAAGGCGTTCTTCCTTTATGGAACCCGCCACGAGACGAGGGTGTTCGTCCTGCTCCTGCTCCTCCTCAGCGCGGCGATCGGTCTGGTGCAGTTGCTGGTGAGTTACGCGGGAAGGAATTTTATCACGTCGCTCACCCAGCGGGATACGGCCGGCTTTTACAGGAACCTGTGGATCTACCTTGGCACCTTCGTTCTCGCTGTTCCTGTCGGGGTTTTTTACCGGTATTGTTCCGACCGGCTCGCGCTGCTGTGGCGGCTCTGGCTGACGAATATCCTGGTCCGCCGGTTCTTCTTCAACCGCGCCTACTACCGGCTGCGCCATTCCGACCGCGTGGACAACCCCGACCAGCGCATCTCGGAAGATGTCCGGTCGTTCACCACCG
>CAZSDC010000211.1:0-5481 GCA_964605515.1 uncultured Chthoniobacter sp.
AAGGAAAAAGGCATCCCCCGCGACCAGATTTTCATCTCGACGAAACCGGCGGATATCCACACGCCGTTGCCGGTGATCGAGGACATCGAGAAAAGCCTCGACAACTCGTTGACGCTTCTCGGGACCGACTACATCGACCTGTTCTGCGGCGTCCATGCGTGTCCCGGTCCAGACCGCCTGACCGACGAACTCGGCGCCTTCGGCGACGCCATGAAGAAAAAGGGGAAAATCCGGTTCTTCGGATTCAGCAACCACGCAGGGATGGTCAACAACCTGACCAAGGCCGCCACGCTTCCGTGGGTGGACGCGCTCCTTGTGCAATACAGCTACCGCCTGGCGAACAATCCGAAACTGAGCGAGGCGATCGACGCATGCGTCGCAGCTAAGATCGGACTGATCTCCATCAAGACTCAGGGGTTCGGGGCAAAGACCCTGTCGGAGCCCGAAAAGGCGATCACCGATGCCTTTACAAGCCAGGGCTACGACGAAGCACAGGCCAAAATCAAGTTTGTCTTGGAGGACAAGCGCTTCACGTCCGCATCGATCGGCATGAAGACTGTGGAGATCGTCGATTCATGCGCAGCCGTGGCGATGAACAAGGCCGCTCTGACGCCCGACGCCAAG
The DNA here is from genome assembly GCA_964605515.1 of uncultured Chthoniobacter sp. Classification (GTDB taxonomy): domain Bacteria; phylum Verrucomicrobiota; class Verrucomicrobiia; order Chthoniobacterales; family Terrimicrobiaceae; genus QYQL01. The sequence continues at coordinate 625 of CAZSDC010000211.1, forward strand.
ACCGCACTTGAAACCCATGCGAGGGAAACCTGCAGCACCTACTGCGCCGGATGCCCGAACATTTGCGGTGCAGCGCTTCCCGCTGGTCTTCCCATGATGAGCGACGTGATGCGCTTCCTGATGTATAGCCACAGCAACTACGGAGAACATGACCGTGCGCGGGAGCTCTTCCATAAACTTCCGCAAACCGCGAAGGAGGGGATGCTGGCTGCCGACTACACCCACGCGGAATCCCTCTGCCCGCAGCGCATCCCGATCGCCGGAATGGTCGCCGAAGCGTTCCACCGGTTCGCATAAAACTCCCGCGCCTGATTGACGGCGCCCGATTTCCCTAACCACCCGTGAAATTCCATACCCGCTTATTGAAAGGCACCCTCGGTGTTATGCTGCTGGCATCCTCCGCTCTCATGGCCGTCGATCCACCTGACTACCCGCTCAAGAAGGTGTTATTCTTTTCGAAATCCTCGGGTTTCGAACACGGTATCGTCAAACGCTACGACGGAAAACCAAGCTTCGCCGAGAGGATGTTGGAGAAGCTCGGGGCGAAACATCACATCGAGTTTGTCTTTTCCAAAGACGGTAGCAACTTCTCCAAGGAATACCTGGCCCAGTTCGACGCGTTTTGCTTTTTTGCGACCGGCGACCTCACCAGGGAAGGCGACGACCACAATCCGCCCATGAGCCCGGAAGGGAAGCAGGCTCTTCTGGACGCCATATCCTCGGGAAAAGGTTTCGTGGGCATTCACAGCGGCGCCGATGCGTTCCACGGATACGAAACCAGGGACATGGGTCCGAAACGCTGGACGCAGGACTACCCGAACGCGGACCCGTTCATCAAGATGGTGGGCGGGGAGTTCCTGGCGCACGACAAGGAAGCGACCGCCCCCCTGATCGTTGCCGATCCCAAATTCCCGGGGATCAGCGCGATTCCACAGGATTTCACTCTCCACGAAGAATGGTATACTTACAAACATTACGCCCCTGACCTTCATGTGATTCTGGTGCAGGACACAGCCGCGATTCCACAGCCGTCTTACGCCCGCCCGAACTACCCGGAAACCTGGGCGCGTATGCAAGGGAAAGGGCGGGTTTTTTACACCAGTCTTGGGCACCGGAACGATGTCTGGGAAAACCCGGTGTTCGAATCGATCCTGATGGGCGGGATGGACTGGGCACTCGGGCGCGTGAATGCGGACGTCACCCCGAATATAGAGACCGTGACTCCGGGAGCCAATCAACTGCCGGAGATTTACGAGAAACGGGCGAAACACTGACGCGCTAACCTCAAGGCGGGGGCTGTTGAAATGAAAACGGAATGCTCCCGCTGTCCCTTTTGGCCACAGGCGGCGTTGCATGTTAGCCGGACGCAGCCGTGGACGGGTTTGTGAACTGTTGACGCTCGCGACTTGTTCTTTACACTCTCCTGCATCCGCTCCCATGCGCTTATTCTTGCTCAGTGTCAAAACGTTGTCGCGATCTGCCTTCCCGCCGTTTTCCGGAACGCATTTTGGAGGGGTAGGCCGTTGTCCGTCTGCGGGGTGATTCATGGCAAATTTTTTCCCCCAGTGGACGAACTGGATTCCCCTCAAGGTTGCGGTCTGCCTTGTTGTGCTGGTCCTGGCCGTCGCGGGCGGGATCACGTATTATTTCACGCCGAAATACACCCGCGTAGGCTACATGCCCACGCAACCGGTCCCGTTTTCGCATGCGGTCCACGTCGAGCAGTTGGGCATGGACTGCCGGTATTGTCATAGCTTTGTCGAAGTGGCCTCGCATTCCAACATACCCACGACGCAGGTCTGTATGGCGTGCCACACGCAGATCAAAGCGACGAGCCCCAAGCTCGATGCGGTGCGTGAAAGCTGGAAGACCGGACGTCCAGTGAACTGGATCCGGGTTCACAAGACTCCCGACTACACTTATTTCAACCATGCCGTCCACGTGAACCGCGGGGTGAGCTGCTTTAGCTGCCACGGGGCGGTCAACGAAATGAAGGAGGTGTGGCAGGACAAGCCTCAGAGCATGTCCTGGTGCCTCGACTGCCACCGCGCGCCGGAGAACTTCCTCCGCCCACCCTCGCAAGTTTACAACATGAACTGGAAGCCGGGCGCCGACGGAACCCAGAGCGAGATGGGCAGGAAATTCCAAGAGGCCTGGGAAGTGAACCCTCCGGTTACCTGCGGAGGCTGCCACCGATGAAAAATTTTCATCCTCCCCGCGAGCCCCGGCCCGGCCTCTGGCGCAGCCTTCGCGAGTTCGAGGGCGACCAGGAATTTGCGAAACACCTCGAGGCGGAGTTTCCGCGCGGGGCGGATCTTTACGAGGACAGCGGGCTTTCAAAGCGCGACTTTCTTAAGCTCATGGGGGCCTCGATGGCGCTGGCAGGCGTCGGGCTGACCGGATGTCGCCGCCCGGAAGCCCATCTGGTGCCGTTCAGGAAGGGTGCCGAATGGACGATACCTGGAAAATTCCTCTATTATGCGACAGCGATGCCGACGCGCACCGGCGCGATCCCGCTGATTGCGACCACGTTCGACGGACGGCCCACGAAGATCGAGGGCAACCCGCTTCACCCGTTCAGCAACGGCGGAACGGACTCGTTCGCGCAGGCCGCGATCCTCGATCTCTACGACCCGTATCGTGCAAAAACGATTCTCGACCGGGGCAAGGCGGTGGATGCCGCGGCGTTCGATGCGTTCCTGCAGTCCGTAAGCCAGAGTGGGAGACAAGGGGTCGCTTTCCTTGTTGAAAAGAAAAACTCCCCGACCCGCGACCGGCTGCGCGCCGAGCTTCAGAGAAATTTTCCCGGCGTGCTCTGGGCGGAATACGAACCGCTGGGCGACAGCGAGGCGGAGACCGCCGCAGCGGCCGCATTCGGTGCGGGGGCGCGCCTGCTGCCGAAGTTTGAAAGGGCGGACGTCATACTCGCGCTCGACAGCGACTTTTTGAATCCGATCGAGACGGGGATCGGGTATGCCGCCGGATTCTCCGCCCGGCGGAACCCCGACCAGCAAGGGGCTCCGATGAACCGCCTGTATGTGGTCGAGAACCACTACACGATCACCGGCGGGATGGCGGACCACAGGCTCCGCAGCAAAGTGTGCGATCTTGGGGAATTCGCGAGGCGGCTTGCGCTGGTGATTGCCCGGCAGACCAGTGATCCGAGTCTCGCCGCGGTTCTCGGGGCATTCCCGAAAGCAGACGCGCGGCTCAACGAGGAATGGATCACCGGCTGCGCGAATGACCTTCTCGCCAACCCCGGCCGGTCGCTCGTCCTTACTGGTCCGCAGACGCCGGCCGCGGTTCAGGTTCTCGTCCACGCCATCAACAACGCGCTCGGCAACGTGGGCGCGACGCTGTTGGGGGCCGTCAATCCCGTGCCCGCTGCAGCGACGATCACCGACCTCGCGAAAGCCATGGCTGGCGGCGCGGTCAAAACCCTTTTCATCCTGGGCGGAAACCCTGCCTACAACGCGCCGGCCGACCTGAATTTTGTATCCCTGCTGGCGAAGATCCCGGATGTCGTAAAGCTCGGGCTGTTTGAAGACGAAACGTCCCGCGTCTCCCGGTGGAATGTGCCAGCCGCGCATTTCCTGGAGTCATGGGGAGACGTGAGAACCTACGAAGGCACATATACCTCGATCCAGCCGATGATCCTCCCGCTTTGGGGAGGCCAGTCGGAATTGGATATTCTTTCCAAGCTCATCGGCGGAGCTGCCATGGACGGGCCGGACCTCGTGCGGGCAACATTCGACTCTCTCGCCCCGGATTCAGCGGTCGCGGAAGCCGGCGGGCCGGACCTGCTTTGGAACAGCTTCTTGCGAATCGGATTCCTTCCCGGGACCGGGTTCGCGGAAACGACGCTTAATTTTTCCAGCGCGTCCGCATCCGCCATCGCCGCAAAAGCCACGCCAGCTGCCGGCGGCCTGGAACTTGTGTTCCTGCAGAGCCCGAGCGTCGACGACGGGCGTTACGCCAACAATTCCTGGCTGCTCGAGACGCCGGATTTTGTGACCAAGGTGACATGGGACAACGCGGTTCTCGTGAGCCCGGCCACGGCGAAAGCCCTCGGGATCAAGGCGAACAATTTTGGGAAATTCGAAGAGATTGCGGAGAAGTTGGGGAACCAGATCGACTACGATCTGGTCACCGACATCGTCAAGATCAGCGACGGAAAAAACACGATCGAGGCCGCCGCGATCGTGGCACCCGGCCATGCCGATGAATCGCTGTCGATCGCGCTCGGATATGGGCACAAAGGCGTTTCCGCCTTGATGGAGAATGTCGGTTTCGATGCCTACCCGCTCCGGTCCGCATCCTCCCCGCGGCTTTCCTCCGCCGTGTCGATCAAGGTCACAGGGAAAACGTATCCGATAGCGCAGACGCAGGAGCACCGGAGCATGGAAGGCCGGGATCTTGTCCGCGAGGGGACGATCGAACGCTACAAGGAAAATCCCGCCTTCGCCCAAAAGATGGGGATGGACGCAAACAATCCGGAAAACATTTCTCTCTACACCCACCCCGCCCTCACGTCCGCCGAACAATGGGGGATGACGGTGGACCTCAACACCTGCACCGGATGCAATGCCTGCGTCGTCGCCTGCCAGGCCGAGAACAACGTGCCGGTCGTCGGCAAGGAGCAGGTGCGGAAAAACCGCGACATGGCCTGGATCCGCATCGACCGCTACTTTGCGGGCAAGCCCGACGAGCCCGAGATGCTGGCTCAGGCGATCATGTGCCAGCACTGCGAGAATGCCCCCTGCGAGAGCGTTTGCCCGGTGAATGCCACGGTCCACAGCGAGGACGGCCTGAACCTCATGGCCTACAACCGCTGCATCGGCACCCGGTATTGCGCGA
>CAZSDC010000212.1:0-5463 GCA_964605515.1 uncultured Chthoniobacter sp.
TTTACCGCCTCCAAGGCGTGGAAATCAACGACAAGCACATCGAAATCATCGTGCGACAGATGCTGCGCAAGGTAAAAATCACCGAGCCCGGCGACACCAGCCTCCTTTGGGGCGACCAGGTGGAGAGGCTTGCTTTTGAAGCGGAAAATGAACGCGTCGTGGAAAAGGGCGGCAAACCCGCCGAAGCCAGCCCTGTTCTGCTGGGCATCACGAAAGCCTCTCTTGAAACCGACAGCTTCATTTCCGCCGCATCATTCCAAGACACGACACGCGTGTTGACCGAGGCGGCCACACTTGGCAAGGTGGACCGGCTGCGGGGCTTCAAAGAAAACGTCATCATGGGCCATCTCATTCCGGCAGGCACTGGGTTCCAGTCCTACCGCGAGACTGAGATCGCTCTCCTGGGCGATGCGCTTGAGGCTGCGCCGACTCCTGAAACTGAAAAAGCTGCCAGCTAAGCGATACCATGTCCGAAGAAACATCCAAACATCCCAACGTCGAAATCATGACCGAACTGCTCGAAGCCGGCGTGCACTATGGACACCAGACAAAGCGCTGGAATCCCAAGATGCGCGACTACATCCTGGAAGAAAAAAATTCCATCTACATCATTGATCTGGCTCAGACTGTTGATCAGCTTTCGCGCGCCACGGAATACCTGACGAACATCGTTCGCGGGGGAGGAAAGGTCTTGTTCGTGGGAACCAAAAAGCAGGCCCAGGAAGCCGTTCGCGAGGCTGCCACGGCAACAGGTCAGCTCTTCGTCAATCAGCGCTGGCTCGGAGGAACGCTCACCAACCTCACCACGATCCGGAAGAGTGTCGCACGCCTGAAGGAAATCCAGGCGGCGGAAAAAACTCCCGCCTTCGCAAAGATCAACAAGGCCGAAGCCGCCGCCATACGCCGCGAAGGAGCCAAACTCCTCCACAATCTCGAAGGGATCGTGAACATGGAAAAGCTGCCGGACGCCCTGGTCGTCATCGACACTCTTCGTGAAGAGATCGCCGTCGCTGAGGCAAATCGTCTCAAAATTCCGATCATCGCCATCGTGGACACCAATTGCGACCCTGAGAAAATCGAATACCCGATCGCAGGCAACGACGATGCCATCCGCTCGATTCGCGTGATCCTCCAGAAGCTCGTCCAATCGATCATTGAGGCCAAGGGCGCGGTGAAATCCGCCCCGTCCGAGCTGGCTGCCGTCTCAGAATAAATCACTAAGTTTTCAGCGTTCAGTTTTCAGTGTTCAGCCGAGAGCTGCCTTTACTGAACACTGAAAGCTGAAAACTGAAAACCTTTCCTATGTCCGAAATCTCCGCAACACTTGTCAAAGAACTCCGCGAAAAAACGAACGCGGGAATGATGGATTGCAAGCGAGCCCTGGCGGAGGCCAAGGGTGATCTTGCTGCCGCCGAGGATATCCTCCGCAAAAAGGGCATCGCCAGCGCCGGAAAAAAGTCCTCCCGCGTGGCAAAAGAAGGAGCGATCGCCTCTTACATCCACCTTCAGGGGAAAGTGGGCGTGCTGGTCGAGATCAATTGTGAGACCGACTTCGTTGCGAAGAACGAGATCTTTCGCGACTTCGTCAAGGACGTCACACTCCACATCGCCGCCGCCAATCCACTCTACGTGAGCCGGGAGCAGGTGCCTGAGAAACTGATCCTCTCCGAGCGCGAAATCTATGCGGCCCAAGTGCTGGGGAAGCCGGCAAACATCGTGGAAAAAATTGTGGACGGCAAGGTAGACAAGTTTTACAGCACGGTCTGCCTGCTTGAGCAGCCGTTCATCAAGAACCCGGACCTGACGATCAAGGATCTGTTGACCGGCAAGATTGCGGAACTCGGGGAAAACATGATCATTCGCCGCTTCACTCGCTACATGGTGGGTGAGGATTTGGGGGAATAGTGCTGGTCACGCTGGCAGAGTTGCTTCCGCAAGCCGCCGGTCTGATCGACTGGCAGTGCTGCGGCAAATCAGCTCTAAGCCGGAAAAATTGACACCCCGTCACTCGGCGGTTCCCCGGAGCCTCATGAGGACAGGCGGGCTTGTTTTCAAGTAGAGCCATTTCGCGTCGAGATGCTTCAGGGATTCCTGCCAGCCGGGTTCCCGTTTCAGCACAATTTGCAGATCATCCCATTGCCTACGGTAGTCGAGACCATGGCTCCAGAGGTGTCCCGGATATCCGCAGAGAACGGGCCGCCCGAGAAGCATGACCGGATTATTGTAATCCGGCTCCACGGCGATGCATTCTTCGAGCGGGATGGTGGCGATCAATTTGGCCGCCTCGGCAAGCTCCGAACGCGAGGTCAATTTGTAGCCGTGCCGTGCGTCAATCCCACCCACCAGCGAGACAGCTCCGGAGAAAAACAGCAGGAAGCAGGTCACTGCCCGCACGGGAGCGGGCCATTTCGAAATCATCTCCCAAAGGAAAGGAGCGCATGCCAGCCAAGCCCACAGGAAGAGCTTGGTATTGTCCCATTCCCAAGGCGCAAAACTGACAAGGCAGCAGACGAGGAATGCAAAAAGCCCGGTTCCCGCAAAGCAGATCCCGTCGCGCCGCCGTGTCGTGACGAGTCTCCATCCGAGCAGGAGAAGCAGTGGCAGCGAACCCCCGAAATTCCAGACCCAGAAAAACCATGCTCCATGGTCCTGGAGCCACGGGTGTCCCGAAGCCTTGAGGTAGTTCAACCACATGTCGCTTCCTTGCATCCAACCCGGCAGCCATCGCAGCCCGGAAGAGGCGGAAAAATGGCCGGTGACATAGAACATCGCCGCAGTCGCCGGCAGAAAGGCTCCCGCAACGAAGGCCGCCAGAAATTTCCTCTTTTCTGGGTTCAGCAGGAACGCGGCAACAAGAATCAGACTGAGGAAAACAAAAGCATGCGCGCTGAAGAGGGGCATCGTTGCATACAGCAGGAACAGGATCCACCACGCTATGCCCGATCCCTTGCCGAAAAAATCCTCCCTCCAGGCGCTCAGCAGGAACAGCCCGCAGGGTAGCGCGTAGAGCAGCCCGCGTTGGGTGACAAACATCGAGAGGAAGAAGTTCTTCCAAGCAACCTCGGCTTGGAAATCCGCAACGTGACCGGTTTGAAAAATGAGGAATCCGCCCAGTCCTCCGTTGAACAGCAAAGCGGCAATGGCAAAGGCTCCGCCCCATCGCCAGAGCGCCCAGCCAGAAAGTCCGGCCCCCAGAAGGCCAATCCAGATGAGCCCCTTCTCCACGGGAACGCCGGTGCAAAGCAGAAGGGAATTGAAGAGATCAACCCCGAGCGGATAGGTCAGCTGTGTCCCGGCAAGGATCGGGCTCGCCGGCCAGAAATCCACGCCTCCGGCGAGATAACGAATCAAATCGAGGTGCAGGGAAATATCCCCGAGGTTGTTTGGCGACAGGACACGCCACTCGTCACCGACGGGATAGAGAAGCCACAGGAAGGCCCGCAGTGAGGCCAGCGCGAACAGGGTGAGCAGCAGGGTGTCCCACGCGTTCGGTGTCCGCGGCTCCTGAACGCGGATCCCGCGCCACGCGAACACAGCTGCCGAGAGCCCGGCGGCGAACACCGTCCACGCCAGTTCCCGGGAGAGTCCACCGCACGAGAACGCAAGAGCCACCGCGGAGGTCACACACGCGGCGATAAAAACCAGAATGGCTCCGGCGGTTTTCATAAACCCGCTCTGTTCTTCCAGCGGACACCGAGATTGAGCCGGGGGATTTGGAAGGAACCGGATGACATGCGCGGCAACTTCTTACAACCAAGCGACGGAGTTGTCCGCAAAAAAGCGGCGGGGCAACTCGTCCTGATCGCCTCTTGTGCCCTCACCGACGACAAGCATTTTGATGAGCTCCCCGTCCTGGCCGTGATTGTGCTTCTGCCCCACAGACGTTGATCCGGGGCTTCAGTGCGCAGCTGGCTGGAACTCCGGAACCCCGCCGAAGTATCCGGAAAAAATCTCGGCCGCAAAATAGGCGGTGCACTCTTCCTGCGCGCTCCGGAGGTGAAAGCTTCGTTTGAAGAAGGGCTGGGTGAGGTGCTTTTCGACTTCGGATTCGCGCGCTTTCTCGACAGCAATAAATCCGGCATTCCAATCCGACGGAGGCTGGTTTTTCCCGTAGTATCCCACGCGGTTGAAGTCTCCGAGCATCCAGGGAAGGGGATAATAGCTGTCGAGAAGGATCAGGCCGCTCATGTGATAATTCGACGGGTCCTTTGCGGCGAGTGCAAGCAGCGGATTGGTGAACTGGAAGATTTCCGGGAATGTCTGGACGTAGACATAGGGTTCTTTGTCGTCCGCAAAACGCTCAAAGTTCAGCCGCCAACAGAACAGGACCGAGGCGGCGAGAAGCGGGGCCGCGACAAGCCACGGCAGGAGTCTCTGCTTCCAGTGATCCTCCAGCTCTCCGAGCAGCCCGCCGAGAATCAGGTAGAACGGCCAGATGATAGAGATGATGCACCAGGGCGTTTTGTAGGGGATGATCGAGTAGGCGAGCAACACGCCTCCAGCCATGATTGCAGTATAGCGGAGGCGCGCATCCGAGGGAGCGATGTAGCGCACGCAGGCGGCCAAACCGGCCAGTGCGGGCCATTCGTAGCGATACATCAGGAAGACCCAATAGTAGTTCAATGGATACTTCGCCGGCCCGATTTGGTAGTATGTTTTCTCGTGGCCTGCCGCCTGGACCCCGGTTTGGAACCAGGCGCCATATGTTTGGTAAAGCCCCTTCAACGAGGAGAAATCTAGAAAATTTCCTGAGTAAAAAAAGAGGACCAGGAGAAGCGAAATCCCGCCGGCAAGGATCACGTCGTCCCGTGTCCAGAGTTGATCCGCCACACGTTGCGCGGGGCGCGATGGCAGGAGCCACTGCCAAGCCCACAAGACCAGGCCCGCCAGAACAAAACTCCCCGCATGGATCAGGTAGGTCTCCTTTGTCAAAATCAGCCCTGTGACGGAAAAGACCGCCGTGAAAAAATACCGGCGCCCTCCGGATTTCCAAAGTCCGAGGATCCCCCATAGGAGCAGGATCGAGAAGAGCGCCTGCCAGGACTCGTGGATCGAATACCGACCGTAAAAAACATACGCTGGCGAGACCGCCATAGCCAGGGCCGCGATCCGCGCGGTCCGGCACCCAAAGAATTCTCCGAACCGCAGGATCGCCCAGATGCAGAGGATGCTCGCGATGATCGCGGGCAGGCGCAGCGCCCACAGGTGGCGCCCGAAAAGGGTCTGCGACAGGAAGACCGCGTAAAAATGCAGCGGCCCGTGGTAGTTCGTGGGGTCGTAGTGGTAGTAACAGTTCGCCGTCATCTGGTCGGCAAACCACCCGTTCACCCCCTCGTCAAAATGCGGCGGCTTGATCTCGATCAGCCAGACGCGGAGGAAGATCGCGACTAAGAAAATTGCGATTTCAAGCAAAGGGAGCTTTGACAGACGGGCTGGCACTCGCTTGGGATAATCCCAGCACCC
>CAZSDC010000213.1:0-5424 GCA_964605515.1 uncultured Chthoniobacter sp.
TATCAATCCCGTGAGTCATCCAGCATCTCTCCCAGTAGATCGTCCGCGCCGGTGATCGGCTGGATCGGCCCTCCCACGCTTGCCGGCCGGATATCCCGCAAGGATGTCCGCCGTTGGATGTGCGTCTGGCGATACATCTCCATCGCTTCCCGGATCAGCTCCGATGCCTTGCGATCCCGCTTCCGGGCAAATGCCCGAAAATCCTGATACACCGGATCGGATACATTGACAGTAATAGTTCGCATACATCAAATCAACTGTATATGAGCCGCAGTGTCAAGCCGGTGTTGCGGTTACTGCAAGGCTCGACAGCACCGCCGCTTTCGGTTACCTCAAAAGCGGCTCCATGAACGACCGGACCCGCCGCCGCTGCATCCGCCTCATCTGAAAATCTCCGGCCAATGATCGTCCCAAAAATTGAAGTCATCGTCAGCAAGGACGGCGCGGAAATCACCCGGATAACCGTGCCTCCGGGCGAATACGTTATCGGGCGGGAACCCGACTGCGATCTCCCGCTTGACATCGAACTGGTTTCGCGCAAACACGCGCGGCTGACGGTGAACTACGACCATGCATTGATCGAAGATCTGGGCAGCAGCAACGGCACTCAGGTCAATGGGAAACCCGTTACAGAAAGCGTGCGGCTCTGGCCAAACCAGAAAATCGAGATCGGCCTGGCCACGATTGAAGTGCGCCGCATCAAGGATGGATCCAGCGTCGATCTTTCGCTGGCACCAGATGCCGCTGTCCTGCGTGAGGTGCTGCCGGAGGAATTCCTGCGCGACAAAAAATACGAGATCGGCGGCGTGGTCGCGCAGGGCGGCATGGGCGCGATTCTCGATGCGAAGGAGGCGACCACCGGGCGCACCGTGGCCATGAAGGTGATGCTCCAATCGGGTTCCGCCGAAAACGTGATGCGGTTTGTCGCGGAGGCGAAGGTCACCGCGCGGCTCGAACACCCGAACATCGTCCCCGTCCACGAACTGAGCGTCGACGAGAACGGCCAGGTTTTCTACACGATGAAGTTCGTGCGCGGAGAGACCCTCCGCGAGGTGCTTGAAAAGCTGCGCGACGGCGACAAGGCCACGCTCGCCAAATACCCTCTCGCCACTCTGCTCACCGCGTTCCAGAAGGTGTGCGACGCGCTGGCCTTCGCGCACAGCAAGGGCGTGATCCACCGCGACCTGAAACCCGCGAACCTCATGCTGGGCGATTACGGCGAGGTGCTCGTGATGGATTGGGGCCTGGCCAAAATGGGAGCCGAAGACTGGCATACGACCGTCGGCCAAACGCCCGACCCCTCCCCGCTTGTCACGATGGAGGGAAGAGTGATGGGTACCCCGCAATACATGTCCCCCGAACAGGCTCGCGGCGACATCGCGGAAATCGATGCCCGCACCGACATCTACGCGCTTGGGGCGATCCTCTACCACATCCTTGCGCTGCGCCCTCCGGTCGACGGGCAGAGTTCGTTCGAGGTGTTGGATAAAGTGAGCCGGGGTGCGATTACTCCTCTCTCGAAGGCTGTTGAGAAACTCCCGCGGCGCAGTCGCTATCTCCCCGGCGGTCACGTGCCGGAATCTCTCGATGCGGTTGTCCGCAAGGCGATGGCGCTCGATCCCGACGCACGCTATTCGAAAGTCGATGCACTGCAGGCCGATATCACAGCCTACCAGAACGGGTTTGCCACGAAGGCGGAAAAGGCGGGCCTCGGAAAGCACCTGATCCTCTTTGTCAAACGCCACAAGGCGGTTTCCGTCGCGGTTGTCGCGAGCCTCCTCCTGCTCGCTGGCGTCACAACCGCGTTCACCCTGCGGGTCCTCCATGAACGCAATCTGGCCGTCGCCCAACGCAACCTCGCCTTAAAGTCCCAGTCTGAAGCCGAAAGCCAACGCAGCCGCGCAGAAAATGCTTTGGCCGATGCCGAGACCGAAAGAAACCGGGCGCAAAAGGCGCTTGCGGATTTTAAGGCCGAGCAAAAACGGGCAGATGCGGAACATTCGTCGGCCGAAACCCAGCGCACACGCGCCGAAGAAGAAAGCGGACGCGCCGAAAAAGCGCTCGCTGATTTGAAACAAACAGCCCCGACATTTTACTCGCTCGCACAATCACGGCTTGCGGAAGGAAAGTTCACTGAAGCCCTCGAACAGATCGGATTCGCCCTGAAACTCGATGACGCAAATGCCGACTACCACTTGCTTCGTGCAAATGTGTTCCAGGTAACAAAGAAACTTCCCGAGGCCATTTCGGAATACCGGCGCGTTCTCGATCTCCGTCCCGACGACAACGCCGCCAATTCAAGACTGGCTGTCTGCGAACGGCTGCGAAAAGAAAACCGGGAAGGCGATGCGGCAGCCATATCGGGGCTGGTGGCATGGTGGAAGGCGGACGGCGATGCATTGGATTCGGCGGGAATGAACCACGGCAAGTTGATGAACGGAGCCGCCTTCGGATCGGGAAAAATCGGGCGGGCACTCCTGTTTAATGGTTCGACCTCTTACGTGTCCGTGCCGAAAAGTCCGGCATGGGCGTTCGGGAAGGATGATTTTACCATCGCACTCTGGGTGAACTTTTCAGCCATTTTCGGTGAGCAGGCGTTCTTGGCGAGCGACGAAGGTTCGGCAAAGTGGTCCTTCCAATATGTGCTAGGCCATCTCCAGTTTAAAGTGGGTGACGCGGCACCCCCTCTGAGTTCCAGCTACTTCGGGCCGGTTGTCGGGCAATGGTATCATGTCGCCATTGTCCGCAGCGGCGGCGTTTTTCATTTTTACGCCAATGGCTCCGAGATTTCTTCTGAAAATTGGACCGGTGAAGTGCCGCGAACAGCAGCGCCGCTCACCATTGGGCACTCGACAGGGAAATTTTTCTTGTCCGGGCTCATGGATGACGTCCGGGTTTACAACCGCGGTCTTTCTTCAACCGAAATCTTGGGATTGTCCGGCCTTCAATCGCCCTTGCCTCAGTCTCCAATAAAGCCGTCCGAAAACCTCCCGAAACAGTAGGAGACAGATCGCCAAAGACACAACCCAATGATGACGTTCCGATTTTTCCTTGCCGCCGCGGCGTTTGCAATGGTTTTCAATTCAAACTTGCCGGCGAATGAACACGGGATCGCAAACAAAGACACCAAGTTTACAGTGACCGTCCCGGGCGGGTTTGTTGTCCGGAAACTTCCCGCAGGCACCGATATGGAAATCGTCGGGGAGAAGGCTCCGGGCGTCTTAATGATCAGGATCGGGCAGGACAATGGAACCATCCCGAAGGACGATGTCACATTGGCTCCTGCACCAGTGGCTCCTCAAAAGATTCTGTCCAAGCCCACTCGTTCCGCTTCTGTGCGTGGCGGCCCACCGTCCATTGAAAAGGATTTTCCTGGGGAAAAAGATTTCGCCACCGCTCTGGCCAAAGCGAAGAAGGAAAAGCGTCCGATTTTTCTTCTGCATGGTTACGATCATGGGTTTGCATATAATCTGCCGTTAAGAGATCCGTCCATTCGCGCGGCACTGGATGATTTTGTCTGGGTTTTGGTTTCTTCAGAAGATCAGGCATGTAAGGAGTTTATGATCAAAAATAAGAGTGTTGCGATGAATTGCCTATTTATCGACCCAGAGACAGAGACGATCATCGCGGAAACCACCGGAGATACGATGATGAGGGATATCAGCGTTGCGCGGGCTGCCGCGGCACTGCCACTGACCCCGGAAATGCAGAAGTCTCTTCTTACGGCCTTCGAGCCTGACTATGCAATCATTCACGAAATGAGCAACGCAGGCGATGTGGACGGGTTGCTCGCCTACTTGAAACCCATGGAGAGCGATGCCTTACGCAAAAATGGTTTCCTTGTGCTCCTAGTTCATCTTCCGGCTGGCATATCGTGTTTGGATGCAGTGTGCATAGTTTCGGAAAAATCCGAGACGACAAGTTCGGCTAGTGTGTCGAAAAGTGAGCTTGGCTCTACACAGTGGCTGTTGTCGGATTCCGGAGTCTGTGTCGTCTCCATGCGCCCCATGTCAGGCGATATTGTGGAAACAATTAGAATCAGGGCGCCGGGTTGCCAGGAGCTTCAAGCCGAAGTCCGGCACACCAATTCGACGGCTGTCCTAAGTCGGGAGTTTACGCTTCTTCCTTGGCCCCCAGAAAAAATGGTCTCCTTCGAGGGCAGGGTTCTTTGGGCGAATGGCAACCCGGCCGCGAATGCCATTGTCCGAATTTGTGATTTGGGGCTGGTGACGCGAACTGATGAAAGCGGACATTTCCGGATAGCCTCTGTCTCCCCTGGCAAGTTTCTTGTCCGGGCAGAAACCCCCGGGGGTGAGTTTCATTCAGAGTGCGACTTCGAGGCTGGCGTGCCATTGACAAAAGATTTGACACTCGAAGCTGTAACGACAATTGGCATTCGATGGGTGCTTCAGACCAAAGAAAATTCCCTCACATTCTCAGGCGATGGGATTCGGAAGGGTGAAGCCTATTTCAGTGTTCGGCACAGCCGGTTTTCGTTTTTTCGCGGTGCGGAAGCGTTCGATATACGACCTGGTACCCTCTTGTATGGCGACCTCTTTATCGCCACCCCATCTCGTGGAAAGGAGAAGAGCGGCGTCAAGCCGGGCACGCCAACTTTCCATCTTAGAGAGTCACTCATTGAGCAGATGCAAATCGTAGGTGGGACAAGGCGATCCTACCGCCCGGGCCTGCACCGTGAAAACGCAAGGTTTGAGGACATTACCGAGGTCAATGGCGGCAAGCCATTGAACGAGGAAACCGATTTCGAAAATCTTGATGGGGTTCCGATTCGGGCTGGGGACGTTTACACGCTTCGTTGCTTCAAGCGGGATTGCTATGTAAAAATGGAAATTACCGATGTGACGCTGGTGGAGAAGAAACCGTAACTCCTTGGTTCGTGCCGTGGCGGCATGTTGCCTGTCCAGATTTGGTTTCTTGGGAACTCCCTATTTCAGCCCGAACAGGCGGACGAGCTGGTGTTTTCCCTTGAGCTGGTGTTCGCCGAGATCGTCGAACCCGGGTTTGGCGGGATCGGGAAGCAGGGCGTGAAAATCTCCGGAGGCGGCGAGTTTTTGTCCGAGGCCCTTCATGACGCCTTCGATGCGGAAGACGGTGTTGACGGCGTCGCCGATGATCGTGGCATCGCGCTGGGCGACGAGGCCGATGTTTCCGCAGGTCACCGATCCGTGATGCAGGGCGACGGCGATTCGAAACGGTTTGTCCGGGTGGTCGGGCCATTGCCGGGAGAGGGACTTTTCCAGAAGTGTCGCCCCCGTGGAAAATGCCTTGGAAACCTCCGCGCCCTTTTCGGCTCCCTCGATCCAATAGGCCAAGATCGCATCGCCGATAAATTTGTCGATCGTGCCTCCGCTGTCCTGCACGAGATTGCCCGCCTCGCGAAACCATTCGCCGAGGGTTCTTGCC
>CAZSDC010000214.1:0-5411 GCA_964605515.1 uncultured Chthoniobacter sp.
GGATAGTCTGGGAGGTTCCTACACCGCGCTCAGCGGCGCACCGGAGATCAGCACGGACCTGGGGACGATGCCTGTGTCCATCGGGACCCTGGCACCAACCGACTACAACACATTCACCATCTCGTTCAACGCGGGCACGGCGGGCACCTTCAACAGCAGCCTGACATTCCACGGGATAAGCCAGCAGGCCGGCCTCGCGGACACGTCACTCCCCGGGGGAGACATCACCATCAACATCCTCGGTGCAACAACCGCCGCCGTCCCTGAGCCCTCCGCTTGGGCGGCCATGTTTGTCGGCGTGTCCACGTTCCTCCTCCTGCGCCGTCGCCGGAAGGCCTGAACTTCATCCTTTTCTTTTTGGGGTAGGGACAGGCGGTCTTTTCATGCCGCCGGTTCCGCAAAGCGCCCCGCCGGCTCTTGGGGGGGCCGGCGGGGCATCTTTGCCCGAAAACGGCGGAAGACCCGCGATACCAAACGCACAGCGGGATTATCCCTAATCCGGCGATTGCCCGCGAAGACGCGGAGCCGCAAAGGAGAAGAAGGGATGAAAGCCGGGGGGTATTCTGTCTGTTGATTCTACCCGTTTTGTTGTGAAAATGGCATGTTTGTGGCTTCACCGCTTCACCTCTGCTGGCACCGATGGCTTTACGGAAAATTTGATCCGACAGAGGGTGTCGCTATTGTAATCCTTCAAGACCTTCCGCGGGTAATAGACATAGAATTCGCTTCCGACCTCATGCCCGTCGGCGGAGTCATCCTTGTTGAAGCTGATGAAGCTCGAATACGGGAACATGCATTTCGGGGCGTGATCCAGTTGGGCGGCGAATTTCCAGTCAACCCCATCGGCGGACGAATACAAAAGCAGGGTGTTGCTTCCATGCGTCTGAACGGTGATCAGATAACGTCCAAGAGGTTTGCAGAATGTGGCGTCGCTATGGAAGTCGAAGGCCTTCGGCGAGTTGTTCGGAAACCGGCTCCCCTCAATAATCTCGGAGCCAAGTCCGGTCATCCCGTCCTCGGTCCAGGTGCCGCGCGAATACTTTTTGAATTCGGGCACACGATCGAGGGCCACTGCGGCCATCAAGTCATCCAGCCTGGTCCGGGCTACCGCCAGAAAGCGGGAGTCGGAATCTTGAGGCCCGTCGTGCTCATTGAAGTAGAGATAGAGCCAGCCCTCCACGATCAGATACGGAACCCCGCCCAGGTTCGCCCGGCCCGCGTTCGTGGCCCCGTTTGCGCGGGTTGCGATGACGTCTCCGAGATATTTCCAATTCAGCCCCCCGTCGGTGGACCGCGCTAGGCCCACAAAAAAATTATTGCCGCGATCCTGGCGGCCATTAGCAGGAAACAAATCTTCCCGATGCACGAGTCCGACCAGCGTCCCGTCGGCGCCTTTGTAGATGTTCTGGATCCAGGCTCCGCTTGGCCACGTATGGTTGTAGCCGTTGTAATCCCATGCGAACGGCGCCAATTCCTTTTTGAGCGGATTGTCGGGCGTGCCGCTGTGGCGGAAATAATACGGCTTCTTGGCCATCGCCGTCTCAAAGATGGTTATGCTGCCGTCCGCCTCTCTCAAGGAGGCCCAACTGCCATCCATCGTGTAAGGCATCTGGGCGTCGGCGTAGATAACTCGCGGGCTTCCGATCACCAGCCGGCTCATTACGTCCGCTGCCTCCGCACCCGCAGCACCCCGGGCGCCGCCAACCGCGGCGATGTTCGCTAATATAAGCAAGCCGTATCCAACATGACGGATCATCGCTCTGGTGTCAGGAAATCTCATGGATAATAACGACGCTTCGATTCTTTCGAAGATCGGGAAATAAACTAGTAATATATCGCTCCGTTCGCGCCACAGCGAGGTGCAATTTGGAATCCTGAAAAACCAGGTTGGAGCGACGAAAGGAACGAATATTCAAATTCCAGAATCAGGCGACCTCTGTGCGTTGCTGCCCAATTTCGTGCTTCCCGTGGTTGGTTTGAATTGCGGGATTCCGCTTCATTCGGTTTAATGTCGCGTAACAACCGCAACTCGGAAAAAACAGCGATCCCTCCACTATGAAAAACACAGCCCACCCCGGATCCTTATCGTCACCGCGCTTACAATCGTCCGCGGCAACACCATCACTCGTGCTCGCCTCTCTCGCGTTGGCATTCCTGCTGGCAACCTCCGCGCGAGGGCAGCAGCCGTTCTATGAGGAAACCTTCAACGACGGCGGGGCTAGCCTAAAGCTTTACAACGAAGCAGCCATCGGCGCGGCAGGTTCCGGGGTGAGCGGAAAGCCCGGCGACGCGGCCTATGAAGCAGCGGCGGCGGAGCCGGGTGTCCGGGCTCCCGTAGCAACGATCATCTCCGAACTGCCGGCCGATTCCCTTCAGGAATTCACGATGACGGTCTGGTTCAAGCCCGGGGCTGACATCTCCGGGAAATTAGCCTCGCTGTTTAACTCCCACGGGATCGTGCTGGGATGGGACGGGGGCCAGTGGCTGCTCCGCGTCAACGACCGCAACGGAGAAAAGGCGGCGGAAAAATATTACAAGGCCGGAACGGGCATCGACGCGGCACCCGGCGATTGGAAGTTTCTGGCCTGCACCTGGTCCAACGCTGCAAAGGAAGCCGCATTCTTCGTCGGCGACAAGACAAGAGCCGTCGAGCAGGAAACCTCAGTCGCCTCTAAAGATCCACAACCCGAAATGAGTTTTGGGGACCCGAAAATTCCCAAGGCTGTCGGCAACACATTCGTCCCTGCTGCCGCGGAGTCCTTTCCCGGACACATCGACGACATCCGGATGTTCGACAAGGTTCTCACCGTCGGGCAGATCGAAAAAATCCGCCAGGCTGACCTCGAGAACAAGGCCATCTATTTGAAATGAGTTGTTTGCAGTAACCGATTTTCGCCGAATCACCCAAGCTCGAAAAACTCGAAGTCGGCAAAGCCGCCCTGTCCGGCGACATCGTGGCAGCCGATGCCGATCATCGCGCCGGTGAAGTGCAGCGCGGAGCCGTGATCGTCGGAGATTTTTGAGAAATCGAAAACCCCGCCGACCTGGGTCCAGCGGATGCCGTCGGGCGAGGCGAACAACCGTAGTTTGCGCCGGTCGATTTCCGCGCGCAGCCAGACTGCTGACGGCCAGTCGCCGATTGCGAGCACGGCGTCCTCCGGTTCGGCGTAGGCGAAGTCGTCGCTGAGCTGCACCCGCGCGACACGCCCGAGCTTCTCATCATGAGTGACCCGCAGGGCGTAGTTCGTGCGGATGTCATACCAGCATGCCAGGCCCGCAAACTGTGTGAATCGCGACGGGGAGAATTTCATGCGGGTCGTCGCGGTGGCCTCGAAGGATTCGAGGCGGCGCGCGAGAAAGCTTTGGTCGCGCAGCGAGTGGGGGGACTCGCCGCCGGACAGGCGCAGCCAGCCCGGCCGTGCGGCAAAGTCGGCCCAGCCCGCATCGACGGGCCGGCGCAGCGACTGCCAGCGCGGATCAAGGGCTTCCGGTCCGGTAAACTCCGTGCGCGTCGGCAAGGTCGGCCAGGGGTGGGGGGGCAGTCCGGCAGGTGCCGGAAGTTCGACTGCCGACAGCACGCCGCCGTGCGCGAGCCTCAGCCACCCGTCCTCGCTCCATTCGACGCGCTGGAGCGCGGTCTCGCGTCCGAGCACACAGCGGTCGCCCGCGTGGGCGGTGGCGCTCTCGCTTTTGTCGGGTGAGGAGGAGTTGGCCGCCGACCCGGTGCGGAGCGGCCGGCTGCACAGGTGGGCGAGCCACCATTCTCCTGCGGGTGTTTGCACGAGCTCGCCGTGTCCGGCCTTTTGCAGCGGATGGTCGGGTGCGTGGCGGGTGGTCAGGACAGCCTCGGCCGGATCCAGCTCGTAGGGCCCCGCCAGCGTGCGGGAACGCGCCATCGAAATGCCGTGGTTCCAGCCGGTCCCGCCCTCGGCCATCATGAGGTAGTAGTATCCGTTGTGCCGATACAAATTCGGCCCCTCGCACAGGATGTTCTCCTTGCGCAGGAGTTCGAGCACGGGCCCGGTGAGCTGGTGCGCGGCGGGGTCGTATTCCTGCGCCACAATGCCCGCGAACCGGTGGCGGCCGGGCCGGAAATCCCACTGCATGTTGACCACCCACTTGCGGCCGTCGTCGTCGTGAAAAAGCGAGGGGTCGAACCCGATCGAGTCGAGCTTCACCGGCTCCGACCATGGCCCCTCGATCTTTTCGGCGGTCACGAGAAAAACGTGCGGGTCCTTGAACGGCCGGCCCATGCCGGTCGTCACGACATTGGTGTAGATAAGCCAGAACATGCCATCCGCATGGCTGAGCGAGGGTGCCCACGAGCCTGCCGAGCAGTCCACCCCGCGCAGGTCGAGCTGCGAGCGGCGGGTGAGCGCGTGACCGATTGGCTTCCAGTTTACGAGATCGCGCGAGTGGTGCAGCATCACTCCGGGAAACCACTCGAACGTCGAGGTCGCGATGTAGTAGTCGCCCCCAACGCGGCAGATGGACGGGTCCGGACGGAAGCCGGGAAGGACAGGGTTGCGGAGTGTCGGGGTGGTCATGGGATTATGCGTCGGGTAAACAGGCGTCCCGCCCGTTACGTCCCTATGGTAAACTGAGTCTGCCTTATCCTCCAGATGCAATGCATTCCGCCAGCGGACGGACGGAGATTTTATCGCCGAGCGGGTAGCTCCGCTGTCCGGGATAGACGACCCAGAGCTCGTCAAGTTCCAGGTCGGTGAGG
The DNA here is from genome assembly GCA_964605515.1 of uncultured Chthoniobacter sp. GTDB lineage: Bacteria > Verrucomicrobiota > Verrucomicrobiia > Chthoniobacterales > Terrimicrobiaceae > QYQL01. Next base: position 4,730 of record CAZSDC010000214.1, read on the forward strand.
ACGGTCTGCATCGAGCGGGTGAGCACCGGGGCGTCGGCGCGCTTGAATTCGACGCCGACTTTCCTCCCGTGAAGGAACATCAGGAGGTCGAGCTCGCAAGCGCTGTGGACCGCGTAAAAATAGGCTTCGTCCGGCTCGTGCGACCTCAGGATTTCCTCGAGCGCAAAGCCCTCCCATGAAGCCCCAAGCTTGGGATGCGTGAGCAGGTCGGTAGGAGAACGAATGCCGCTCAGCGCATGAAAAATTCCAGAGTCGCGAAAGTAAATTTTCGGGGTCTTGACTAGGCGCTTGCCGAGGTTCGCCTGCCAGGGAAGCAGGCGGCGGATCATGAACGTCTGCTCCAGGGCATCCAAGTAGGCGCGGGCCGTGTTTGGAGCGATGCCCATCGATGCCGCGATCTCGCTGCCGTTCCAAACCTGCGCATGGTAGTGCGCGAGCATCGTCCAAAACCGGCCCATCACCGCCGGCGACATCCCGAACCCAAGCGCCCCCAAGTCGCGATCCAAAAATGTGCGGATGAAATTTTTCCGCCAGTCGATGCTGTCGACGTCATTCGCGGCCAGAAACGCCCGGGGAAATCCCCCGCGCTGCCAGAGCAGATCTGCCTGACCGACCCCCGTTTCCGCCACGTCGAATCCCTGCATCTCGATCGTCTCCACCCGCCCGGCCAATGATTCCGCAC
>CAZSDC010000215.1:0-5401 GCA_964605515.1 uncultured Chthoniobacter sp.
CGACCACGATCAACGCCGGCAAGCTGCAGCTCGGCAACGGCACGACAGGAAACGACGGAGCGCTCACCGCCACCTCCGGGGTGACCAACAACGCGACGCTTGCATATAATCTTTTTGGCAACTCCACCGCCGCCTACGCGATCAGCGGCAGCGGTTCGGTGACCAAGAGCGGCGCCGGCACCCTCACGCTGAACGGCACGAACAGCTACAGCGGCGGAACGACGATAAACGGCGGCATTGTTCAGGCGGGCAGCAACAGTGCCCTGGGGGCCACGACAGGCAACCTCAGCTTCGGAGCTTCGAGCAGCGGCAAGCTGCAGGTGAACGGCAAGTCGCTCACGGTCGGTTCCCTGAACGGCGACAGCACGGCGATCATCGAGAACTCCAACGCCACCGCGGGCACCCTCACGGTGAACTCAACCGGTACGGATTCTTTCGCCGGTGTCATCCAAAACGGCTCCGCCGGAACTCTGGCATTGGCCAAGGGCGGCGCGGGCACATTGATTCTCACCGGTGCTGGCGGCAACAATACCTTCAACGGCACGACCACGATCAATGCGGGCACGCTGCAATACAACGCCGCCTCCGCGATGAGCACGGGTTCGGCAATCACTGTCAACGCCGGGGGAACTCTCGCCTTGGCCTCTGATGGGAACACGACATTCACTCCCGCCAGCCTCACCGGCGGGAACGGAAACTACACTATCGCAGTTAACCAGTTGACCGGCGCGGGTGCCGGCAAGACCCTCACGCTTGCCAATGCCGGTAATGCCTATGTGAACGGCGGCACCATCACGATCAGCAGCACCTCCGGCGACACCTTGGCGTTCAGCTCCGCGCTCAGCATCCCGGGTAGCGGCACCACGACCCTCGCCTTGAACGGCGCGAACATGACGCTCAACGGTGTGAACAATGCGCCGAACGCCCAAGCCACGGGCTTCATCGTCACAAGCACAGGCAATAACACGCTCACGATCAACGGCAACTGGGCGTCAAATACCAACCGGTATGCGTCTATCGAGGTGCAAAGCGGCACGTTGACCATGAATAACACCCAGAGCAACGGCGGTGGCGCAAACTATGGTCCCGCCACCACGCTAACCGGTGGCACGCTCAACATCAACAACGCCGGTGCTGTCGGCGGTTTGGGTGGTGGAAACTTCCTCACTTTGAGTGGCGGCACCTTGGACAACACCAGCGGCTCGGCCAAAACGCTGTCGAACAATCCGACAGTATCCCTCAACGGCAACTTCGCCTTCGGAGGTTCCAGCGACCTGAACCTCGGCACGGCAGCGGCCTCTCTTGGTGCTGCCGCCGGCACCACGCGCACTATCACGACCAATGGCGCGGGCATTCTCACCGTCGGTGGAGTGATCGCCAACGGCACCACGGCCAGTTCCCTCACCAAAGCGGGCTCCGGCACGCTTATTCTCTCCGGCAACAACACTTACGGAGGCACGACTACTGTCAGTTTAGGTACGCTGATCCTCACCGGCACCAACACTAACGCGGGCTTGTTTCAGACGACGGGCGGCACGCTCGCCCTGACCGGCACGGGTGCAATCAACTCGGCCAGCGGCATCACGGTCAACGGCAGCGGCGCGAAGTTTGTTACCACCAGCTCGGTGGCGTCCACCCCGGCGATCACCCTGACCCAAGGCACGGTGGATGGCAAGGCCGCCACGGTAGGAAACGTGACTGTCGCCGATTTGGCGGCCAACACGGTTCAAAACGGTAACGGCACGGGAACGGGCACACTGACGATCGGTAACCTCACCTTTAACGGCAACGGCACGCTGAACATCTTTGAGGTCGGAACAACCAAGGGCATCGGCGTGACCGGAGCGCTCACCACAGCGAACACCGGGCTCGGCGAGATCCTTGTGAATGCCTCGAACAGCGCCGCATGGACCACCGGCACGACCTATGACTTGATCACCTACGGCTCACTAACGGGTGGAATAACCGATTTCGCCAAGGGAACGATCTCGGGTTTGACAGGCCGGCAGAGTTCCGCACTGGGCAACTCAGGCACTGCCATCACGCTGATTGTCAGTGGCGACACCCCGGTCTGGTCGGGCGCAGCCAGCAACGTCCTTGTCCAGTATGCGGTAAACACCCCGCTGACCACCGGGAATCTTGCCTTGAAAACGGGCTACACAGCGACCGACTTCTGGACGGGTGACAACGTGGAGTTCAACGAAACCTATAATGTGGGCGCGGGAGATGTTGCTGTGACTCGGACAACGGTCAACATCAACGGAGGGTCGGCCAACGCCAGCGGCATCGCGGCCACCAGCGTCACGTTCAACAACTCCGCCATCGATTACACAATCACGAGCAGTGACGGAACCGGCATCACGGCCGGATTGCTCATCAAGAATGGCACAGGCAATCTGACCATCACCAACAGCAATAGCTACAATGGCACGACCACGATCAACGCCGGCAAGCTGCAGCTCGGCAACGGCACGACAGGAAACGATGGCGCACTCGCCGGCACCTCCGCCGTCATCAACAACAGCGCTCTGGTTTACAACCTCTTCGGCAACTCCACCGCCTCCTACCCGATCAGCGGCAACGGTTCAGTGACCAAGACGGGTGCCGGCACCGTGGTGCTGAGCGGCTCGAACACCTACAGCGGCAACACCACCATCACGAACGGCACGCTGAAAGTCGGGGCTGCGGGAGCCATCCCGAACGGCTCGGGCAAGGGCAACGTGGTCTTCGACACCGCTGGCAACACGGCAATCTTCGACATCAATGGCAATGACACAACGATCAATGGCCTTTCGCAGGCAAGCGTTTCCAGCACGAACAAAGTTGTTAACAACGCTGTCTCGACGAACAAAACGTTGACCGTGGGCAACGGCGACGCCACCAGCACATTTGCCGGCATCATCGCCAACAACACCGGCACCGGCGGCACACTCGCACTGACAAAGACCGGCACAGGCACTTTGATTCTCGCCGGCAATAATACCTACACCGGAGCGACGACGATCAATGCGGGCACCCTGCAATACAACGCCGCCTCCGCGATGAGCACGGGCTCGGCGATCACCGTGAACGCCGGTGGCACGCTCGCCCTGGCTTCCGATACGAACACGACCTTCACGCCAGCCAGCCTGACAGGACCCGGCTCCGGCAACTACACCATCTCGGTCAACCAACTCACCGGAGCAGGTGCAAACAAGACGCTCACGCTGGCGAATTATAATGGCTACAACGGAGGCAGCCCCGTGGCCCTTACCGTCAGTAGCACCTCGGGCGACACCTTGCTGCTCAGTTCCGCGTTCAGGGGGCAGGACTGGGGGGTTAGCACGACTATTAACCTGAATAACGCGAACCTGGTGTTCAATAACGGGGTGAGCGGCCAGGACCCGTTAATCGTAGTCACGAGTTCGACCGGCAACAGCTTGACAATTAATGGCAACGTTGGCGGGCTTAGCGCAAACGAATACGTGAATCTTCAGGTCAACAGCGGTGTATTGACTCTCAACAACACGGTCGCGAATCCGGGTGGTCCCAACTGGGGCGTCAACATCGCCCTGAACGGTGGCACGCTGAACATCAACAACGCCGGAGCCATCAACGGTGCCGGCGGCGGAGGCTACACCGGAAACACATTGGCGCTCAGCGGCGGCACGCTGGACAACACCAGCGGCTCGGCCAAGACGATGACGTATAATCCTGTCATCACCCTCGGCGGCGACTTCGCCTTCAGCACGTCGGCAGGCACCAGCGCGAACAACCTGAACCTCGGCACGGGCACGGTTGCCCTCGGCAACGCTACGCGCACGATCACGACCAATGGTGCGGCCACGCTGACCCTCGGAGGGGTCGTCTCCGGCTCCGCCGCCGGTAGTGGTATCACCAAGGACGGCACCGGCACGCTGATTCTCGCCGGCAACAATACCTACACCGGCGCGACCACGATCAGCGCGGGCACGTTACAGATCGGCAGCGGCACGAACGCCGGCTCGATCGCATCGAGCGCCAACATCGTCAACAACGCGGCGCTGGTCTACAATGTCGGCAACGGCACCCGCACCTACGGGAATGTGATCAGCGGCACCGGATCGCTCACTCAAAACAGCGCAGCCGGCACGCTGATCCTCACCGGCAACAACAGTTACAGCGGGACGACGATAATCAGCGCGGGCACGTTGCAGGTCGGCAACGGCACAGACGCGGGCACGATCGCATCGAGCGCGAGCATCACCAACAACGGGTCGCTGGTCTATAATGTCGGGAGCGGCAACCGCACCTACGGGAACGCGATCAGCGGCACCGGAGCGCTCACGCAGAACAGCGCAGGCGGCACGCTGATTCTCTCCGGCAACAACACCTACACCGGAACGACCACTGTCAGCTCCGGCACACTTCTCATTAACGGTTCGACGAGTGCAAGCAGCGCATTTACTGTCAACAGTGGCACCCTCGGCGGCAACGGAACGATCGCAGGCTCGGTGACCGTCAACGGCGGCACGATCGCTCCGGGCAACAGCCCGGGCGTCCTGACGGTGGGCTCGCTCGCACTCAACTCGACGAGCACGACGGCGTTCGAAATCAACGGAACGACGGCAGCGGGAACCGACTACGACCGGATTGTGGTGACACCTGGCGGAGCACTCTCCCTCAACGGAAACTTCACGATCGCCTTCGGGGCCTCCGCCTTGAGCAACACCACGATCAACCTGTTCAACTATACAACCACCCACTCTGGCGACTTCGCCTCGCTGACCTCCACCGGCTACTACAATAACTCCGGGGCGGCCTGGAACCATGTGGGAGAAACCTTCAGCATGAGCTACAGCGGGCAAACACTGACGTTCGACGAAGTCAGCGGAAACCTGGAGGTCGTCCCCGAGCCCTCGACCTGGGCGCTGCTCGCCTTCAGCCTGACGACGGTCATGGTCCTTCGCCGGCGCCGCAAGGATTGAGCGGAGTTCAATCCTGGAAACCTCTTGGGGTTAATGGTCCGCCTCGCGGAAGCGTAGCGGGCCATTTGCTTGAACCGGAAAACCGATTTTGAACCACGGAGATCACGGATAACACAGAGTGGAAGCAATAAATCAAGCCGCCTATTTTTGTCCTGATGCATCAGCTCTTTTTCCCTCTTTGCTCCGTGCTCCGTGGTGGAAAATCTTTGAACTTGGGATTAGCCCGAAAGCCGTTTTTCTCTGCGGGCTCTGCGGCTCTGCGTGAGGAAGCGTTGAATCCGGCATCAAAATTATGGATATAAAAAAACAAGGCATGTTTGTTCTTCCCGATGGCAGGAACGTGTTGGTCACGTTCTTGCTGGTGAGTTCGCTTTTCCTGCTGTGGGGGTTCTGCAACGGTATGATCGACGTGATGGACAAGCATTTCCAGCAGGAGCTGCACCTCACGCTCGCGC
>CAZSDC010000216.1:0-5318 GCA_964605515.1 uncultured Chthoniobacter sp.
CCTGCCAGTCTCTGATTTCCGGCGGTTTTTTGTGGCGCAAGGGCTACAAGCTTTTCGTGGGAGCCGGAAATCCGGGCCGGGCTCCGATCGAGGGAATTGTTTATGTGGTTTCGTTTATTGAGGAATTCACACGCGCCGCCGGGCGAATCCTGACGGATCTCCGGGTGAACCACCGGCTGGTCGAGCTTTCCTGGGGCAGGCACACCTCTGTCTTGCCTTCCCTGCGAAAAGCCCTCAAGGAAAAGCCTGCGGGGGTGGTTCTCTGGACGAGAGTATTTGGAAAGGGCTTCGAAAAAGCCTTGGAAAAGGAAACGGCCCCGATGGTTATTTGCACGGATCTCCCGATCGAGGTGAACCAGTCATTGGTTCAGATGGATTTGCTCCGGGGCATCGAAAAAGCCATGAAGCATTTGGTTGGTCTCGGACACCGGCATATCGCCCACGTTTCCGGCAGCCGGACCGAGCCACTTTATTGCGAGATCGCGGACTGCTATCGGGCGGTCTGTTTAAAAATGAACATGAGGCAGTGCGCCCTTGCTATCTGGCAGTCCGAAAACAACTCCCTGGAGTCGCTGCGTGAAACCATTGTGGAACAGCGCAAACGCCATCCCGAAGTCACCGCACTTATCGCAGAGGCCTTGCTAGCGTCCCATGCCATGAAAATCTTGAAGGTGCCGGCAGAAATGTCGGTAGTCGGAATCTATGGCAATTTTTCGGATAAGCGATCGCCTACGCTTGTCACGCTCCCCGATCCCGTTGAATGCATGGCCCTGCAAGCCTGCACGGAAATTGTTTCCCAAATTCAAGCCATCGAGGCGGGGCTCCCGCGAAAACCTGTGCGGCGAGCCATGTTTGTCCCGGATTTGACCGTCCGCGGCTCGACGCGGGCGCTCGCGGGCAGTGATCCCGGCCGGTCTCCCGCCGGTAGCTCGCCGGAGACCCTCGCACCGGGCTCTCCGTGGGATTCATGGCGCAAAACATATCCCTATCTGAAAAAGAACCGTTCGCACAACTGGCTCCAGCTCGATTTGTCCGGGCTTGCCAACCACAGCATGAGCCGCGAACACGGCTGGCTGGGGAATGAGCCGCTCCTGCACTTTTCGCCGGGGCTGCGCTCGATCCACGGCGTCCCATTCCATGTGATCGGGGAAGGCCGTAACGGCGGCCGGGCGGTGGTAACGTTCCGGTCCCCGCACACTCACTCCACCCGGGGAAAGGAACTGCCGGTCGCAGTGAAAATTCCCGTGAGAGGATGCGTGAAGGCGCTCTATTTCCTGCACGGCTGCGCATCGGCCCAACCGGTGCCATTTGCCGAATACATCATGCACTTCAAAACCGGAAGGAAAGCCAAAGTCCCGTTGGTTCCGCGCGGGGGCACTTCGCGGGTGGGGCACCGGCGAAACGGTTTGAAACCCAATCTTCAAGACTGGTGGCTGAAATTCGAGCAACAGGATTTTCCCCATGCCTTTCACGCCACCATTTTCAACCCCGCCGATCCCGAGGATTACGAGCGGACGCTTTACTCGCTCGAGTGGATCAACCGGTGGCCGAAGGAGGAAGTCAGCCATATCGAAGTGCGTGTCAATCCGAAAGCAGGGCCGGTCCTGGCGCTGGTTGCGGTCACCGCGCTCATGTAGACTTGCACGCTCGGGCAGTTCCAAGCAACGCGGTGACCAGAAGAAGGGGGAAGGATACTTTCAAGGGTTAGTGCACTTATTCATTTCTTCGGCAAGCATGCTGTGCCGGGTATGCACGGAAACTGATAATGCCGGAACGTTAGCAATTCTGGATGATCTATGCGTGAATGCGCATTGCGCGAAACTGACATTAATATTTAAATAACAACACCAATTAGTTAGTCGGCCCCCCATGAAAATTATATGAAGAACCTCATCGCATCGATCCCCTCCCTCGCCGCCGCCATTTTCCTCGCCCACTCGACCGCCGTTGCGGGCGATGCGATTTGGATCGAGGGCGAAGCCCCCGCGACAAACCCGAAGCCGGATATCTTCAAAGCTCAAGGTGCCGAGCAGTCGAAGTTCCTATCCGGCGGACAATGGCTCATGGGCGTCATTGAAGCCGGAGCTGTGGCACAGACGGTCCCCGAGACGGGGCTGGTGTTTTCCTATCCGTTTGTGACCGCCGTGGCGGGCAGCAAGGAAATCTGGGCGCGGATCGGCTTCGAATTTGCGCGCGCTCCCTTCGAATGGCGCGTTGATGGCAGCGATTGGAAAACGGTGACACCGGCGGAGCTGACCTCGGATCTCCATGAGTTGGGGTTCTTCTGCGAGGTGGCATGGCTGAAACTCGGAGATGCTAACCTCCCGGCAGGCGACCACAAAATCGAGTTCCGCCTGCTTCCGTTCAAGAACGAGAAGGGCGAACCGCAAAGGATGCTATTTGCCCTCGATGCCATCGCGATCACAGATGGAAGGTTCGCGCCGAACGGAAAATTCCAGCCCGGACAGGAATGGCGCGAGGAGATCGACCTGGTGGCGGACAAGCAGGTTTTCCAGTTTCCGGCGAAGCCGGCGGACAGCGCGGCACAAACAGAACTTAAGCTCGCCGGGCCCTGGCAGATCGCCCGCTACGACGAGCAAGCGCCGGGCGAAACGGCCGCGCCGATCCAGAGCTTCCCCGAAAACCCCGTGTGGAAAGGCATCAAGGTTCCTGGCGACAAAGGCATCGAGCGCCCGGACATGCTGCTGGCCCACCGGGTCTGGTATCGCACGAAAGTTGAGATCCCCGCGGACTGGAAAGGAAGCTCGTTCTATCTGGTCTTTCCCGCAAACAACCTCAACACAACGCTCGTCGTGAACGGGCAATTTGTCGGCTTCGACAAAAATCCTCTGGCCCGACTGCAATTCGATATCACGAAAGCCATCAAGCCGGGGATCAACGAGATCGCCGTCGGCATCAAGGATGCGTGGTATGGCCGCGCCTCCGACCCTAAGAATCCGATGCTGCTGCGAAAAACATTCAACTTGCCGGCAAATTTATTCACCGCGGGCTTCCAGCAATTTGTCTATCCGGTCTGGAACCAGAAGGCGTCCGGCATTCTCGGCACGCCGAAGCTCGTCGCGGCAGGTCAGGCCTACGCGGCCGATGTTTTTGTCAAGCCCTCGGTCGCCCGCAAGGAGCTCGGCCTGGAGGTCACGTTGAAAAACCCCGGCACTGCGCCGGTATCGGGCGAGCTCGTCTGCGAAGCGGTCAACGATAAGACCGGAGCTGTGGAGTTCACAGCGCCCGCGCAGCCGTTCACCCTGGCTGCCGACAAAGAACAGGTCCTCGATTTTGCCCCGAGGTGGGAAAGCCCGAAGCTCTGGTGGCCGGATGACCCGAATTGCTACCGCCTGCGGACGACCGTGAAGATCGCCGGCAAACCGGTTGACGTGAAGGAGACGCTCTTCGGCTTCCGCGAGTGGACATGCGAGGGCGCCGACCTGAAACTCAACGGCGTTCGCTGGCAGGGCATGAGCGAGGGCGGCATTCCCGCCAAAACGCCGGAGGAATGGCTCGCGAAAATGCATGACCCCAAGTCGCACTACGGCTTCGGGCGCATGTGGGGGACAGACCAGAGCGGCTACTTCTGGCTCGGCAAGGATGCGGGCGAGACCCTCGACATCATGGACCGCGGCGGCGCGGTCATCCGGCGCAGCGGGCACCTGGACGGTGAAAACTGCGGATACGCCCCCGACTTTTTCCCGGAGCTCGGAAAAAACTGGATCGACCACCTGTCGGCATGGATCAAGGGCGAGCGAAACCATCCCAGCATTTTCATCTGGTCGATCGAGAACGAGGTCAACTTCATCAACGCGCGCAACCTCGGCCGCCTCGATGTCTGGGAGCCGATACTCGCGAAGGCGAATGAGGCGGCCAATAAAGCGGACCCGACCCGCCCGGTCATGGTCGATGGCGGCGGCGCGACCCGCGCCCAAAATCTTCCGATCCACGGCGACCACTACCCGGCGAAGCCGTTTGGCAACTACCCCCAGCTCGCTTACGAGGCCAATGCCGATCAGAAGCCGTGGACATGGGACCAGAAGCGCCCGAAATTCATAGGCGAGGAGCTCTTCGCGGCTGGCATAAATCCCGCCTACGCCTACTTCGGCGGGGAGCAGGTTTTCCAAGGCAAGGCAGGCAACCGGCCGGCCGTGGGCATCGCGATGCAGGTGCTCTCCGAAGGTTACAGGTGGTTTGGTGTGGCCGGCTGCGATTTCTGGCAGGCGCCATCGGATGCCGACGGCTCGCAGTATAACAGCTGGTCGCCACGGGCGGTATTCATCCGCCAGTGGGACTACACGTTTGCTTCCGGCGAGAAGGCGAAACGCACCTTCGGGATTTTTAACAACACGCGGTTCCCTGATCCTCTCACGCTGACATGGACGCTCACGGTGGGAGGCAAGGAAGTCGCCACCAACACCTCCCAGCACACCGTCGCTCCCGGGAGGGACGAGAAGTTCGATGTCGAGCTGCCCATGCCATCGGTCAAGGCCCGCGCAGAAGGGGAGTTGGTGCTGAAACTCTCCGCCTCCGGCAAGGAAATCTTCCGCTCGGTCAAGGCAGTCTCGGTGCTGCCACCCGCCATGACCGCCACGAAAATCAAGCCGGGCCAGCTTTTCGTCTATGACCCGAAAGGCAAAGTCGCTCCCGCGCTGGCCGCGCAGAAGATCCCGTTCACCCCGCTCAACAGCCTGATGCCGCCGCCGGCTCCAGGAAAAATCTGGCTGGTCGGGCCGGACGCACTCCCCGCGGAGGACAGCGCATCGCCGGTGTTTGGCGCGTATGCGCTCGCGGGCGGACGGGTGGTGATTCTCGAGCAGGAGACCCCGCTCAAGTTCCAGGGATTGAGCCCCGCTGTCATTCAAACGCAAGCAAACCTCGGGAGAATCGCCTTTATCGAGGATGCCAACCATCCGCTCCTGCGCGGGCTTCGGGACAAGGACTTCTTCACGTGGGAGCCCGGCGAGGTGGTCTATAAAAACACCTACCTCAAGCCGGAGCGGGGTGCCCGTTCGCTCGTCCAATGCAACGAGTCGCTCCTCAATTCCGCCCTGCTGACGATTCCGGTTGGCGAGGGGGTGATCACGCTCAGCCAGTTGGTCGTCGGCGAGAAGCTCGCCACCAACGCGGTCGCTCAAACCCTGCTCGCCAACGCGCTAGACTTCAGCGCCGGCTACAAGCTCGAGTTCCAAAAAACCGTGGCCGTCGCTGACCCCCGGCTCCTCAAGGTCCTCGACAGCATCAGCCTCCAGTATTCGACGGCCGCCGATCCATTGGCCGCGCTGGCGGCTGGAAAAATCGCGGTGATCTCGGCG
>CAZSDC010000217.1:0-5311 GCA_964605515.1 uncultured Chthoniobacter sp.
CGCTCTGGGGGTATTTCTGCCAGATCAGCGACTCGACGACCAGCTACGGGAGCTACTCGGGTGCCGTGCCGAACGAAAAAATCACCTGGGGCAAGCTCGGGGAAACGACCCCGAAATTTGTGATCGAGTCGGATGCCACGATCGTGGCTCCGCTCATCTTCGCCAAAGTTCTCGGCTGGTAACCCCCAGGCATTTCGCATCGTGACGGAAAGCAGCATTGCGGCCAGTCTGGAAAACCGTAATAGTTTCCGCCCAACATAAAAAAATCATGTCTGCAAAATTACTCAAAGGAACAGAAATCCGGGAAACCCTGCTTGCCGAAATCAAACAGGAGGTCGAGGCGATCAAGGCTGCCCACGGCGTCGTGCCCGGATTGGTCACCATCCTTGTCGGGAGCAACCCCGCGTCACTTTCCTACGTTTCCTTGAAGATCAAAACCGCCCACAGTCTCGGTTTCAAAGAAATTCAAGACAGCCAGCCGGCGGATATTTCCGAGGCGGCGCTGCTCGCGTTGCTCGAAAAATACAGGCGGGACGACACCATTCACGGCATCCTCGTCCAACTGCCCCTGCCGCCGCATATCAACGAGAAGAAGGTGCTCGACGCCATCGATCCCGACAAGGATGTGGACGGGTTTCACCCCGTGAATGTGGGCCGGCTGTTGATCGGCGGCAAAGAAGTGAAATTCCCTCCCTGCACGCCCGCGGGAATCCAGGAGATGATCCGTCGTTCGGGAGTCGAGACCAGCGGCGCGGAAGTCGTCGTGGTCGGCCGCTCCAATATCGTGGGCAAGCCGATTGCAAACATGCTGATGCAAAAAGGCCCCGGCGCGAATGCCACGGTGACTGTCGTGCATACCGGCACGAAAAATCTCGCGGCGCATTGTCAGCGGGCCGATATCCTCATCGTTGCCGCAGGGGTTCCGGGCCTGGTCAAACCCGAGTGGATCAAGCCGGGTGCCTGCGTCATTGATGTGGGCGTGAATCGCGTGGGGGAAAAGACCGACGAAAAGACCGGACGGAAAGTCGCGATTTTGCGGGGAGATGTGGATTTCGATGCGGCCGCGAAAATCGCCGGATTTATCACGCCCGTTCCCGGCGGCGTGGGCCCCATGACAATCACCATGCTCATGCGGAACACCCTCAACTCGCTGAAATTCCGGCTGGGGATCTGATTAAGGTCACCTACTGAATATGACATCCCGCGAGCGCGTCCTTGCCACGTTCGGCCACAAAGAACCCGACCGCGTGCCAGCCTGGCTCGGTGCGTCGCCGGAGTGGAAACGGAACGCCTGCCGGGATCTGGGGCTGCCGGACGACGAAGCGCTCCTGCGCTATTTGGGCGACGACTTCCGCCGCGTCGAAAGCCGGTATGCCGGGCCACCCGAGCGGAGCCCCGGAGAAAGGCTTGACCCCGGGGCCACATGGCGTTCGCCTTTCGGAATCCAGCGCCATGGCTACGGCTACGGCATGCCGCTGGAAAATCCTCTCAAGGATGCCACGCTCGATCAGGTCCACTCCTATCCCTGGCCCGACCCTGCCTGGGTGGATGTGTCACACATCCGTGCCGCGGCGGCGCGGTGGGCCGGCGAGTTTGCCGTTCTGGGCGGAGAATGGTCGCCCTTCTGGCACGACGCCACAGACCTGCTGGACTTCGAGGTGATGGTGTACCAGATGTATGACAACCCCGACTTGGTGGACGCCGTTCTTGACCACGTAGCCAGCTATTATCTGGAGGTCAGCCGACGCATCTTTGAAGCCGCCGGAGACGCCATCGATATTTTTTTTATCGGCAACGATTTCGGGGCGCAAGCCGGCCCGATGATCGGTCCCGAGGCGTTCCGCCGCTTCCTCGTTCCCCAGTTGCGGCGCTTCGTCGAACTGGGCCACGAGTTCGGCAAGCTGGTGCTTCTGCACTCGGACGGCTCCCTGCGGCCGATCATGGAGGACCTGATCGCCATCGGCATCGACGGCATCCAATCGGTGCAGCCGTATTGCGCCGGCATGGAACTGCACGGGCTCAAGCGCGATTTCGGCAGCCGGCTCACCTTCTTCGGCTGCATCGACACCCAGCGGCTCATCGAAAGCACGCCCGGGGAGGCACGCCAGCTCACCATCGATACCCTGCGCACCATGATGCCCGGAGGCGGCTTCATCGCCTCACCGAGCCACGATTACCTCCTGCCCGAAACGCCCACGGAAAACGTCATCATCATGTATGAGACGATCCGGGAATTCGGCGGCTACGGCCCGACGACGACCTTCACGCCGGCAAGAAAGGCAGGTTCCTGACGTTTGACGATCCGTGCCGGATCACCGCCGCCCAAGTGATCACCCCGCACTCCTGACAAAATGAGCGCCCCATTAAGTCCTCTCGACTGGACGATCATCGCCGTTTACCTGCTGGCCGTCGTCGGGCTCGGCGTGGCGGCGGGCTTCCTCCATCGAAAGGGTGAGCGGGGAGGCGAGGGCGGGCATTACTTCCTTGCCGGGAATACGCTCAAGTGGCCGGTGATCGGGCTCGCCATGTTTGCGGCGAACATCTCGACCGTCCATCTCGTCAGCCTTGCCGAGGCGGCTTACAAATACGGGCTGGTGTTCGGCAATTTCGAGTGGATGGCCGGGTTCACGCTCATCCTGCTTTCGCTTTTTTTCGCGCCGCTTTACCTGCGGTCCAAGGTGGCGACGCTGCCGGATTTTCTGGAGCGCCGCTTCAACCGCGGCTGCCGCGATGTGCTCACGGTCGTGTCCTTGTTCTCGGCCATCGTCATCCACATGGGGGTGGCGCTTTACACGGCGGCCTGGGTGCTGCGCGGGATCCTCGGCCTGGCGCCCGGCGCAACGATTCTGGGCATGGATGCGCTGATGTTTTTCATCGTCGTGCTCGGCGTGCTCACCGGCGTTTACACGATGGTGGGCGGGCTGCTCGCCGTCGTCTGGACGGAAAGCGTGCAAACGGTGCTGCTGCTTGTGGGCGCGGTCGTGATCACGGTCGTCGGTTACATGAAAGTCGGCGGATGGACGTCGCTGGCGCACACGCTTGCGACGCACCCGCACCCGCTTGCGGCGGATGCCGCCAGCAAGATCACCTGGGGAACTGAAAACTTTCTTCACATGGCGCGCAGCGCCGGCGATCCCTCCGGGCTGGCTTGGTATTCCATCCTGCTCGGCTACCCGGTGCTCGGGATCTGGTATTGGTGCTGCGACCAGACGATCGTCCAGCGCGTGCTGGCGGCCAAGGACGAGAAGCACGCCCGGCTCGGCCCGTTGTTTTGCGCATTCCTAAAAATCTGGCCGGTCTTCTTCTTCGTGCTGCCCGGCGTGATCTGTGTGGCGCTCGTGCAGCAGAATGCTTTCGGCACTGCGGCGCCGCAAACTGCCGCCGACACCTACACTTTCCTGATCACCCACCTGCTGCCGGTCGGGTTGAAAGGCCTGGTTGCCGCCGCGATGCTCGCCGCCGCGATGCAGACCTGCTCTGCCGCGCTGAATTCCACGGCGACCCTGGTTGCCTACGATTTGTTCAAGCGATACAAGCCGGACATCGGCGACCACAAGCTCGTGACCATCGGCAAGATCACCACCGTGGTCGGTACTGTTCTCGCCATTGTCGCCTCCCCATTGTTCGGCCATTACACGACGATTTTTGAAGGGATCAGCAAGCTCATCTCCTACGTCGCGCCACCGATCACCGCCGTCTTTTTGCTCGGGGTGTTTTGGAAGCGCGCATCCGGAAAATCCGCCTTCATCACGCTCGTCGCAGGAATGCTGCTGGGTTTCGTGACGTTCTATCTCGACTGGAACAACATCTACAGCGGCGATTTTATGCTGATCGCGTTCCTGCTGCTCGTGGCCTGCCTGGCGATCATGGTGGCGACGACCTTCCTCTTCCCGGAAACTCTCAAGGACGAGGCTCGCCTGCTGGTCTGGGACAACTGGAGCGAGCCGCTGCGGATGAAATGCGGTTCCGGCCTGTCGGATTACCGCGTGATGTCTGCGGTGATCCTGGTCGTCTTCGTCGTCCTTTATCTGATTTTCCGTTGAACCGATTTGCTGAAATAAACGCTCTATGAAAACATTGCTTTGCCTGTTGTCCGCCGTGTTGCTCGCCAGCTGCGCCACCCAAAAACCACCGCGCCGCTTCGCCTGGGTCACCGGGCTCAAGCCGGAGAAGGCCGCTCGCTATGAAGATTTGCATGCGCATCCGTGGCCGGGGGTGTGCAGGATGATCAAGAAATCCCACATCCGGAATTACTCGATCTTCAAGCGTGAGATTGGCGGGAAAACCTATCTCTTTTCGTATCTCGAATATACCGGCTCAGACTTCGGCGCGGACATGAAAAAGCTGGCCGCCGATCCCGAAACGCGTCACTGGTGGAAAGAGACGGATCCGTGCCAGCAACCTTTGCCCGATGCTGCGGCGAAAGGCAAAATCTGGAGCGACGCCACCGAGGTCTTTCATCTCGACTAACCCGGCAACCCCTCGCGGAGCACTTCCACCGTGCCGCTTCCGGTGGCGGTGGACATCAGGTAAACCCCCGCCCAGCCTTCGCTCACCAGCCAGCGGATCTGCTCGGCGGCAATCGCCCGGCCCACCTTCGCCTGGTCGGCGGGATCCGCCATGGTGGAAAACCTTTTGAGGATATCGTCCGGAATGACCACGCCGGGGACCTGCGCCATCCGTTTGGCGTGCTCGAAACTCGTCAGCACCATCACCCCGATCAGGAACGGCACCCGGCCCCGGAATTTTTCGAGGGCCGCGAGCGGGGCATGGTGGAACGCGGGCTGGGTCATGATGTAATCCGTGCCATTGTCGATTTTCTGCTGCAGCCGGGAGAGTTCGAGCTCCATGTTCCGCGCCTCCGGCTCGACGCCGGCGCCGATGGTGAAGCGGGTGCGCGGATCCGGCTGCTTGCCGAGCGCCACGCCGCCAAAATCCACGCCCGCGTTGAGGCAGGAATGCGTGAGCCGGATCATCGCGATGGAATCCAAATCAAACACCGCCGCCGAGCGCGGGTAGGTCGGCGACATTTTGGGCGGATCGCCGGTGACGAACAGGACGTTGTGGATACGGTTGGCATGATACCCCACCAACCGGCTTTGGATGCCCATGGTATTCAGGTCGCGGCCCGTGAAGTGCGGGATCAGCTCCAGCGGGTCACCGGTCGCGGCGGTCCAGCCGAGGCGCTCGCGGATCAATTGGATGAAATCGCCGGGTGAAATCAACGGGATGCCCCGCGAGCCATCGGTGAAATCCACCGCGTCCACCAGCCCGCAGGCGGAAATCTTTCCGATGAAATCCACTTTTTTTT
>CAZSDC010000218.1:0-5289 GCA_964605515.1 uncultured Chthoniobacter sp.
TGAAGCCGCGCTCGGTGGCCATCGAGGCCCCCGAGTGGACGGTCAACGGCGTCTCTGCGGCCGGGGTCCCGGACCAGCAGGTGTTCTTTTCGAAAATCCTGAAAACGACGCCCGGCGAGGCGGCCTACGAGCGCCAGGAATTTTCGACGCTGGCCTCGGTCGAGCGACGGATTGAGCTCGGCCTGGTCTGGCAGGTGCACACGAGGGTGACCCGGCTCTCGCCCGGGGGGAAGGCCCTGGCGCTCCGCGTCCCACTCCTCGAAGGCGAAAACGTGCTGACCTCGAACGCTCAGATCAAGGACGGGCTCATTGAAGTCCGCCTTGGCGCGCAGCAGGCTGCCTTCCAGTGGGAGAGCGAGCTGAGCCCATCGGCGTCGCTTTCCCTGGCCGCGGGCGCATCGGACTCGTGGGCGGAAATCTGGCAGTTGGTCGCCTCGCCAGTCTGGAACGTCACGATCTCCGGGCTTGCCCCGGTCTTTGAACCGGGAAACCCGGATCTCGTGCCCGTGTGGCATCCGTGGCCCGGCGAGAGAGTGAAGCTCGGGATCAGCAGGCCGGATGCGATTCCGGGAGCCACGGTGACAGTGGAAAAATCCGTCCACACCGTGACGCTCGGCATGCGTCAGGTGACGTCCTCGTTGAACCTCGGACTTCGCTGCAGCCTCGGGGAGGATTTTTCCATCGCGCTGCCTTCCTACGCGGAAGTCTCATCGCTCACGCTCAACGGGGCCGCCATCCCCGTGCGGATGGATTCGCGCAACCTGATCGTCCCACTCCGTCCAGGCGAACAGTCGGTCCAAGTCGAATGGAAATCCAACGCGCCGCTGGGAGTCCGCTCGCGCGTCGAGCAGGTCAAACTCCCGGTCGGAAGCGCGAACATCAGCACCGTGATCAACATCCCCGACAGCCGCTGGGTCCTCTGGGCCGACGGGCCGCTGCGCGGACCAGCGGTGCGGTTCTGGGTCGTGCTCGCCTGCTCGCTCATCGCGGCCTGGTTGCTCGGGCGGCTCTCGTCGTCGCCGCTCTGCACCCGCGAGTGGATGCTGCTCGGCATCGGGCTGACCCAGGTGCCGCTGCCAGCCGCGCTGGTCGTGGTCGGCTGGCTGTTCTATCTCACCTGGCGGGGAAGCGACTCGTATATCAAGCTGCCGGCGTGGGGGTTCAATCTCCTGCAGTTGGCGCTCATCGCTCTCACCGCGGCTGCGCTGGGAGTCTTCGTCGCGGTCGTCGCCGAGGGGCTTCTCGGCAATCCCGAGATGTTTATTGCAGGCAACGGATCCACGCGCAGCTCGTTGCAATGGTATCAGGCCCGGTGCGGCGAGGTTCTTCCACAGCCGGGATGCCTCTCGGTCTCGATCTGGTGGTTCCGGCTCCTCATGCTCGTTTGGGCGCTCTGGCTCGCGGCCGCACTCCTCCGCTGGCTGCGCCTGGCATGGGTGCGGTTCAGCACGGGGAGCTGCTTCCGGCACGGGATAAAGAAAAAGCCCGCCGTCCCGCCGCCGATTGCTCCCTCAGCATAGGGGGAGCTTGGGTCATCGGGGCGCAGAGAGTTCGTAATGTTCCGCGATTGAGCCGTTTTTCAATTGCCCCGCTTCATCCTTCCGCAAAATGGAGCGGACGTAACCGACCTTTACATTTTCCGGTGAGACGGCAACGCGCAGGTGGCCGGAACTTCCGAGAATTGTGCCGCTCACGTAGCCGTATTCGGCAGCCGAGCGGGGGACCCTGCCGTCGCCGGGGCAGCCGGGCTGCGGGACTTCCTGGTAGGTGATCCCGTCCAGTTTCTGATTCGCGTAAAGGTGGTCGTGGCCGTGGAACACGATGGAGATATGGTTATTTTTCAGAAGCTCGTGGACCGGCGCGGGCCAGCCGGGGCGGTTCTGAGCGAAGCCGTCGGTTCCGTCGGAGTTCTTGCCTCCCCATTCGTAGAACGGCGCGGCCTCCGCTCCCCCGCGGCATTGGTCGTCGGCCCCTCCAACGAGGTGGTGAATAAAGACGAATTTGAACTTTGCGCGGCTGGATTCGAGCGTGCGCTTGAGCCACTGGTATTGGTCGATCCCGAGCGAGCACTTCCAGTTGTCACCGCGCCCATGTCCCCTCTGTGTAAACCAGAACGGGTCGAGCACAACGAAGAGCGCGTCGCCCCATTCCCACGCATAGTAGTCCTGCAGCAGCCCGGCTTCCGCCTGCCGGAATCCGTCCCCGGAATAGAATTTGTCGGGCACGGGGTTCGGGAAATATCGCTTGCGCGTGAGGGCCGACCAGACGGCCAGCCCGTCGTCTCCGCGACCGCGCGGGCTCTCGCCGTCGTGGTTTCCGAGCGTGAAGAACAGCGGTGCGGAATGGCAGATCTGCCCGAGGTAGAATCGCTGGGCGAGGTATTGCTTGGCGGCGGCTTCCCGGCTCGCGTGCTTCTCGGTCATGAACGTGTCGCCGAGATCAATGTGGAAATCAGGATTGTCCGCGAGCGCGTTGGCGAGGGTGTTTTGGTAGAGGTCCGGGTCGGTGTTCGAGTCGAGGTGAGAGTCCGCCGTAATCGTGAACGTGAAGGCCTTCCCCGGCGGCCTCGCGGTCTGGAACGAATATTCCGGGCTCGCGGCCCCGCCGAGGTGGAGCTGGTAGTAATACCGTGTATCGGGTTTGAGCGATGGCAGCACGATTTCAGCGGGCTCCCCGTTTTTGAATGTCTGGACGGGCGTTTTGGATGTGAGCTTTCCCTGCTCGGTCCCATAGGCGATGAACCCGTTGTCATTCGCGTAGCTCAGGACGCTGGCCGTGACCGAATCCGCCTCCGGCCGGCCGAGGATGATATCGAACGAGTGAGGCGGCACATTGTTACATTTCGATTCCTGCGACGGCATGCGCGACGGCCCGTCGCCTGCAGCTGCCAAAAGCCCGGCCCCCAGAAGAACGATCAGCAGCGCCCTCATGGTTGCGCCTTACCTTTTCCACCGCCGCGTTGGAGGCTTGCGGGCTTCGAGGGATCGTAGTTCGGATTCGGGACCGGCATCTGGGCGTGGACGGATTCGAGGTAGGCGGTGAGCCGGGCGTCGAGGTCCTTGGTTTTATCCGGCATTTCGGGCGCGAGGTCGTGGCGCTCGCCGGAATCCTGCGCGATGTTGTAGAGCCGCAGCGCTCCGGTCTCGTAGGTGCGGACGAGCTTGAAATCGCCGAGCAGTATCGCGGACGCAGGGCCGGTGGGATCTTTGTCGTAGTGCGGGAAATGGACGACGAACTCCTCGCGCGGACGCTTTACGACGCCCTTGCCCGCGTTGTGGAGGACGGCCGCCAGGCTCCCGCCTTCGACGCCCACAGGCAGCGGTTTCGTGATGTCGGCGAGCGCGGCGACGGTCGGGAAAATGTCCTCGTCCTCCGCGCGGACGTGCGAGCATGTTCCGGTTTCAATCCCCGGACCGCGGATGATGAACGGCACGCGAAGCCCGCCTTCGGAAACCGTTCCCTTGCCGCCCGCCAACGGGGGATTCCTTCCCGGCGAGCCGTGGTCGGTGGTGAAGATGACATAGGTGTTATCCGCGATCCCGAGCTCGGAGATTTTTTTCAGGAGCATGCCGAACGCGGTATCGAGGTCGGCTTCCGCCTGGGCGGGATCCGACGGAGCGGAGTCTGCGGGTTTTGCGGTCTCATGCCTGCCTCCCTCCCCGTGCCGGAACGCGTAGTGCGAAAGCTGGAGGTAGAATGGTTTGTCGGCTTTCACCTGCCGGGCCATGAAATCGATGCCACGCTCGGTCATGCCGAAGAGTTGTTTCGGGTGTGGGTTCGGGACGTTATCCGGGCCGCCGTTGTTGGTCGGGCCGTCGCTCTCGTCAAACCCGTGCTGGCTCGGGTCGACGCGCCCGACATGCCATTTTCCAAAGTGGGCGGTCGCGTAGCCGTTCGCTTTGAGAAACTCCGCGATCGTTGTCTCGCCGGCGGGAAGCTCGATCGAACAGTCGGGTGGGATCACGCGGCCGTTCGCGGCTCCCCGGTTGTCCGCTTTTCCCTCGCCGACAAACGTCATGTGCAGGGCCGCCGGGCTTTTTCCGGTAAAGATCGCCGCCCGCGAAGGCGTGCACCGCGGCGAGGCCGCATAGAAATTTGCGAACCTCATTCCTCCCTGCGCGAGGGTTTCGAGGTTCGGGGTGACGATATCCGCACTTTTCGATGCGGGCACTGCGTCGTCCATCTGCACCGACGTGCTGCTCCAGCCGTGGCCTTCGCCAAGGACGATGACAAAGTTCGGCTGTTTGGCCGCGAGCGGCAGGGCGGAGGTAGTGACTGCGCAGAAAAGCGATAAGGCTCTTATCATGCTCATTGGTCGGATGTGGTTCTCACAAGGCGGACGGAGTTGTTGATGCGAATGACATCACCCTGCGGGCCACGGCCGTGCGGGAACATCGCAGGATCACCGGACTTGGGATCGCTGCGTTGTGCGCCGGCCCCGTGGACGTCGACATAGTGATACGGCCCGGCGCTTTCGCCCTGCTGCGGCGGAGGGCCGGGCGGAAACCCTCCCGGACCACCGGGTCGCTCTGGGGGCGGCCCGCCCGCCTGCGCGCGCGGCGACATCCATCCCGCGGCGCGGCCAAAGGCGACATACATCGCGGCCCCGCCGCCGTGCAGCCCGGCATGCGTCGTCGCCGACCAGTAGAACGGGAAGTCCGTTTTGCCTTCCTCGTTAGTGATCGCCGTGCAGCGCAAGGCCGGATCGATGGCGGCCGTACCGGTCGTGTCCGGAGACCGCGTGTAGTCCACAATGCTCTGCAATTCCTTCACGTTCGGGAGTCGCCAGTCGTCGTGGCCGAGAAATTTCTCCGCATTCTTTTTCTGCACCCAAGCGAGGGCGTCACGCCAGTTCATACCGCGTCCGCTGTCGTTCTTTGACCACATGAGTCCGGTCGCGCGGTCGGTGACCGTGCCGTCGCCGTTGTCGCCAAAATCGTTTTTTCCATAGCCGGTGTTCCCGCGCACGCACTGCACGAAGAACGTCTTCTCCTCGCGGCCGCCGGGCATGAACAGGTCGTAGCCCTTGATCCGCCCGTCGGCAAAATTCACGCCAAACAGCTTGTCGAACCCGCGTGCCCCCTTGCCCACGTATTTCGTGTCCGATGCATATTGAGAATCAATGACGCGCTCGCCAGACCGCGTGTCCCCGTAGGCGAACTGGAAATATTTCGCGTCGATAAACGGCTGCAGCTTCGAGGTGTCCTGATCGCCAGGCCCGCTGGGGTCGGTGCCGCGGGCGTCGAAGAGCGAATACAGTTCCTTGATCGACGGCAGCCGCCAGTCGTC
>CAZSDC010000219.1:0-5122 GCA_964605515.1 uncultured Chthoniobacter sp.
TTCTCGGCGACCCGCATCAACCTCGCCCAGTCGTGCAACGGCATCGGCTGGGTCCTCGGCCCGATCGCCGGTGCCGCGTTCTTTTACGGGAAGGACACGAGCGGGGCGAGCACCGGCTCCGCCACGCTCTGGATCCCCTACGCCGCTGTCGGAGTGGTCGTCCTCGTCCTCGCCGCCGTCTTTTTTGTTTCCCCCATGCCTGACGTCAAAATGGAGGACGACTATCACATCGACGACACGGCACCTGACTCGAAACATTCGATCTGGAGCCAGCCACATTTCGTCATGGCTGTCGCGGCCCAGTTCCTCTACGTGGCGGCCCAGGCCGGGATATTCAGCTTTTTCATCAACTACATGACCTCCCAGACTCCGCCGGTCCCCCAGGTATGGACGTCAGGCATCCTGCAGTCGTGGTTCGAAACCGGCAAGAGCGGGGTGCTGGCATTGAGCGACCAGGGCGCCGCTCAGCTGGCTTCCCTCGGCTTTCTCTTCTTCCTTGCCGGACGGTTCAGCGGCGCTGCGATCCTCAAAAAATGTGCGGCGCACAAGGTGCTCGGCCTCTACGGGCTGGTGAATGTCGTCCTCTGCGCGCTCGTGGTGCTCAAGATCGGATGGCTTTCGGTGGCGTGCGTGTTCCTGAGCTACTTCTTCATGTCGGTCATGTTCCCGACCATCTTCGCGCTGGGCATCCACGGCCTCGGCTCAAGGGCGAAGCTGGCCTCCTCGTTCATCGTCATGGCCATCATGGGTGGGGCGACCCTGCCAAAACTCATGGGGTATGTCGGCGATCTCCACGGGATGTCGGTCGCGTTCATCGTCCCGCTCTGCTGCTTCGCTTTCGTGTCGTTCTACGGCTATGCATGGCCGCGGCTCAGCAGAACCGGCCCGCCTGTCCTCACTGGCGTATAGCATGCACGGGTTCTCCCAGCTTTTTACGGCGGGAGCGGGCATATCCCTCGGACTGTTAGGGCTTGGAGGGGCGGGCGGATGGCTGTTGTCCAACCGGCGGTTCAAGCGCGAGCGCCACGAGCACGGGCTCACGCTTGCCAGCAAGGAGGAGCAGCTCCAGTTTATTTACGAGTCGGTCCCCATCGGAATCTCGATGTATGTGCAGGACAGGGGGAACAACCGGGTCTGGCACATCAATGACCGCCACCTCGCCATGTCCGGCGTCACCCGTGAGGAAATCAAACAGGACATCGACGCCACGCTTTTCCTCGAGCGCACGCATCCTGCTGACCGCCAGCCGCAAGAACTCCTCGGCGCCAGCATCGCTGCCGGAAAAATCCGCGAGTTCGACCTCGAGAAGCGCTATGTCCACAGAGATGGCCGCGTGGTCTGGGTTTCGTTCACGACAATGAAACAGACCCTCTCGAACGGAGAGCAGGTCTATCTTCACACGGTGACCGACATCACCAGGCTCAAGGATAGGGAGGAAGAACTCCGCAGGGCGCGCGAGGAGGCAGAGCAGGCAAATGAAACCCAAAAGCGATTTGTCGCCAACGTCAGCCACGAGTTGCGGACCCATATCTCGGCGATCATCGGGTTCACGGATTTGCTGCAGGCTTCCTCTCTGGATGCCGACCAGAAAAAATATGTGAGCGTTCTTTGCGGCAACGCGGAGGCGCTCCTCCGCATGAGTAGCGAAATTTTGGATCTTTCGAAAATCGAGGCGAGGCGGATGGATCTTGAACTCCGCCCGTTTTCCCTGCGCGCATGCGTCCATACGGCCGCCAGCCTCATGGGTGCCCAGGCAAAAAAGAAGGGCCTTGCCCTCGAAGAGACCGTCCACCCATCGGTGCCGGACACGTTTGTCGGCGACGAAGTGAGGGTCAGGCAAATCCTCGCCAACCTCCTGAGCAACGCCATCAAGTTCACCGAAAAGGGCGCTGTCCGCCTTCATGTGGATTTGTCGGACGACGGACGGTCCCTCTCGCACGCGCGCTTCTGCGTGAGCGACACAGGTGTCGGAATTAGTGCAGATAACATGCCGAAGCTCTTCCGTGCCTACTCCCAGGGAGATCCGTCAGTCTCGCGCAATTTCGGGGGAACCGGTCTGGGTCTCGCGATCGTGAAGGGACTTGTCGAACTGATGGGAGGGGCCATCCATGTCGATAGCACGGTCGGCGAGGGGTCCGTTTTCTGTTTTGATATCCCTGTGAATTTGGCCGGCTCGGGCGACCAAGTCGACCCGCCTGCCAAAGCCACGGCGTAAGCCATTCGGGCTTGGGTGCATTTTTCCCCTGGAGCCTGCCGACATCGGGGATACTTGGCCGGATCTTTTGCCGGATTTTCCGATTTTGGAGCCGATGCGCGGACAACTCGGGTAGAATTGGCCGATGTTGCTTCTCTTCCGGCTGTAACCGTTTTGCGCAGTGCGTCACGTTCTACGCGGCTCCTACAGGCGGAAGACAACAATTCCGGCAGACCGTTTCCGGAACTGCAGGGGATGATTTTTGGGGATGCTGATTATTTGACGTGCGCCGAAACGAGCTTCGTCATCTCGAACATCCGGGGGATGCAAAATCACTTTGGCCATGCGCTGATTTTGCCCCAGCAGCGCTGAAGCCATTCCAGATACGCCGCAGGATCAGACTGTGCGGCAACGGCTGAACGGCATCCGAGGGCGGGATCCGGCCAAAGGTGCAACTGCCCGGCAAGACCTGTCTCGCGGGCAATCCGTTCCGCTGTCCGAAGCGTGCCAAGAGCGTATGCCCGCCACGCCGCCGGGGAGGCATAGACGCCGGTTTCAAGACGGACACCGGAACGGGCGGCGACTCGTGCCATCCTCGCGACGTTTCCCAAGCGGATAACTGGTGCGAATACTGGACAAGCACGGCAACCAGTTCGCAATTTCTCAGCAGGAGGGAAGGACTTGGACGCGCATGGACGTTCCGAGTATCTATCCGGCTCCATACTCCTTCGAGAGCTTGGGCGAACTGGGAACGCACTTCATTGGTTCAGGGCTGGATCTTGTGGATTGATTTGAGCCGATTCGGTGCTGGGTAAAAGCGGAGTGCCCGATTGGAAAGTTGTGCGGGAACAGTTGACCTGTCCAAATTTTACCAGAGCAGGGTATGGGATGCTCTTACCGCTAAATGGCAATGCCCCTGTATATGGGGGAGGGTGAGAGGATCGAACCTCTGCTTTAGAACGGTAATCCCAGAGAAGAGAAGTTGCAATCCGAGTTACACTGGATTTTTCATCTTCTGTAAGATGCTCTATTTCAGTGTATTGAAAAGAGAGCGGGTGAAGGGAATCGAACCCTCGTATGCAGCTTGGGAAGCTGCCGTTCTACCATTGAACTACACCCGCATAAATTACCAAGAAATGGCCGGTATTCTTCCGCTTGCGCCTTTGTAATCTTTATTTGTTTGCTGCCAGACGGCAACCGATCGACGGGGAGGACTGCCCGCCCAATTGGTGATGCTGGATGGAAGTGCGACAGCACTTCCGTAGTTCGTATCCACCGCATACTGGTAAGCATTGCTCCAGCTATCTAGAAAAATACCGTTGGAAGAAAGTCCGCTTTTTTTTCCTTTGAAATTATTGACTTCGAGGAAGGTGAGGCCCCGTGGATTGGTTCCCATGAGAGCGGACAAAAAAGGTCCTGCGACATCGGAGCCTGCGCCACTGGCATTTGTGGGCCATTGTCCGTATTCGGTATTGTAGGCAATAATGGCGGTTGCGATCTGGCTGACATCGTTGCTCGCTTGAGCTTTTCTGGCAGCAAGGATTGCACCGTTGACGGCCGGGAAGAGGAGGCTCATCAGGATGCCGATGATGGCGATGACGACCAGAAGTTCGATGAGCGTGAACGCGGATCTTTCTGGAGCGTGGGAAGATGTGTTCATTGTGATACCTGCCGATTTTCTGTCAAAGCCAACCCCTGCAAGTTGCATTCGATGTGTCTCCGGGGCAAGCAATTTCTTGCCAACCACCCGCAGAGAGGCGATGGGTGGGTTTGTGAAACATCAGAGCCCTCGTGGCGGGAAACAAACAGGGGGGCAGTCTGCAAAGTCGGGTTCCGGAACAAATCGTCAATCTCAGCGCCGGAGAAGGAGGGGAAAGCGGAGGTCTGAAAGCGGAGATCTGAAAGCGTCGCCTCCTCTCGGCAGCGCATCGGTGAAAGTCGGAGACATGGCTGGTAAGGCGCACGAAAAGCCGCGGAATCTGCAGCGTGGGGGAGTTCCCCCCCGGAAAGCAGGGCAGCACGGGAATGTCTCGCCGGCGATTCCGAAGAAGAGCGGCGCGGAAAGTTCCCGCCAACGGGAGAGCGGACATCTTTCTCGCGTGGGAAGCAAGCGGGCGGGACGCCCGCGCTCCGTTGGAAGCGAAGGGGACCAGCCCTCGCTGAAGCAGGATATTCTGCGGATTCTCGCGGAGCGCCCGCTGGACAATGCCGAGATCTCGCAGTCATTGAAGCTCGATCCATCGCTGCGCACGAAACTGCTGGGGCTCTTGCGGGACATGGAACTCGCGGGCGACATCGCACGGATCCGGAAGGACCGCTTCATCATTCCGCAGGCGGCAGATTTGTTCACGGGAAATATCCAGTTCCATGCGAGCGGGACCGCGCATGTTTTGAGCGAGAAGACCGGGGCGCCGGATCTCTTCATCAGCCCGGAAAACACTTTCACGGCGATGCACGGGGACCGTGTGGTCGCCCGCGTTTCCGTCGAGCGCGCGGCGGGGCGGCGGCCGGGAGCCGAGGCGGTTCACGAGGGGCGGGTGATCCGGATTCTCAACCGGGCGAACGAGACGATTGTCGGCACGCTCCAGAAATCAAAAAACTTTTTCTACCTCGTCGCGGACGATCCGCGCTTTGTCCACAACCTCTACCTTCAGGCGCCGGTGCCGCCGCTGCAGGCGAATGTCGGCGACAAAGTGGTTGCCCATCTGGATTCGTGGCCGTCGCGCCACGTCAACCCGGAGGGACACATCATCGAAGTGCTCGGGCCCGTCGGGAAGCCGGGAGTGGACATGCTCTCGATCATCCGAAAGCACCAGCTCCCGACCGATTTTCCTCCCGCCGTTTTGCAGGAGGCGGGACGCGTTTCGCCCGAGGTGGATTTGCGCGAGGCCGGAAAGCGCGACGACCTGCGCGGAAAATTCATTTTCA
>CAZSDC010000220.1:0-5108 GCA_964605515.1 uncultured Chthoniobacter sp.
ATCAGCCCCAGGCAGCGGCGGTCGTCGTCCACCACGGGAAGCCCGCGGAACCTCGTCTCACCGATCTGCGTCATCGTTTCGTAAACCGGGCTCTTGAAATGGGCGCTGGCGACACCCCGCTCCATCACGTCCTCGATCCGCGGATACACGTCGGCCAGAAACGCGGGGGCCTCGAAACCGAATTTCCCCAGCCCGAAATCGATCCGCTCGTTGGTGTTGCCGCACCGCGCGGCGATGACGTCGGGAGTTCCGCCGGAGGTCTTGAGCGCGGCGTAACCGATCGCGGAGCAGATCGAGTCCATGTCGGGGTTCTTGTGTCCGATGACGACGGTGATCATTTGTTTTTGAGAGGGCTGTTGATGATGTTTTTTCCGCGCAGGCCGAAATGTTTGGCGGCGGTCAGAAGATTCATGTCGTTGGAATAGATGTCCTTGAAACCGTTGCTTTGTCAAACCACCATCTTCCTGCCGAATGTGCTTGAACTTCTCCTCGCAGCGCGAATCCTTATCCCCATGCTTCTTCGCACGCTTCTCCTGATTCTTCTGGCCGGGACCCTGACGGCCGGAGCTGCCGTCCAAAAGGAATACATCCTCGTCAGCGGCGGCCCCTCGCTGATCGAATGGGAAAAATTCAAGGCTTCGCCCCACGACCGCTGGTGGGGGAACTTCATCCGGGCGGCCCGCGTCCGCATCGAAGAGATCCGGAAAAAGGAGGGGCCGGACGCCCTCATCACGTGGCTGGTTTACAAGCCTGCCTATGTGCGCCGCGCCGCGCGCCAGGAGAAATCCGACCTCGTCGGCAACATCGTCTCCGTCCGCGACAAATACCACGTCAACCTCGTCTGGATCACTTCCGGCGATGATGTCATCAACTACCTGAACGCCGGCCGCCCGCGCTCGGAGGTGAAGATCGCGGACTTCGAGTTCTACGGCCACTCGAACCGAGCGTGCTTCATGTTCGACTACAGCAACGAGGTGGACAGCGGCTCGAAAAGCTGGCTCCACGAGAATGAGCTCAGCAAGCTCCACCGCGGCCTCTTCACCCGTGACGCGTTCATCAAGAGCTGGAGCTGCCATACCGGCGAAAGCATGAGCAAGCTCTGGCGCGCCGCCACAGGGAAAAAAATGATCGGGGCCATCGGCAAGACCGACTACGCCAACGGCGACCAGCGCAACTGGACGCCCGCCCTCAGCGAGGGTGCCCACTGGGGCGGATAACCCTCCCTTCCAGTGCCTCCCGCACGTTCCGCGCTTGCCCGCGCCGCAAGGCGTGTCAGATTACCAATTGTGACTTTGCGTGTTTTCGTGCTCTTGGTTGCTCTATCCGCTGTTCCCGTTGGCAGGGCCGACGAGGAAATCAAATCCCTTGCGGGTTGCCGGTTCGTTCCCACGGAATGGGCGGATGGAGACAGTTTCAGTGTCCGATTCCCCGATGGGAGCGAACAAACTGTTCGCATTTACGGGGCCGACTGCATCGAGTGGCACGTGAATGACGAGAGCCTCGCGCGGCGGCTGCGGGCGCAGCGGAGATACTTCGGCATCGCGGACGGAGTGCCGGAGGAATCGATCGCGCAGGCCCGGGAATTTGGAAAGGCAGCGGCCCTGCGCACTCGCGAGCTGCTGGCGAAACCCTTCACCGTCCATACGTCGTTTGCCGACGGGCGCGGAGACGCCAGGTTCAAGCGGATCTACGGGTTTGTGACCACGTCGGACGGTAAGGACCTGGCTTCGACGCTGGTGAGCGAGGGGCTGGCGAGGGCGTTCGGGATTGCCCGGAGCCTGCCCGACGGCACTTCCGCCCAGGAATACCGCAAGCACCTCGAGGATCTCGAACTCACTGCGGCTTCCGCACGTCGCGGGATCTGGGCGAAAACCGACTGGAGCCGGATCGCCGAAGACCGCCAGATCGAGCGCAGAGACGAGCAGGAAATTTCCGAGACTCTGACAAAGAAGGCGCCTGCGGACGGCGTTGATCCCAACACGGCAGCACGTGACGAGCTCATGTCGCTTCCCGGTGTCGGGGCGGTGATCGCCGGCCGGATCATCGAGGGGCGGTCCGGGGGACCATACAAATCGGCGGACGACCTTCTCCGCGTCAAAGGCATCAGCCGGAAATCTCTCGAGGCCATGACGCCGAGCTTGCATTTCCCAAAATCGCCCGGCGGCGATTCCCCCAATTCCCGATGATCGAACGCCTCGAACGATCTCTTTCCCGGTTTGCGATCCCCGGCCTCATCCGATACGTCGTCGCGCTCAACGCCCTCGTTTTCATCCTCGTCACCCTCGACCAGAATTACGCGCAATTTCTGGAGTTGAATCGCGCGGCCATCCTTCACGGCGAGGTCTGGCGGCTGGTGAGCTGGATCTTTCTTCCAACGACGCAGAGCTTTTTCTGGATCATTTTCTACCTGATGTTCACATGGTGGCTGGGGGATCTGCTCGAGGGGGCATGGGGAACGTTTCGGATGAACGCCTACTACCTTCTTGGCATGGCCCTGTGCATTGGCTCGGCGCTGATCTTCGGGGCTTCGGGCGGAAACCTGTTTTTAAACCTCTCGCTCTTTCTCGCGGTGGCCACTCTCGCCCCGGACCTGGAGATCCTGCTTTTTCTTGTCCTTCCCGTGAAGATCAAGTGGGTTGCGATATTCAGCCTCGTTTTCCCCGCTCTCATCCTGGTAACCGGTCCGCTTGCGGAAAAAATGGTCGTGGTGATGTGTCTGGGAAACTACCTGATCTTCTTTGCGCCCGCCTATTTTAAGGGCACACTGGCCTCCCACAAAACCCGCGAACGCCGCCAACGCTTCGAGGCGGCGAAGCTCCCCGCCGATGCCGCACTGCACATCTGCGCCGTGTGCGGGGCCACGGAGCGGACCCACCCGGATGCCGAATTCCGGGTGTCCTCGGACGGAAACGAATACTGCACCGGGCACCTGCCGATCCGGCGGGCACCATGACCGCCCGGCACCACCCGCTGTCGGTGTTGGTTACGGGTGCTTCTTCCGGTATCGGGAAAGTCACCGCAGAACTTCTCTCCGCGAATGGATTCGAGGTGTTCGCGGGAGTCAGACGCTTCTCGTCGGAAATCCAGCAGCGACAGGAAATCCTGCTCGATGTGACATCTCAGGCATCGATTGCTTCGGCGGTTGATGCGGTCGGTGCCAGAACTGGCGGGGCTGGGTTGGGCGCATTGGTCAACAACGCGGGAGTCGGCGCCATTTCACCGGCGGAGTTCACACCCTCCGAACTCATGAGGCAGGTCTTTGAGGTCAATGTGTTCGGACTCCTCTCGGTGACTCAGGCATTTCTACCGCTCCTTCACAAAACCTGTGGATCCATCGTCAATATCGGCTCGATCGGCGGCATGGTCACGATGCCGTTCGGGGCAGCTCTCTGCGCGTCAAAACATTCGGTCGAGGCGGTGAGCGACGCTCTGCGCATGGAGCTGAGAGCCTCGGGGATACGCGTTTCTCTCATCCAGCCGGCGTCGATCAATTCGGGTGCGGCGGAAAAACTTGTCGGTGAAACCGGCGCGACGATTGCTGCGCTGCCGCCGGAGGGCCTGGCTCGTTACGGCCCGCTCCTCGGAAGATTTGTTAATAAAGTCCTCAAGGAGGAAAGATCCGGGAGTCCGCCCGCAATCGTCGCTCGTGCGGTTCTTGAGAATCTCAGGAATCCCTCTCCCCCTGCCCGCAGGGTCGTTGGAAAAAATGCCCGTGCCCTCTGGTTCCTCGCGCGACTCGCCCCGGCCCCGCTGCGGGAACGGTTGCTCCGGACGATTTTTCTGAAGTGACTGTGGTGCTGCATTCGCCGCTTGAGGCGGAGGCGTCGAGACGATATAGCCATTCCAGACAATGAGTCCGTTTCCCAAAGAATGGTCGTTTCTGCCCGATGCGTGGAAATTTGCGCTGGTGCTCACCGGGCGGGAGGCGGACGCGACCGCTCTTGTGTCTGCGGCGCTCCAGGCCGTTTCGAAGCGCGTGGATTTGCACGAACGCGAGTGGACGAAGCGCGTGTTTTTCTCGATCTTGTGCCGTGACGGAGCTAAGGCCGTAACGGTTGGCAACCCGGAGACACCTGCGGAACGGCGCATCTTCATCTTGCATCAGTTGCCAGAGCCCTCGCGTCAGGCGATCACCCTCCTCTGCCTCGGGGTGTTTTCCGGCGAGCATCTTGCGGGGCTGCTCGGAATGTCCGAGCCTGAACTCGCGCGATCTCTCTATGAAGCCCGCGCGATCCTGAAAAAGCACTTGGGGCCAAAAGCATGAATCCGAAATCCGCCCGCCAATTTCTGGCCATTCAGCTCCCCGATCCGCCGGACTCCCGCGAAATTTCCCGTGCCCGGGATGCGCTGGCAAAATCGCCAGCTCTCCTCGAAGAATACGAGGCTCAGATCGCCTTGGATCTGGCGGCCGGCTCTGTCCTCGCGGGCGTAGAGATCCCGCGGGCTGTCATTGGCGAGCTTGACGATCAGTCGTCCGCGATCTCCGCCGCCCGGAGCAAGCGACGATTCAATCCGCGCGACCCGGCCATGTTGGCGGTCGCCATCGGATTTCTCCTGCTCGTCGCCGTACTCGCCTGGCACTTCCTCGGTCGCGCCGGAGTCTTTCCGGAGGAGGCTCTGACGATTGCCTCCGAGGGTGCGAAACTCCGCACCGAGCAATTTGAGGTGGTCGAAGGTGAGGCCGGGTCCCTTGAGGACTGGTTTGTCCTCAAGGGATTCGAACGGTTTCACGTCCCGGAAAAATTTGCCCGTTTCCAGGCGGCGGGCGCACGGATCTTCAAATTCGACAACCGCAAGGTCGCCGTCCTCGCCATTCCCGAAAACTTCATGTTTTTCCTGGTTTTCGATCCTGAGCCTCTCGGGATCGCGATCCATCCGGAGGGCTCCTGGCGATATACGGAATTTGATTACAAATACGCAGCCGCGATCCGCGAGGACAAAAGCATGTGCTTCATGGTGGTCATCAGGGGAACTTCGAAGGACCTCGCCCGCCTGATCGATAAACATTGAGTGTGACTTTGTGGTTGCATCCCGTCCTCGGCTTGGTATCCTGCCTGACTTTTCCCATGCCAAAACCAATCGCCCGCAGCAAAACCCGCAAGTCCGTG
>CAZSDC010000221.1:0-5048 GCA_964605515.1 uncultured Chthoniobacter sp.
CGCGTGGACAACCCCGACCAGCGCATCTCGGAAGATGTCCGGTCGTTCACCACCGGCGTGCTCGGATATCTGCTCACGCTCATCAATTCCGGAGTGACACTGTGCGCCTTTCTGGGCGTGCTGTTCACCATCTCCTGGAAACTTCCGGTCGTGCTCTTGATCTACGCAATCGTGGGGACGGGCCTCTCGATCCTTATTGGCAAACGGCTCGTCGGAATGTTTTTCCAGCAATACCAGAAGGAAGCCGACTTCCGCTACGCGCTCGTCCGGGTGCGGGACAACTCCGAGAGCATCGCATTTTTCCGCGGAGAAAAGCGGGAGCAGGGCGATCTCATGGCCCGGTTCGGCAAGGTCGTGGACAACACCCTCCGGATTATCGGCTGGAACCGGACGCTCGGATTCTTCACGAACGGCTACAACTACCTCGCGCTGATTGTGCCGATGCTGATTCTTGGCCCGATGTTCATACAGGGCCGGATCGAATACGGCGTCGTGACGCAGGCCCAAGGGGCGTTTGCCGAGGTGCTGATGGCGGTCAGCGTGATCGTTGCGCAGTTTGAGGGGTTGAGCACATTTGCGGCAGCGATAAACCGGCTTGGCGATTTGTGGGATGAGCTGGATGAATACGATATTGAGGATTTTCATGCGGAGCGCGAGCAGACCATCGCGGTGAACGAGAGCGTCCAGGGACTCCGACTGAACGACCTGACCATCCAGACTCCAGACCGGGAAAAAACCCTCACGAGGGGACTGAACTTCACGCTCCCTCCCGGACAAAGCGCCTTGATCATGGGCGAGAGTGGGACCGGCAGAAGCTCTCTCCTGCGGACGATTGCCGGCCTCTGGCAGAGCGGAAAGGGGACTATTGAGCGCCCGAACATCAACCGCCTGATGTTTCTCCCGCAGCGTCCCTACATGGTGCAGGGAACCCTGCGAGAACAGTTGATCTACCCTCAGAACCAGAGCGGTGCCGACGATCGTCTCATCATCGAGACGCTCAAGAAGGTGAATCTCGCCGATGTGCTGGACCGCGTGGACGGCAATCTCGATCAAGTCGAGGATTGGACGAACATCCTATCGCTCGGAGAACAGCAGCGCATCTCGTTTGCCCGGATCTTTCTGAACAAACCGCAGATCGCGTTCCTGGACGAGGCGACCAGCGCGCTCGATGAGCGGAACGAGCAATCGCTCTACCGGAACCTGCTGGAGACGGGCATTTCTTTTGTCAGCGTCGGACACCGGAGCTCGCTGATGGAGTTCCACAATTTCCTGGTCGTTCTCGAAAAGGATGGCGGATTCAAAATATCGACTTTGGAAAAGGGGTCGGCTTTGCAGTGACAAAACCCGGGGCGATATAGGACATGGAACTTGTCCCCCGGTTCGCACCCCGGGTGCGACCAACGAGAGGAGCCGTGGCACCCCTTGTTCGACAAACGGGACTCGCCGACATCGATCTTGACCATGTCCCCCAAATGTCGGACACTTTTCCCATGGCCACCACGCTCCTCAACACACGGGAATTGTCGAAGGATACAGCGAAAGTCTTGCGCGACCTTCCCAAAACAGGTCCGCGTGTCATTACGCGGGGTGGCGAAACGGTGGGAATTCTCATTCCCCCCAGCGGAGGAGGGATCGAGTCGGATATCGATCTGCTGGGCCGGTTGCGTTTTGGGCAGGCGTTGGCGGCGGTTCAGCGTGAAGCCGTGCTCCATGGTTCGAATGCGATGTCCATGGAGGAAATCGACGCGGAGATCCGCGCCTCACGTTCGGAACGCAAGAAGCGCAAGGCGGCGTGAAGATTCCGCTTTGGGTGATTGATACCAACGTGCTGGTCTCTGCCGTGCTCACTCCCGGGCGGGTCTGCGATCAATTGCTTCAACAGGCCGTTGCGGGTCGTTTCGTTCCCGCGTGGGATAACTCCCTGCTTGCAGAATACCGGGATGTCTTGTCCCGTCCGAAGTTCAGATTATCGAGATCCGCGATCAGGGAAATGCTGGCTTCATTTCCGCAATCAGGATTCCGGCAGGGCATCGCCACAGGCGTGAAGCTGCCCGATCCCAACGACACTTCCTTTGTTGCCGTTGCTCTCGCCACGGAGGACAAGACGATCATCACAGGCAACCCCAAGCACTTTCCCCTCCTGTCCATAAAACCCGTTAAGACTCTGTCTCCGCGTGAAGCACTGGATATTCTGGCGAAGAAGGAAAAACTGAAATGATTAGAGCGCTTCCCAAGAGGTCAGCGCCAGCGATCCGTTAAGTTTCTTCCAGACCACGGCACGCGCTTTGAGGGGCTTGCTGCCGTCTGCCACTTCGATCTCGAGCCGGAAATTCAATCCGGCGACCACCTGACGCTCGGCTTTCAGGATTTTGACGAGCCGGAGCGGTCTTCCGGTGGACTTGCTCTGAGTTTTTACGGCAAATTCCGCGACCGTCCGCGCCTCGGGGTCGATTTCTGCAGATGAAAATCCTCCGGCGAGGGCGGGTTGGTCGGGTTTTGCGGTGTTGTCGGCTGCAAAAGCGGGGGAGACAAGGATCAGGGCGAAGATGGGGAGGAGGAATCGATTCAAAGATAACATTGAGAGATTTGGCGCAAGAATGGCCTGGCCCCGCGAAAGAAGGCTCAGCTCATTTGTGCTGTCGGATATTTCACTCATTTGCGGGAATTAGGTTCGCTTTTCCACCTTGTTCTACCGGCGCCGAGCCAGTCTCCCATGCCTGCCCAACCTTTCTCTGTATAGGTTTCGTTTGGACATGCTGGAATATCGGCAGGCTTGGTTCCTTTCTCGGGGAGATAGCCTTTGCAAAAAGCTTTCCATTCAGTTCCAGTTCTGAGACGAAGGCCTCGCGCGAATGCTCTCGCTTTTTTAAATGTACGAAATTGGCGCAATCGAGGAGCAACAGTTCCTGTGCCGAGCCAGTCACCCATCCCTGCCCAGCCTTTTTTATTATACGTTTCGTTTGGAAATGCAGGAATATCGGCAGGCCGGGTTCCTTTATCAGGGAGATTGCCTTTGCAGAAAGCTCTCCATTCAGCACTGCTTCTGAGACCAAGGCCTTGGGCGAAGGCTCTCGCTTTTTTGAATGGGCGGTGCTGGCGCAAACGCGTAGCGGTAAGATTCGTTCCTAGCCAGTCGCCCATGCTTACCCAGCCTTCCTCAGCATATGTTCGGCGCGGATTAGAAGGAATATCGGCAGGCCGAGTTCTCTTTTCGGGAAGATTGCCTTTGCAGAAAGCACTCCATTCCGCTCCGCTTCTGAGGCCAAGGCCTTGGGCGAAGGCTCTCGCTTTTTTGAATGGGCGGTATTGATGCAAACGCGGAGCAACGGTTCCTGTGCCGAGCCAGTCCCGCATCCCTATCCATCCTTTGTTACTGTAGGTCTGATTTGGGCATGCTGGAATATCGGCAGGCCGAGTTCCCTTCTCAGGGAGATTGCCTTTGCAGAAAGCTCTCCATTCAGTTCCGCTCCTAAGACCAAGACCACGGGCGAAGGCTCTCGCCTTTTTGAATGGCCGGTATTGACGCAAATGATCAGCAACAGCTCCCGTCCCCAGCCAATCTCCTATGCTTGCCCAACCTTTGTTGGCATACGTCCGGTTCGGAGCAGCAGGAATATCAGCAGGAAGGGTTCCCTTCTCGGGGAGATTACCTTTGCAGAAAGCTCTCCATTCATCTGTGCTCCTAAGACCAAGACCACGTGCGAAGGCTCTTGCCTTTTTGAAGGGGCGGTGGTGACGCAAATGTGTTGAAACCGCTCCTGTGCCGAGCCAGTCGCCGAAACCTATCCATCCATTGCCAAGGTATGTTGCTTGCGGCTTGGCTGGAATATCGGCAGGCCGAGTTCCCTTCTCGGGAAGATTGCCTTTGCAGAAGCATCTCCACTCAAAAAAGTTTCTAAGGCCAAGGCCTTGGGCGAAAGCTCTCGCTTTTTTGAATGGGCGGTATTGACGCAAATTATCTGCAACTGCACCCGTTCCGAGCCAATCCCCTAGACTGATCCAGCCTTGGTCGGCATACGTCTTGTTTGGACATGCTGGAATATCGGCAGGCCGAGTTCCCTTCTCGGGAAGATTGCCTTTGCAGAAAGTAGTCCATTCAACTGCGCTTCTGAGGCCAAGGCCTTGGGCGAAGGCTCTCGCTTTTTTGAATGAGCGGTATTGGCGCAATCGATGAGCAACAGTTCCTGTTCCTAGCCAGTCTCCCATTCCCGCCCAGCCTTGATTGCCATATTGGTAGCGGGGGTCGGCCGGAATGTCTGCGGGCAGAGTCCCCTTGGCGGGAAGTTTCCCTTTGCAGAAACTACGCCACTCAAGTCCACTCTTGAGGCTAAGGATACGCGCAAACGCCCTCGCCTCTTCAAACGGACGCCATGACAACTTGGCCAAACGATCCCAGCACTTGAGTTGGATGTCCTGAACAAACTGAGCAAGGTCTATCTTCTTGGCGATCCGTTCATCCAAATCAAACTCGACGCTTCCGCCGCCGGTAAGTTTCCGCCCTTGTGAGACAGTTCGGAAATACTCGATGATCCGGTCATCATTTGCGGCCAGGCCGCGGAGGGTGGTGAGGATCTCCTGGAACGAGTCCGAATCGAAGATGTCATCCGGCGTGGCATCGGCATCGTGGAGGATCGGCACGATGACATAGCCGAGTTTCTTTCCGGGTGCGGGGCGCAGGGCGCGGCCGACGGCCTGCACGATATCTACAGCGCTCCGGCGTGGGTCGGCGAAGAGCACGCAGTCAATCCCCGGAACGTCCACTCCTTCGGTGAGGCAGCGTGCGTTGGTGATGAGCGAGCGTCTGGTTCGGGCAAAGTCACCGATGATGCGAGCGCGGGTGCCGGTGGGGGTCTTTCCGGAGACATGGAACGTCTCCAGCTTTCCAAGCTCCGGAAACGTGCCGGTAAAGGCATCGTTGTGGGCTTTGAACAAATCCGCCCGGTGGATGCTGCTGTGAAATGAGACCGCGTGACGGATAGGATGTTTCATCATCGCCTTCCGCAGGGCGATGAGTGAGGCCAGCATGTCGGCTTCGATTTCCTTGCTCC
>CAZSDC010000222.1:0-5029 GCA_964605515.1 uncultured Chthoniobacter sp.
TGCAGGCGGCCACCGAGTTCCCTGAGCCTGGCATTGGTTGGGCGGTCCATCTCCAGGCAATCCAGGAGGACTTTCATGTAGGCGAGTTCGTTGTCGTATCCCTGGTCGTGCACCAACTCGCCGCACCGCTGCCAGAAATGAGACGGGTTAATTCCGAAAACCGGAAACAAGGCCTCGTCCTGCATGTAGGTCGGCGAGAGGGTCTGGTCGTAGTCGTAGATGATAGCAATCGTATTCTGCGGAGTGGACATGCCATGATGCCAGCACCCGGGAGACCGCCCTGCGATCATAAAATGCAATAATTCTCTCCCCGGCCCCCGAAGAATCTCTTTGATAATCCGCCCCAGAGGCCTCATAATACCAAAGTTATGAATGCTCGGCTCTTCGGCAGGACGGGCCAATCCGTCGGAGAAATTGGATTGGGCTGCTGGCAACTCGGCGGCACGGACTGGAGCGGGATAAGTGACATGCGAGCGCGCAGCATCCTCATCGAGGCGGCGGATTCCGGAATCAATTTTTTTGACACCGCCGATGTTTACGGAAATGGCCGCAGCGAGGAGGTTCTCGGACATTTTCTGAAGGAGCGCAAAGGGGATTATCTCGTCGCAACCAAATTTGGAAGAGCCCGCGGGATCTACCCTTCCGGCTACACATGGGATGCCATTCGGACAGCCACAGAATCCTCTCTGAAGCGCCTGGGCATTCCTTCCCTCCACCTCACGCAACTGCACTGCGTGCCCGCAGAGGTGCTGAGAAACGGAGAAATTTTTGACTGGCTCCGCCGCTTGAAGGCCGATGGCAAGATCCGGGATTTTGGTGCCAGCGTCGAGACGATCGAGGAGGCGCTGATCTGCCTGGAGCAGCCGGGGCTCGCCTCGCTCCAACTGGTGTATAATGTCTTCCGCCAGGAACCGGAGAAGGAAATCTTCCCGCTCGCCGCAGAGAAAGGCGTCGCGATTATTGTCCGGTTGCCACTCGCGGATGGCCTGCTCGGAGGGCATCTCACCGGCCCCCCCCCCACGCCGTCCGGCTACACCGGGAGCCCCAACAACGCGATCCAGCGATCCAAAGACGCGATCACATTCTGCGGTCTCCCGCTCGATCTGGGGGTGGAACTCTCCGCGAAGGTTCAAAGCATGGTGCCCCATGGCATGACCCTGCCGCAGATGGCCTTGCGGTTCGTGTTCGATCAGAAGTCGGTTTCGGTGATGATCCCCGGCTCGAGCAAACCCGCTCAAGCTGCTTCAAATGCCCAGGCAGCCGACATGCCTCCTTTGGAACCGGCCCTGCACGATCAACTCCGGGTCTTCTATCAGACGGAGGTCGCCCCCTTTATTCAAGGGCCCCTGTGAAGCTCCGACCTGCTGTCCGGACCAAATCATGAAAGTTCACATTCGTCAGATCCCACAAGGGGAGACCCTCCATTTGGAGGGAGAGGAAGATCCGTCCCGATTGGATTTGCAGGAAGCGGGGGTCACGCCGGTTTCTGCTTTGTCCTATTGTTTGGATGTCGGTCTGAGCGAAGGGGGCCTCTTCGCGACCGGGCGAGCCTCCGTGCGTGTCCGCATGCATTGCGTCGTCTGCCTGGCAGATTTGGAAATGGATATCGTGGCAGATCCGTTTTCGCTTCAAACCGAACTCACAGGACGCGAACAGATAGACTTGACCCCGTTCGTTCGAGAGGATATTCATCTCCTCTTGCCCCCGCATCCAAGATGCGATACGGGAGCCACGTGCACAGCCGGTGCCCCGCGCACCAGCCTGCATCCGTCGGAAACGGGTGCGTCGGCGTGGGATGCACTAGACAAGTTAACAACCTAATCACAAATTATTTATGGGAGTCCCCAAACGCAAAACCTCAAAGATGCGGCTTCGCACACGCAAAGCGGCGAATCGTTGGCACGCACCGAAACTCGGCAAATGCCCGCAATGTGGAGCCAGCGTGCTCTCTCATATCGCCTGTCCATCCTGCGGATATTACAACAAGCGGCAGGTATTGACCATTGGGGCCGAATAATCCGGCCGACGGGTTTTCTCCCGCATGAAAATTGCCCTTGACGCGATGGGCGGGGATTTCGCTCCTGGGAATCCCGTGGAAGGTGCTGTGGCCGCGCTCCGAGACTACTCCGATGTTTCCATCGTGTTTGTCGGCGACGAAAAAAGGATTCGCGCGGAGCTGCTGCGTCACGATACCGAGGGCCTGACCGAAAGGATTTCCGTCCACCATGCCTCACAGGTCGTGGACATGAGCGACAACGGGCTCGACAGTGTGCGGAAGAAAAAAGATTCCTCCGTCAGCCGGGCCGTGGACCTTGTGAAGAACGGCGAGGCGGACGCAATCGTCTCCGCCGGACATACCGGCGCGCTCGTGGCGGCCGCGACGATCAAACTCCGGACCCTGCCGGGCATTGATCGTGCGGGACTAGCCGTCCTGATTCCTGCGGACAACGGGGTCTTCCTGCTGATCGATGGCGGGGCGAACATCGATCCCGCCCCTGAGCATATCGTCGGCTTCGCCGTCATGGGCAGCATCTACTCCCGGGAACTTCTGGGCTGCCCGGACCCCAGGGTCGGGCTTTTCAACATCGGCACAGAAGCCTCCAAAGGAACCGAGTTTGCCAAGGCATGCCACGCGCTGCTTTCGACGGCCCCGATCCATTTTGCCGGAAATGTCGAAGGCCACGCGATCTTCCACAAACCGGTTGAAGTCGTTGTCTGCGATGGTTTCGTGGGCAACATGGTTTTAAAAACCATCGAGGGCCTGGCAAAATCCTTCTTCTCATGGTTCCGCGAAGAGCTGAAAAAAAATCCGATCCGGCTGCTGGGCGCCCTCCTGTGCCGGGGTGCATTCAGGGCAATCAAGGACCGCACGAGCACGGACGAATACGGCGGCACCCCGCTTCTCGGGGTTAATGGAATCTGCATCAAGGCGCATGGCAATTCCTCCGCGCGGGCTCTCCGCAATGCGATCCGCGTGGCGCGCGCGGCGGTCGGGCAGCAGGTCAACCAGCGCATCATCGAAGCGATCCAATCACACCATGAAAAAGTCCCCGAAGGCCAAACCGCACCAGCCTAACCGCACCGTTTCGATCATAGGCACCGGGAGCTACGTTCCGGAGAGAATCCTGAGCAACGCTGATCTCGAGGCCATTGTTGAGACGACCGACCAGTGGATTATGGACCGGACCGGGATCCGTGAGCGCCGCATCGCGAAAGAAGGTGAGTTCACGAGTCACCTCGCGGCTGCGGCCGCTAAGCGGGCGATGGAAAATGCCGGCGTGACCGTGGACGAGATCGATCTGATCCTTGTCGCCACC
Organism: uncultured Chthoniobacter sp.; assembly: GCA_964605515.1. GTDB lineage: Bacteria > Verrucomicrobiota > Verrucomicrobiia > Chthoniobacterales > Terrimicrobiaceae > QYQL01. The sequence continues at coordinate 3,318 of CAZSDC010000222.1, forward strand.
ATCACGCCCGACACGTTTTTCCCTTCGACCGCCTGCCACGTGCAAAGGCTGATCGGCGCGAAAAACGCCGCCTGCTTCGACGTCAACGCCGCCTGCTCGGGTTTTCTGTATTCCGTAGAGATCGCGCAGCAGTTCATCGCGAATCACACCTACAGCACGGTCCTCGTGATCGGAGCCGACAAGCTCAGTTCGATCGTCAACTGGCAGGACCGGAATACCTGCGTGCTCTTCGGCGACGGGGCGGGAGCGGCGGTGTTGCGCAACCGTGAGGGCGCTCACGGCGTGATCACGACCTTCATGGGAAGCGACGGAAATTTCGGCGACATCCTGCACATGCCGGGAGGCGGATGCGCGATGCCGATCACCAGGGAGAATGCGGACCAGAAGCTCAACACGCTCCACATGAACGGCCGCGAGACGTTCAAGCAGGCGGTCACCTCCATGATGAAGGCGGCGCAGAAGGCGCTCGAGCAAAGCGGTCTCACGACCGACGACCTGAAGTGCATCATCCCCCACCAGGCGAACATCCGGATCATCGAGGCCATGGCATCCCGCCTCAATGTGCCGATGAGCAAGTTTCACATCAACCTCGACCGCTACGGCAATACCTCTGCGGCGGCCGTGGCGATTGCCCTGGACGAGGCGAACCGCATGGGCAGGTTTCAGGTCGGAGATTACATTCTGCTGGTCGTCTTCGGCGGAGGGCTCACCTATGCGAGCTCCGTGGTGCAGTGGTGATCCCGCTCTCACGAATTAATTATTGAGGTTTTCCGGGGGGAATGCGACAACCGCCGGACCATGAGCAACGACACTTCACTGCCTTCATCTGCCACGAATCTTTCACAAAGCCGGGGTTGGCTTATCGCTGGCGGTTTCCTTTCGATCTTCGTGGGTTTCTCGGCAATCGGTTCTCCGCTGGTCTTCTCCTTCGCGCTTGCGCAGATCCTTGCCATCGTCGCACTGGTGAGCGGAGTGATCGCTCTGGGACTCGCCCTCTTTGGAAAACACACCGGCCACCGCGTTCTGGAAGCCCTGTCCGGCATCATCCGCATCGCGGCGGGCATCGTGCTACTGAACTGCCTGACTTCCAGCGTGCTCATCATCACCCTGATTTTTGCCATCTTCCTGATCGTGGAGGGAATTTTCGTGTCCGTCGCAGCCCTCGGCATGCGCGCCCACGCCGGCTGGGTCTGGATGCTGATCAGCGGGATCGCCTCACTCGTTCTCGGAGTCATGGTTTACAACCGCTGGCCGTCCGACAGCGCCTGGGTTTTGGGCCTGTTCTTCGGGATCAACCTCCTCTTCAACGGATCCTCGCTGCTCGCGCTCGGGTTTGCCGCGCCAAAAACCGCAGCGGCCTGAAATTTTTCGACCTCATCCGACTATGCGATCGCTCCTCCTCATTTCTCTGGCTGTCACTTTGTCCGCCTGCCAAACCTCCCCGAAAATCCATGCGGACTGGGACGTGCCTCTGACACTGCGGACCGTCGGTCCCGCCTATGCGGACTACGTCATCGAGAAGGCCGATGCCAACAAAGATGGAAAGGTGACACTGATGGAGTGGACCAAGGCCGGCGGCACGGCAAAATGCTTCCTGTTGATTGACCAGAACAAGGACGGTGCCGTCACACGCACGGAGCTGATCCGGTTCGGATCGAACAAGAAGTTCCTCGACTTCACCCGCCGCTATACCGATTTCCACAAGGACAACA
>CAZSDC010000223.1:0-4977 GCA_964605515.1 uncultured Chthoniobacter sp.
GTGCATGGTGGCGTTCGGCGCGCACTTCAGCGCGGTGTGGATCGTGGTGGCCAACTCGTGGATGCAGACGCCGGCGGGATACCATTTGGAAAGCGTTGTCGGTGGAAAGACGGTTGTTCTGCCGCCGGACCATGCGGTAACGACGGCGGACCTCACCAGCGTCCGGGCGGTCGTCGATGATTTCTGGGCCATGGTTTTCAATCCGTCCACAATCGACCGGTTGACCCACGTCGTCCTCGGGGCCTGGCTGGCTGGCGCGTTTCTCGTGGTGAGCATCAGCGCATATTACCTTTTGCGGAACCGGCATGTGGAATTTTCCAAGGCTTCGCTGAAAATCGGTCTCGGCTTTGCGACCGTAGCCTGCGTCCTCCAGATGGTCAGCGCCGACTTCACGGCCAAAGGCGTGGCGCGCAACCAGCCGGAAAAACTCGCCGCACTGGAAGGGGTATACCGGACGGTGGACTCGACGCCGATGACGCTCTTCGGTTATGTCGATTCCGGTTCGGAAACGGTCGTGGGGCCGAAGATTCCCGGTCTGCTCAGCTTTCTGGCATGGGGATCCTTTTCGAGGCCGGTCGCCGGGCTGAACGAATTGCCTCCAGATGCATTTTTGAAATCCCGTCACCCGAATGCTTCGGCCGGTGAACTGCCCGGAATCCGGAAGTCGTATTGGCCGAATGTCCCGGCCGTATTCCAATTTTACCACATCATGATTATCGTAGGGGTGGCGATGCTGGTCCTCTCGCTGGTCGCCTGCTTTTTCTGGTGGCAGGGCTGGCTGTTCGACTTGTCCCGGCCGCTTACGCGGTGGGTCCTCGTGGCGCTGGTCTTCTCGGTCCTCGGGCCGCAGATCGCAAACCAGGCCGGCTGGTTCGCCGCCGAGGTCGGGCGACAGCCGTGGATCGTGTATCAGATGCTCAAAACATCCGAGTCGCTGTCAAAGGTCGTCGTCGCCAACCAGGTCGTCGCGTCGCTCGTTCTGTTCGGCCTCGTTTACGCGCTCCTCTTCGTCCTGTTTATTTTCCTCCTCACCCGGAAAATCCATCATGGGCCGGATGACGAAGATGAGAGCGAGGAAATGCCGGAGAGCTGGAAGGCCCTCGTCCGAACAACCCCACGCGCATGAACATTCCCGATCTCAACACCATCTGGTATATCCTCGTCGGAGTCCTCTTCACCGGCTACGCCATGCTGGACGGCTTCGACCTGGGGGTGGGGATCCTGCATTTGTTTGTGCGGAAAGACGAGCACCGGCGCTTGCTTTTGAATTCGATCGGGCCCGTCTGGGACGGCAACGAGGTCTGGCTGGTCACCGGCGGCGGGGCTTTGTTTGCCGCGTTCCCCGGGGCTTATGCCACGGTGTTTTCCGGATTCTACCTGGCCTTCATGCTGCTGCTTTGCTCGCTGATTTTTCGCGCAGTCGCGATCGAGTTCCGCAGCAAGGAAGAATGGACATGGTGGAGAGGGCTCTGGGATGTGGCGTTCAGTGCCGGCAGTTTCGTCGCAGCACTCCTGATCGGCGTGGCGATGGGGAACATCGTGCGGGGCATCCCACTGGATACGGACCATGAGTTCGCGGGATCGTTCTTCGGCCTTCTGAATCCCTACGCGCTGCTGATGGGGGTAACGACGGTCCTCCTGTTTGCGATGCACGGATCGATTTATCTGGCCATGAAAACCGACGGTGAACTCAACCGGATCGTCAGCGGTTGGATTCCCAGGCTCATCGGCTTTTTCCTCGCCTCCTACTTTCTTTTCAACCTCTACACGCTGATCGCGGTGCCATGGGTTCTGGATATCGTCCGCGCACGGCCGTATGTGTTTGCCGTGGTGGCCGTGAACGTGATGATCGTGCTGAACATCCCGCGAGAGATCCACAAGGGCAGGGAGTTCAACGCGTTCCTTTCCTCGTGCATGGCAATGGGTCTCATGATGGCGACCTTCGGGCTGACCTATTTCCCCAACATGGTTCTCTCGAATCCGGACCCTGCAAACAGCCTCACCATCTACAACGCAGTATCCACCCAGAAAACGCTGGGGATTATGCTCGTCATCGCCCTCATCGGTGTTCCCCTCGTCCTGGCTTATACTGCCAGCATCTACTGGGTCTTCCGGGGCAAGACCAGCCTCACCAAACACAGCTACTGAAAAACCCGGTCAGCCCGACACCAGGCCCTTGAGAAAGGGTGCCGTGCGGCTGACTTTGGATTTGGCGACGTGTTCAGGAGTGCCCTCGGAGACAATTTTTCCACCCCCGGCTCCTGCCTCCGGGCCGATGTCAATGACATAGTCAGCCTCGGCAATAACGTCGAGATGGTGCTCGATGACCACGACCGTTCCTCCCTCGTCCACGAGGCGGTGAAGGACGGCAATGAGCTGGGCAACGTCGTGGGCGTGAAGCCCGATCGTCGGCTCTTCGAGGACATAGAGCGTGGACTTGCCGCGACGCGTCGTCCGGACCTCCTCTGCGCGGGCGGTTGGCCGGCGGGCGAGTTGGGTGACGAGTTTGATCCTCTGAGCTTCGCCTCCGCTGAGTGTCGGGCTTGGCTGGCCGAGTTGGAGGTAGCCGAGACCGGTTTCGACAAGGAGGGCGAGCGGGCGTTTGATCTTCGGGTTTGCGGAGAAAAATTCTGCTGCCTGCTCGATCGTCATGTCCATCACATCCCCGATCGATTTGCCGTTGTATTCGACCTCGAGGGTGGCGGGATTGTATCGGCGTCCGAGGCAGTCCTGGCAGGGCATGTAGCTCGGCGGGAGGAAATTCATTTCCAATTTGATCACACCCTGCCCGAGGCAGGCTTCGCATCGTCCGCCCTCGTTGTTGAAGGAAAACCGGCTGTTCGTGTAGCCACGCATCCGCGAAGCGGGAAGAGTCGCGAAGAGGGCGCGGATATCATCGAGGACTTTGACGTAGGTGGCGGGCGTTGAGCGCGAGGTTTTTCCAATCGGCGACTGGTCCACCTCAAGAACGCCGCCCAGCCATTCCAACCCCTCGACGGATTTGCAGTGGTCAAAAATGGTCTTCGATTTCGTGCGTGAAAGCGCGTCGCGAACAGCCGGCACCACGACCCCGCGAAGCACTGTGCTCTTGCCGGAGCCCGAGACCCCACTGATCGCAGTGAGACGATTAATCGGGATTTTTACATCGATATTTGTGACGTTGTGCCGCGTGATGCCTCGCACCGCGAGCCAGTCGGTTGAGGCGGGACGCCTCGATCCGCGCGAGGGATGTTTGGCCGGAGCGCGAAGGGATTGTCCGGTGAGCGACTGCGGGGAATTGATGATTTCCTTGAGCGTCCCCGACGCGACGATTTCGCCGCCGCGTCTTCCGGCACCGGGACCAAGGTCCAGGATTCGGTCAGCGCGGCGCATGGTTTCCTCGTCGTGCTCGACGATGACGAGGGAATTGCCTTTTTTTACGAGGACGTCGAGGGCATCGAGTAGGCGCGCATTGTCGCGCGGGTGCAGGCCAATCGTCGGCTCATCGAGGACGTAGAGAACCCCACGGAGATTCGATCCGAGTTGGGCAGCAAGCCGGATACGCTGGGCTTCCCCACCGCTCAGCGTCTTGGCGCTGCGGTCGAGCGAAAGGTAATCGAGACCGACTTTTGCGAGGAACTTGAGACGCTGCTGAATTTCCGAAACGACATCCTTCGCGATCCCGGCACGGGGTCCCGCAAATCGGAGTTTTCCGGTGAGATCGAGGGAATCTGTGGCTGCAGCGCGCGTAAAATCATTGATCGAATGTTCTCCGATGAAAACATTTGAGGCCGTCTCGTTGAGGCGGGATCCCTTGCAGACCGGGCATTGGCGCGGCTCCGTATCCTCGAGGTTTTCGTGGCGCCGCTCCTCATCGAGCTCGGCTTCGATCTGGGAATCGAATTCCTTTCCCGCAGCACCCAGTTCGCTCCAGACCTCTCCGAACCCGCGGCAGTGCAGGCACCAGCCGTGCGGGGAATTGAAGGAAAACAGGCGCGGATCGAGCGGATCGAAGGCGCGGCTGCATGACGGGCAGTTCATTTCCGTGCTGAGAACCGAACTGCGGCCTTTGGCATCAACGATGCGCGCGGTCCCGCGGCCCAGCGCGAGCGCGCGGCGGACAACCTCGTCGGTGGTCTTGGAATCCGGCTTCGCCAGTTCGCCAATAAGCGCGTCAATGGTGTGCTCCTTGAATCGCTCGAGCTTCTGAAACCCTTCAACCGGCACGGGTTTCCCGTCCACAATCAGCGTCACAACTCCGTGCCTGGCCGCAGCGCGGGCGACATCCGTGTGAAAGCCTTTACGGGCTTTGACGAGGTTCGCGTAGACGTTCACCGTGCCCTTGGCTGCCAGCTTGTGGACTTCCTCCGCGATCGCGGTCGGAGTACGGCTTTCGACGGGCTCATGACAATCCGGACAATGCTGGGTGCCGAGCTTTGCGAACAGGAGGCGGAGAAAATGATAGATTTCGGTGACCGTGGCGACAGTGGATTTCCCCCCGCCGCGGGTGACACGTTGTTCGATCGCCACGCTCGGGGGGAGGCCTTCAATCGAATCGACATCTGGCTTCTCCATCTGCTCGACGAATTGGCGGGCATATGGGGACATGCTATCGAGGAACCGTCGCTGGCCCTCGGCAAAAAGGATATCGAAGGCGAGAGTCGATTTTCCCGAGCCGCTCAGGCCGGTGACCACGACCATCCCGTCACGAGGGATGTCCACAGAAAGGTTTTTCAGGTTGTGCTCGCGCGCACCGCGCACCGCAATGACTCCGCTGTCCTTCCGCGCAACGAACGGCTTCGCGGGAGCATCCGCCACGCGGGCGCAACGGCCCTCCAAAAGTGGCTGGAGAAAGCGGCCGGTGTGGGAATTCGCGCAGGATGCGACCTTCTCGGGGGTCCCAGCGGCAATAACCTGACCACCCTCGTCTCCGCCCTCTGGTCCGAGATCCACGACCCAGTCCGAGGATTTGACGACCTCGAGGTTGTGCTCGATCAC
>CAZSDC010000224.1:0-4929 GCA_964605515.1 uncultured Chthoniobacter sp.
TGCATGAAGGGCAGAACGATCGCTTCGGGTCGCTGAGACCGATGCCGCGCGGCATGCGGTGGATGCAGGCATTCAGGAAGGATCCTGTGATCGCGCCCAAAACCGCGGAGAAAACCGCGAGCAGGCTTGTCATTCCTTTTCCAGTCCCGGCTCGACCAGTTCGCAGACGACGTGGAGCAGAAATTTCTGCGCCTCCTGGATCCGGGCAGTGACCGTCCCTGGCACCAGAATTTCGATGTCCGCAGCCCCCTTGGTAAAACCGCCGCCCTTGCCAAGAAAGACGATCGTCTTCAACCCGATCCGGCGCGCTTCCTCGATCGCCGAAAGAATATTGCGGGACATGCCGCTCGAAGTCAGCGCGATGAGAACATCTCCCTGTCTTCCATACGCCCGGACCTGCCTCGAAAATATATCCTGAAAGGAATAGTCGTTGCCGATCGCGGTGAGAAGCCCACCGTCGGCCGTGAGGGAGATGCCCGGATACGGCCGCCGGTCGCCCATGAAGCGGCAGGTGAATTCGGTGGCGATGTGCGCACTGTCGGCGGCACTCCCGCCATTTCCGCAGAAGAGCAGCTTGCCGCCGGATTTCAAGCTGGCCAGCACAGCGTCCGCAACGGCCACGACGGCCGGCTCAAGATCGCCCAAGCGTTGAAGCGTCTCAACAGCCTCGTGCAGAGACTGGGCGAAAGGAGTTATAGGCTTGTGGGATTTTGGCATAAACGGGGATCCGTGGAAACGAGCTCCTTGAGATGCGGCCATGCGGTCATCTCCATGGAAGCGAAAAGATTCATATACACCAGGACGGCTGCTGGCGGATAGGTGGAAAAGAGTTCCCCGACCGCGCGATCCACTTCGCCGGACGGCGGCTCCGCAGGAAGTGTCTCGATGAGCCCCTTCCCGTCGTGTGGAATTTTCAGCGAATCCAGAAACCCGCAGACCATATTCCCGTGAGCGCCCAGAAGCCAGGATTGGAGGATTTCGGTTGCGAGGTCGGCGCTGCTCGGCTTTCCGAGGTTCTCCGACATCCAGGCGTTCCGTTCCGCCTTGGGCTTGCGTTCCACAAAAACCGGACGCAGCTTGCGGCGGGTGGCCAGCAAACCGGCACAGGTTTTATAGGCGGCCCGGTCGCTTTCCTGGAGCCATTCCAGAATTCCGGAAGCTTCGGTCGGGGAGAGTCGGGCAAACAATTCGTAGGCAGTCATCGACGGGCCACCTTAGCAGACAACACTCAGGCCCCGTCAAGCCTGACACAAGGCCCCATTTGCCGGAGGCGCTGCCCATCGCCCCCGGCATGGCCGGATTTATCCGACCTCGATTTTGCGCGGCTTGCTGGATTCTGCTTTTGGCAAGCAAACCGTGAGCAGTCCTTGGTCAATGGTGGCTTTGATCTTCCCTGCATCAACCGAGAGATCGAGATCAAAGACCCTCCGGTAGGCTTGCCCGACAGATTCCGCGTAAACGGCCGTGCCGGCTTGAACGGGATGCGCACGATGCCCGGTGAGGGTGAGCTTCCCATCATCATAGGTAATCTCAACCCCCTCTTTTCGGACCCCTGGCATTTCGGCCTCCAGCGTAAATCCGTCCGGGGTGTGGTGAATATCCACCGCTGGAACAACATATTCCAGATGCGCGGCAGCGGTGGTTCGGTTTGTGGTTGTTTCGGTTTGTGACATGGCTTTGTCCTCTTGTTCGGTGTTTAGTTGACGGTGATTTTCCGCGGCTTCGCCTCGTCGGCTTTTTGCAGGACGACTGTCAGGATGCCGTCCTCATACGAGGCTTTGACATCGTCCGACTTCACCGGGGCGGGAAGCGCGACAGCCCTGCTGAACGATCCGAAGAATCGTTCGCTGCGGAAGCTCTCGCGGTTCTCCTCCTTCAATTCCCGCTTCCCGGAGACGGTCAGCGCGCCATCCGCCAGCGAGAGTTCGAAGTCCTCTTTTTTCATGCCGGCCAGTTCGACCTTGACGGTCACTTCGTCGGCATCCTCATACACGTCCAAAGCAGGCGACCAGACACGCGATCCGGCAGATCCCGTCAGTCGGTATGCCGAGTCCAACAACTCCCGCAAAGGCGAGAGGCGGTCGAATGGCGTCCATGTCGCAAGCTCAGGTGTTCTGTAACGAATAATACTCATAGTTTGTTGTGGTTTATTGGAATTCAATGATTCCAGAGATCATTCAGCGTAAAATGTGCCGGAATATTCATGCCAATGATTACGATAAGTATCATGCTATATATAAGCATCTAATGACTATTTTTTGATATTGAATACTGTTTGATATGCGTCGTTTTGTCTCGCGTTTCAAGTCTCAAAATATATTCAATAAGAGTCATTATGGCACTTATCACAAATATATATCTGCTGGGATGTGAGGCAGAATCAAATCTCCCGTCCGCAGGGTCCTGCCAACCGAATCGAAGCGATCGATTTCCGGAATGCCCCCCCTTTTCGACCGCACGAAGGTTGCACTGCAGGCCGGATGCTTGCCAAACCCTTGGAAAGCGCAACCCCCTTGAGTTTTTCAAGGCGCCTGACGTGGCAAATATCCCGCGGCGATTCCGTTTCGCCCGGGCTCGGGGATTTTTGTTTGCAACCCAAACCGTTTGCGGTATTTTTCGTCCCCCTTCCCGCAGCCTTAGCTCAGTTGGTAGAGCATCACCTTGACATGGTGGGGGTCACAGGTTCGAGTCCTGTAGGCTGCATATTTTTCCGGTTGGATCAGGTGTTATTTGAAACAACCCCTCTGAGTTCCTTCAGAGCTTTAGCCAGGCTTGCGACATCCTGCTCGGAGTGGGCTGCTGAGAGAGTGATCCTGAGCCGGGCCGCTCCCCTGGCAACTGTCGGATAGCGGATGGCGGGAACCAGAAATCCCGAGGATAGCAGGCGCTGCGCGGCGGCCATGGCGGCGGATTCTTCGCCCATAATAATCGGAACGATTGCGCTCGGGGATTCCGGCACCTCGAGGGCGGAACCGAGACCCTGGATATTTTTCCAGAGCACCCGCAGGAGCTGGCTGCCCTCCGGTCCGCCAAGAATTTCGACCGCTTTGGCGGCCGCCGCCGCAACCGGGGCCGGGGGAGCTGTGGAGAAAATGAAGCTGCGCGCACGATTGATCAGAAAATCCCGGAGGAGACGGCTTCCAGCAATGTAGGCTCCGTGTGCACCCAAAGCCTTACCGAGGGTGCCCATCTGGATTTCGATGCGGCCTTCGACGCCGGCTTCTTCCGCCAGCCCGCGGCCGCCCGGGCCCAAAACCCCCACCCCGTGCGCCTCATCCAAAAAAATCCATGCTCCATAGCGATCCTTCAAATTCACAATCTCCCGGAGCGGGGCAACATCGCCATCCATGCTGTAAACAGATTCGGCCACCACGAGAATGCGGCCGTGTCTGGTGCTGGCCCAGCGCAGGTGGCTCTCCAACTTTTCCATGTCGTTGTGCGGAAAAACCCGGATCTGCGCCCCGCTGAGCCGCGCGGCATCCACGAGGCAGGCATGACAAAGCTTGTCCAGGATGATGATGTCGTTCTTGGAGCAAAGGGCAGGGATTGCGCCCATTGCCGCAGCGTAGCCGCTGGAGAAACAGAGCGCGGCGTCAGCCCGCTTGAAATTTGCGATCACGTCCTCCAGCCGCTCATGAGCGGCAAGCGTCCCGCAGACCAGGCGCGATGCCCCCGAGCCGAAGCCCGCCTTTTCCCATTCGGCCATTGCGGCTTCCCGGAGGGCCGGATGATTCGCGAGCCCCAGATAGTCATTTGAGGAAAAATTCACCAAGGCGCGGCCATCGGAGCGAACGTGCGTGGACTGCGGGGAATCCAGGATCCGGAGACGGCGAAAAAGCCCCGCGTTTTGAATCCCCTCCAACTCGTCCTGCAAAAAGCCGACCCACGAGGCCGGAACGCCGAAGGGTGGAATTTCCGAGGTCTCCATGCAAATCAACCCTTTTCGATGAGGGCGCACATTTCTCCGACCGCCTGGTCGAGGCCGACAGTGATCGCCCGCGAGATGATCGAGTGGCCGATATTTAGTTCCTCGAGTCCGGCAAGGTGGAGAATGGCGGGTGTGTTGCGGTAGTTCAGCCCGTGACCGGCATTCACTCTCAAACCCCGCGCGACAGCCAGGCGTGCCGCCGAATGGAGCCGCTGCAGTTCGCGGTCCAACTCGGTGCCCGTGGCATTCGCATACGCTCCGGTGTGCAGTTCGACAAAGTCGGCATCAAGATCCGCAGCAGACTCGACCTGTTCCTCGTCGGGGTCGATGAACAGGCTGACCCGGATCCCTCGACCCCTCAGGCGCGCCACGGCAGGCCGCAGGACCTCCCGGTTCAGGCAGCAATCCAGACCGCCCTCGGTCGTCACCTCGCGGCGGTTCTCCGGAACCAGGCACACATCGTCCGGCAGGACCTCCAGGGCGATCCGCAGAATTTCCTCCGTGACTCCCATCTCGAGGTTGAGCTTCGTCGTGATGCTGTCGCGGAGCCGCAGAATGTCGCGGTCCTGAATGTGGCGACGGTCCTCGCGCAGGTGGGCGGTGATCCCTTTGGCGCCTGCCTTCTCCGCAATCAGCGCTGCAGCCATTGGATCCGGGCCCGCGTTGGGGTTCTCCGGATCCTCGCGGTAACGCGCCTGCCGGATCGTGGCGATGTGATCGATATTTACTCCGAGGCTTGGCATATTTTCTTATATTCACGCCAATCCCGTCGCTCGGCAAGTATTTGCCTCAAGGGCGGCGAGACGCGGTCGCGCAGCGGATTGAGCTTCAATTCCCAAGCTTCCGAAGGGAAAGGCCGCCGGATTTCCCGGGTCGAGCCAGGGAGCCTGGCTTCCTTGTTTCGGGCAGAAATGACAATACTGACTCGCGGGGCTTGATCCGGCATGGGTGCTGGGATTATCCCAAGCGAGTGCCAGCCCGTCTGTCAAAGCTCCCTTTGC
>CAZSDC010000225.1:0-4919 GCA_964605515.1 uncultured Chthoniobacter sp.
TGCTCATCGTCCTTTTCAACAAGCCATGATCCTCACCGCGACATTCCTTTCCGCCCTCGCCGGTGCAACGCTCATCCTCCTGCTGCCGGAACGTCGCGCGCAACTCGCCAAATGGATCGCGCTCCTCGCTGCACTGGTCGGGCTATTTTTCGCAAAGACCGCGTTCCTGTCGTATGACCACGCGCCCGGCGCCCCGGATTTCCAGTTTCTGACGCGGATCCCCTGGATCCCCCAACTCGGCATTTCGTTTACCACCGGTGCGGATGGCATCAGCGTGGTCATGCTCTTGCTCACCGGGATCATTGCGGTAGCCGGCATCCTGTTTTCATGGAATGTCACGCACCGCCCGCGGGCGTTCTTTGCGTTTTATCTGATCATTATCGGCGGTGTTTACGGGGTTTTCCAAAGCTTTGACCTTTTCCTGCTCTTCGTCTTCTACGAGATCGTCATCATCCCGAAATATTTTCTGATCGCGGCATGGGGGTCCACGAACCGCGAATATGGCGCCATGAAGCTGACCATGTATTCCGTGGCCGGCAGCGCGCTTGTCTTGCTCGCACTGATTGCTACTTACGCCGCCTCGGGCGCGCAGACATTTGATCTCTTCACGCTCGCCGACCCGTCAAAAGCACACTTCGCACCAGCATTCCAGTCCTGGGCATTTCCCGTGATGTTCATTGGCTTTGCCGTGCTGGCGGGCCTGTGGCCGCTGCACACATGGGCACCGACCGGTCACGTCGCGGCCCCGACCGCCGTCTCGATGCTGCTCGCAGGCGTGGTCATGAAGCTTGGCTCTTATTCCGCGCTTCGCGTTGCCATGCCCCTCTTTCCGCAAGGCCTCGAACAATGGCGGCTCGTCATTGCGTTGCTCGCAACCGCGGGCATCGTCCTCGGCGCACTGGTTGCCCTCGCGCAGAAGGACCTTAAATTCACCGTCGGCTATTCGAGCATCGCACACATGGGATTCGTCCTCCTCGGCCTTATGACGTTGAATCTAGCCGGACTCGGAGGCTCGGTCCTCCAGATGTTCTCGCATGGAATCATCGGCGGCCTCCTCTTTGCTGTCGTCGGACGTATGCTCTACGATCGCACGCACACCCGCGACATTACGGAGCTCGGAAAGTTGAACCTGACAAAATCTCTCCCGTTCGCCGCATTCACATTCACAGTTGCCTCCATCGCATCAATGGGCCTGCCAGGCTTCAGTGGTTTCATCGCGGAGTTCACCATCCTCAAAGGGTCTTGGACCTCCCTCCCCTGGCTCCTCCTTCCCGCCGGCATCGGGGTCGTCGTCACGGTTGCCTTCACTCTCCGCGCCCTCCAGCGCACGTTTTATCCGTCTGGAGAATCCGCTTCGCGACCGTTCGATCCGATCACCATTCCCGAAAAACTTGGTGCTCTCCTTCTCATGGCCGCCACCCTGTTTGTCGGGCTCTTCCCTTCAATCCTCCTCGACCCGATCCTCCGCAGCTTCCAAAGCCCGCTCATGCACGGGCTGCTAAGGTAAGCTCACAGCAAATTCTGCTGGGAGGGCCTTGTTGGAGCGGTGAGGCCGAGCTTGCGGTAGGCTTTTGGCATGGCGACCCGGCCTTGTGGGGTGCGTTTCAGAAATCCCTGCATGATGAGGAACGGCTCGTGGACCTCCTCAATGGTGCCCGGCTCCTCGCCAAGTGCCACGGCCAGGCTGTTGACGCCGACTGGGCCGCCGTCGAAGAGGCCGATGATCGCCTCAAGGATCCGCTTGTCCATCTCGTCAAACCCCTCCTCATCGATTTCGAGCATGGTGAGCGCGTCCGCTGCAACCGCAGCGTCAATTTTTCCATTCGCCCGGACCTGGGCAAAGTCCCTGACCCAGCGCAGGAGGTTGTTTGCAATACGGGGAGTGCCGCGCGACCGGCGGGCGATCTCAGGGGCAGCCCCCTCGAGGATCTCGGTCCCGATGAGGCTCGCGCTCCTGGAAATAATCCCGGCCAACTGCCCGGCAGGATAGTAGTCCAAGCGACAGCTCATGCCGAATCGGGATCGCAACGGCTCGCTGATCATCCCGGCACGCGTCGTTGCGCCGATCAGCGTAAACGGGGCCAAGTTCAGCCTCACGCTTCGTGCGCTCGGGCCCTGATCGATCACGATATCCAGCTTGAAGTCTTCCATCGCCGGATACAGATACTCCTCGATAGCGGGCTGGAGACGGTGGATTTCATCAATGAAAAGAATCCCGCCCCGCTCAATATTGGTGAGGAGACCGGCCAGGTCACCCGCCTTTTCGATCATCGGCCCGCTGGTCGTGCGGACCTCAGATCCCATGGCGTTTCCGATGATGTAGGCAAGAGTCGTTTTCCCCAGTCCGGGCGGCCCGCTAAGGAGGATGTGCTGAAGCGAATCCCCCCGTTGAAGCGCGGCATCCACCATGAGGCGAAGCCTGGCCACCGTCTTCTCCTGGCCCGAAAACTCCTCGAAAAGCGGAGGCCTCAACGAGACTTCGAATGCGGCATCCGCCGGCTCCTGCTCGGGGGATTTTGGATCGGGTCGGCTCATGACAACGACCGGGCTATTGAGGATCTTGCGCTTGGTAAACCGGCCAGCAACATATTGGAGGGACCGGAGCTGTCCGGTCCGATTTCATCCACGGACGATACGGCGGTCGTCCCTCCAATGCGGATTTCACTCCCGGCTGAGGGACTAAAACGGAATGTCGTCATCCGGCTCCGATGACTTCGGCGGTTGCTGGGTCGGGGCAGGGCGGGAGGTTCGCTGGGGCCGGGATTCCTGGTGTCCGCCACCTTCCTCGTCGCCTCCGCCGCCTGATCCGCCGGGACGGGCACCGAGGAACTGAAAGTTTTCTCCGACGACGCGAAGCTTGCTCCGCTTCTGGCCGCTCTGTTTGTCATCCCAAGTGTCCAGCTGAAGCCTTCCTTCCACATAGATGGAACGGCCTTTTTTCACATATTCTCCAATCGTTTCCGCCTGGCGGCCCCAGAAGGCGACCTCGACGAACGTCACATCCTCGCGCTTTTCCCCGTTGTCGAGCGTGTAGCTGCGATTGATGGCCATTCCAATGTCAGTCACCGCAGTCCCCTTCGGGGTGAACTTGACCTCGGGGTCGCGGGTAACGTTGCCGATCAGGATGACTTTGTTGACGTTGGCCATGGTGGAGAGGAATGATTTGTTAGGCGGCGACCGCTTTTTTCTTCGCGGGGAGCTGCAGGTAATTCTGCAGCATCACATCGTCGTCCAGTTTCAATTTCTTCTGGAGCTTGTCAATCACGGCGGGGTCCGCCTCGAAAATAAAGTTAACGAAGTAGGCGGATTTCGTGTGGTGCGACTCGTAGGCGAGCTCGCGTTTTTCGAGGCGCTGGACCTGTTCAATGACGGCGCCCTCGGCGGCGATCACCTTTTCCAGGCGTTCGATGGTTTCTTTTGCGGTGTCTTCTTTCCCCCGGGTATCGAGGGCGATCAGTGCTTCGTAACGTTTCATGGTTCTTGTTGTTTTTGGTTGAATTGATTCATGGCAGCCTCGATCCCGTGGGCGTTCGAGTATTCAAATGCGTCGGCGGCGCGGAAGACTGCCTCCTGAAGCGCGGGCAGCTCGGCATCGTCAAATTTTCCCAGCACGTGGTCGTGGAGCCCCCTGCCCTCAGGGGCCCCGATTCCGACGCGCAGGCGCGGGACGGCCTCGCTCCCGAAGTGGATGAGGATTGACTCTAGTCCGTTGTGGCCTCCGGCGGTTCCGGACTTGCGCAAACGCAGGGTGCCGAGAGGGAGGGAAGCGTCATCGATGATGATCATGATCTCCTCGCGCTGGAGCTTGAAATACCGCGCATAGCCGGCTACCGCCTCCCCGCTCAGATTCATGAATGTCTGGGGTTTCATGACTGTGCGACCGCCGCAGTTGGCCACTTGGGAATTCCAATTCGCATTGAACGAAAACTCGCAAGCAGAGCGCCTCACCAGTTCATTCGCGACCAGAAAACCGACATTGTGGCGGGTTCCATCGTATTCCCGGCCGGGGTTCCCCAAGCCGGCGACGAGACGAAAAACCGCAGTTTGTTCCACGCGAGAAAGTCCCTATTTTTTCTCTTCGGCGCCCGTTGCGGCGGCGTCGGTTTTCTTCTCTTTGATAACTTCCGGAGCCTCCGGAGCCGCAGCGGCTACCGGTTCCTCGACCACGGCGGGCTCGGCCACGATAAAGACAGTCAGGTCGGCATCTTCGTCCGCCTCAACCTCGGCGGGCAGCGGAAGATCGCGCACGTGGATCGAGTCGCCGATCTTGAGCGCGGACACGTCCACGCGGATGATCTCCGGCAGGTTCTGCGGAAGACATTTGATCGTGACAGAACGCATGCTCTGTTCGAGAAGGCCTCCGAAATTCTTCACGCCGTCCGGCTCTCCATATGCCTCGATCACGATGTCGGCCGAGATCTTCTCGGTCATCGAAACCGCGTGAAAGTCCACATGCAGGACCTCGCCGCGCAGCGGATGGTGCTGGACCTCCTGGATGAGCGAGAGGCGGTTGGATTTTTTCCCTCCCTCCTCGATTTCGAGTTCGACGAGGATGTTTTCGCCCACCGCATGGGCGAGCAGCGCTTCGACATCCCGCCGCGAGACCTCGAGGTTTGCGGGTTTGTCCTTGGAGCCGTAGATCACGGCGGGGACCCCGCCGCGAGCGCGGACTTGTTTGACCGCGTTGCGGCCGCTTTCGGTGCGGGGGCGTGCGGAGAGTTTTGCTTGCTTGGCCATAAATAATTTGTGCTATGTGGGTTTCAGTTCAAAAAGCGAACTCACCGACTCGTCGTCGTGGATGCGCCGGATGCCCTCGCCGAGCAACTCGGCTACCGACAGCACTTTTACCCGCTGTTCGGATGTGGGGCGGACTGGAACGCTGTCCGTCGTGATCAACTCCTTGATTTCGGAGTCCTTTA
>CAZSDC010000226.1:0-4899 GCA_964605515.1 uncultured Chthoniobacter sp.
CTGCGGGATCATCGTGAACGTGACCCCGTTCGAGCCGGAATGGGAGGGCCATGTCACGCTGGAAATTTCGAACACAACCCCGCTCCCGGCCCGCATTTACGCGAACGAGGGTCTCGCCCAGGTCGTCTTCTTCCTCGCGGACGATGTCTGCGAAACCAGCTACGCCGACCGCGCCGGAAAATACATGCGCCAGCGCGGGATCACGATTCCCCGGCTCTGAAAGACTCCACACAAGTGCTGCGCGCCGGTTTGCCAGCTGTGCTTCTGGCGGCGTGCGGCGGGCTGATCCAGGGGTTTGACACGGGCGGAATCTCGAATGCCAGCCCGGCGATCATCGCTCAATTTCATCTACCCCTCGTCGCGCAGGGGCTGGTGACGAGCCTCGTGCTCGTGGGCGCGATGATCGGTGCCGCCGCTGGGGGCGTCCTGGCCGACCGGCTGGGCCGGAGGGGCGGACTGCTGGCTTGCGGGCTCATTTTTTCGGGTGGCGTTCTCTGCGAGGTTCTTGCACCGTCACTGATCGTCCTGCTCTGTGCGCGGGTTGTCGCCGGGCTTGCGATCGGTGCGGCATCGATCGTGTCCACATTGTATATCGCTGAGGTTTCCCCTCCGGAAAAACGGGGTGGATATCTGTCGTTTTTCCAGCTTGCCGTCGTCTTCGGAATCGTCTGTGGCATCGTTGTGTCCATGGCCGTGGGAAGCCAGGGATGGCGGCTCATCATGGGGGCAGGTATTATTCCGGGGTTGGTTTTGTTTTTTGGGATGCTTGCGATGCCGGAGAGCCCGGTCTGGAGAGCGCACAGGGATTCTCCGCCAACCCCGGACAAGCCAAAGGCTGGGTTTTCCTCTCCGGCGGTGCAGTTGGCGCTGGTCGTTGGTGTGGGCATGGCCCTGATCCAGCAGATCACCGGGATCAACGCCGTCATGTATTACGCTCCCGGAATTTTTGAAAAGGCCGGGTTTCACAAGGCGAGCGCATCGATGCTCGACGACCTGGCGCTCGCGGTGCTTCTGACGATTGTGACATTCATCGCCTCGCGTATTGTGGACAAATTCGGGCGACGCTCGCTTCTCCTCTGGGGCATGGGCGGCATGGTGGCCGCGCTTGTGGTATTGGGGGCGGCCTTCGATCTCACCGCGACGGTTTCCGTGGCCCGCTGGTTCGTGCTGGGCGGGCTGCTCCTCTACATTGCCGCGTTCGCCATCGGCCCCGGGCCCTGCATCTGGCTGGTCATCGCAGAGATCTATCCCGTTCAGGTGCGCGGCCCGGCGATGAGCCTGGCCACGCTCGCAAGCTGGCTCGCAAACTTGCTCGTCTCGTCCACGTTTCCGGCGTTCAGCCTCGGGGTCGGCGAGGCGAATGCGTTTTTCATCTTCGGTCTCGTGACTCTCCTCTCATGGCTTTTCACGTTCGGATTGCTCCCGGAAACATCCGGGCGCACGCTTGACGAAATTCAAACAATCTGGCGCGATCGCGCCGCGACGCTTTTTACACACCACCACAAACCACCATCATCATCATGAAGCTCGAAGGAAAATCCGCACTCATCACCGGCAGCGCCCAGGGAATCGGCCAGGCAATAGCGCTCCGCCTCGCCAAGGAAGGCGCAGACATCCTCATCGACGACCGACCGGGCAACTCGGGAGCTGTTGAAACGCAGAAGGAAATCGCAGCACTCGGACGCAAGGCGGTTGTCCTTGGCGGCGATCTCGCGAACACCGCCGACGACCGCCGGCTCATCCAGCAGGGGGTCGAGGCCCTCGGTAAGATAGACATCCTCGTCAATAACGCGGGCGTCGAGAAACATGCGGATTTCTGGGATGTCACCGAAGAGGAATTCGATTTCGTCCTCAAAATCAACCTGCGTGGCACGTTCTTCCTGACCCAGGATTTTGTGAACCACCTCCGCGAGACGAAGCGCCCGGGAAAAATCATCAACATCAGCTCGGTCCACGAGGAGTTGCCGTTCCCGCACTTTTCGACCTACTGCGCGAGCAAGGGCGCACTGAAAATGCTTTGCCGCGACCTCGCCATAGAGCTCGCCCCGCTCAACATCACGATCAACAATATCGCGCCGGGCGCCATACAGACCCCGATCAATACCAAGCTCCTCAACTCCCCGGACCTGCTCAAGGCACTGCTCTCGAACATCCCGATGAACCGCCTCGGGACCGGCTCCGACGTCGCCGGCGTCGCCGCCTTCCTCGCCTCCCAGGACGCCGACTACATTACGGGCACGACGATCATCGTGGACGGCGGCCTGCTGTGGAATTACTCGGAGCAGTAGTTCCCCAACTCCGCACAGCGGAATGGGCATCCGCCTTTCCGCCTGCTCAGGAGACCTGTAGTTGCCGGATCCGGTGAAGGATCCCATCGGGCAGGGGAGCCGCGTTGTTGGCGGCCTTCAGGTAGTCTTCCAGATGTTGGAGCGAGGAGGTGCCTCCGATCGTGGTCTGGATCACGGGCTCGCTCGCAGCAAGACGCAGATTGAAGTCCGTGGCATCCCGGCAGCCGGCGGCAGCGATCAGTTCGATGAGGGCTGCGGATTTTGCGCGGCTCCGTTCATCGGATGGTCCGCCTCCCAGCGTGCGCAAAGCGAGCGCCGGGATATTCTTCTCCCGAATTGCGGCCCAGGCCGTGTCGCTGCAGTCGCGCTGGCAGGCGTTCCAGTAGAGGATCACCCCCTCGATCAGCCCGCTCTTCATCGCCTCAACCGCGGCATCGGAATTTTGAGGGGTCAGGAACAGGACCGCCTGCCGGATCAGCCCTCGCGCACGGAGCGAAGCGAGTTCATCCGCCAGCGATCCACCTCCGCGCAGTTGGTCCACAAGATTTCCAGGCTCGGGATCCATAGAAACCAGCTGTGCCACGTCGATGCTTTCGAGCCCGAGCCGTCGGCAACTGTCCTCCACTTCGAATCGCATGAGTTGCGTCGACGCGTCCCGGACCTTGATCACCATGCGCGGAACGCGGGTGCGGTCCTCGTCAAAAGCCTGGCGAAGCACCATGAACGTAAAGCCCTGATTGTAGGTCGGGCTCGAATGAAACCAAACCCCCGCGTCGATGGCCCGTCGGGCAACGGCCAGATCCTTTGAAATGTCGGCCGGATTCCGGCCCAGTGACATGCTGCCGAATGTGAAGGTGGAGAACGTGTTCATGGCTGCCAGAAATCGTTGTTCGCCGGCCGCTTGTCGAATGCGAAATGTCAGAATCCCACGGGCCCGCCTGCATACCTGACATTTCCGGGGGAAAGCTTTACCACGCGGATCTCCATGGATTCAAACTGCACGGAGGCGGACATCGTTGCGACGGAAGTATCGGCGGCGTCGTGCCCGCTTCCCACCCAGATAAAACCCTGTTGGGGAGCCATGCGGGTCGCGTCGTAATACCACCACCGCCCGCCCAGCCAGACCTCGAAGAAGGCGTGAAAATCCGCCTGCGGGAGCTCATAGGCATAGGCACTGCCATAACGAGCGGGGATTCCCAGCGCCCGGCAGAAAGCGACTCCGAGATGGGCAAAATCCCGGCAGACCCCTGCGCGGAGGGTCAGGCATTCCACCGCGCTCGTGTGGGCGTCGGTGATCCCGGGTTCGTAATCAATGTGAGCGTGGATCCAATTGCAGATTCCCGCCACTCGCTCGTGGCCGGGCGCGAGATCGCCGAATTCTTTTGCCGCCAGCCGCACGAGTTTGTCGGACTCGCAATACCGGCTGGGATAGAGGTAACGCACAACTTCGGGCGGGAGGTCAACGAGCGGGCACTCCGGGAGATTCCGGGGTCCCGTGGCAGCCGAAATGTCGCGTTCGACCTCCGCCTCGTAGAGGATTTCCAGATCCCCGGGAGGAGCGGCGATCCCATGGAACCGCGTCGTTCCCTCCGGCACCACGTGCTCGCGAAACGCGATGCCGAGATTGTTCCAGACGCTCTCCCGGAGCACCCGCTGCGATGCGTATTTTGCCGCCACCATGTTGAGCAGCAGCCAGCCCTCCTGGCCAAGATGGTAGCTCAGCCTGGTGCGAATGGAAAACCGGTGCGTGGTTGGCATCGGGGCCAGCGTAAACGACGGCAACCCAAAAAGCTTTTGATTTCCGGTGTCTTGCTCCAGAATAGCTGGTCAATGTCCAAACAAAAGCTGTCGTTCCCGCAACTCGTCAAGGCGTTCTGGAAGCCCTACGTCCACCTGCTCCAGTATCTCAAGACATACCGGAAACGGTTCATTTTGGGGTTGGTTTTCGGAAGCCTTGCCGGCGTGCTCAACGGCATCTTTCCGCTTGTCATCAAACTCGCCGGAGATGCCATCCTCCAACCCGGGCAGTCGGTTGTCAGTCCCAGCCAGTTCCTGAAATCCGGCGTGGATTCGGGCCCCGGCATCGAAAAAGTCTTCTGGATCGCGCTGCTCATCCCGGCGGCCATGGTGGCCAGAGGAGTTTTTTCTTATCTCAACTCGTATTGCCTTGCGTGGGTGAGCCTGCGTGTTCTCCGCGATATCCGCACCCAGCTGTTTTCGCACCTGATGTCGCAGTCGCTGAGCTTTTTCAACCACGCGAAAGCCGGCAAGCTCATCTCGCGGGTGATGAACGACACCCGCATGGCCCAGAACGCGCTCACCTCGATTTCGGGGGATCTCGTGCAGGGCCCCATCGCCGTGATCACGGGGGTCATCGTGCTGGTTAAGCTGGACTGGGTCTTCAGCCTCACCACCCTTCTCCTTTTTCCGATCTGCATTTTTCCCGTCATCTTCTTCGGGAAAAAAGTCCGCCAGGCCGGGAAGGCGGAGGAAAACGAGGCGGGTCAAATGTCGGTCATCCTCCAGGAATCTTTCGCCGGGATCCGGATCATCAAATCGTTTGCCCGCGAAAGCTACCAGGCGGAGGAGTTCGACAAATCCAGCGAAATCC
>CAZSDC010000227.1:0-4883 GCA_964605515.1 uncultured Chthoniobacter sp.
GGGCTGCCCGCGAGGACGGCCGCCAAGCTCACCAGCGAAACGATTTTGGTAGCGATTTTCATTATTGTTTTTCTTTGTTTTTGTTTTGGACGTTCTCTCCGCTTCCGGAAAGCCCATCCTGGTTTTCATGCTTTTACGGCATGTTGTGTGCCGATGGAGCATGTCTTGTGCCAAGTGGTTTAGCCCCAAAAAGTCAGAAGTCAATGCGTTTTAGAAGTTCTTTTTGAGTCCGCGCGCGCGATTTGCGGCAAGGCCGAAATAGAGGAGAGCAGGCCGAAATAGCCCGAAATTGCCGTGTTTATCGGCCTCTGTGGGCTTCCTGGCCATAAGTCCGCGCCGATGGGTCGATTTGAGGCACAGAGGCCTGAATCAGGCCATTTAACAATGATCGGAGATATATTTTGAGGGTTTGCAATGGCTCTGCAGGGGGATAAAAGGAGGCATGCACACCATTTGCTGCGACCGGAGGCGCGGGAATACTGATCCCTGAGTTGGGAGACGGCCCAAGAAGAGGCCGGAAAATGGATCGGGGCACAGCACCTGGGCAGGGATCTGACCGGGAAAATCGTCGATTTGAGTCAGGTCGAGCTGCCGCACGAGGGGCTTTTCCGAAAAATGGTGCTCAACGCCATCCGTCGAAAGCTCAAGAATCGTGGCGCGAGGGAGATCGTGTTGCCGCCGGAGGAACTATGACCAGTTCCTTGTAGGTTTTTCCGTTTGCCTGGTTGATTCCCTTCGCTCGCTCGACGGGCGTGATTTTGCAGTCAAAAAATATCCGCCGGATCTCCGGGGTGTCGTTCAGGGTCACGATCCACCTTCCTTTGAGCCGGTCCAGGCGCTGCCGGAACCGCTGAACGTCCGCAATGGTCCAGGGAGCATACATTCCAGCGTCGCAGCCGGTGTAAGGAGGATCGCAGAAGAAGAAAGTCTCTTTCCGGTCATAGAGATCCAGGCATTTTTGCCAGTCCAGGTTCTCTACGGTGACCCGATCCAGGCGGATATTGAGCTGCCGGATGGTCTCCATGCGGGCGCTCCTGGAGCCGTAGGAAGCGCCGCGATCCGGAGACGTTCCGAAAGACCTGAGATCGGCATCCCGAAAGCAGCTTCGGTTCCGGAAAAACCACCGGGCGGCGCGCTGAATATCCGTGAGGCCCGGCTGGTCGGCGAAGTCGTGAAATTCCTGCCGGGAATTGAGGACGAATTCCAGCTCGGTGAGCAGGGTTTCGGGATGGAAGCGCACGCACCGGTAGAACGTCACCAGATCTCCGTTGATATCGTTGAGCACCTCGAATCTCGACCTGGGTTTTGCCAAGAGGACGGCGAGGCCTCCGGCGAACGGCTCCACGTAGCAAACATGCTGTGGAACATGGGGCAGGATATACTTGAGGAGCCGGGACTTCCCGCCCGGCCAGGTGACGGCAGGTTTGACTCTGTAGCCGAGGGTTTCAGTTTTCATTTTCCGGAGCGTATCGGAAAATCAATCCCGAGTTCCGCGCAGGCCGACTTCGCCTTTTCCATCGCGCGCCGCTCTATCCTCCAGATCCTGCTTTTTGAACACCCGGCCCATGCCGCGATGTCCGCATGCGTCAAGGGAACTCCGGTGATGGCTCGCCTCTGCAGGAGGGAGAGGCCCAGATCAACTCGCCGATCCCGGTATATCAGGATTCACCGTGGCCGCGCCTCCACGCAATCATAGGAGGTCGAGCTGCGCGGCGGGCGCCTTGGCGGATTTCTTTTTCTTCGCGGCGGTCTCCCGCACGAGGCGGTTCAGATCCGCGAGGCGGGCGGTGGTGGAATCCTGGGCATCGGACAGTTTTTCCCGCTGCTTTTTCGTGAGATTTTCCATCGCTGTATCCATGATGAATCGGAGGGTTTTCCCCTCGTCATAATATCCGTCCCCCTGGTGCTTCATGTGCTGCTGCACCGCGTGCAGAAAGTAGCGGCAGAAATTCTCGATCTTCGCCGTCGCCCCGAAATGCTGGATATCCCGAATGACCGTGTCCAGGATCGCGCAAAGCCGTCGCTCCGGAAGCCGCACCCCGCGCTCGTCGAGGTAAAAAGCCGGATGTGTGATCGCCCGGACCAACAAAGTTCGCTGCTGAAAAAATCCCTTCTCGTCGTCCGGGTAGAATTGGCTCCGGATTCGATGCAGATAATTTTTGACCAGGTCGGAGTCGGCCATATCAGCAAAGAGCGAGCTGCTCGCCGGAGCCAGCGAGAGGCTTGTGGATTTTCGTCTCCCGACCGGCCAGGAATCCCTGGTAAATAGCTGTGCGGTTCAGGCGGGGATCTTTCCGCTGAACCGTCGTCGTTTCCGGGAATTGATCGGCAACGAAATCCTTCAACCGCTTTTCCCTCGTAGCGATCACGAGGGCCGTCTTGGAGTCATCCAGGATGCCGGTGGTCTCGCCGGGCGGTTTGAGCCCGTCGCGGAGGCCGTAGAACCAACCCTGCTGAAATGCCAGGCGCTTCTGTCCGGTGGTTTTCCTGCGGGCCAGCTTTTCCTTTTTTGCCCAGGCCACGGTCGCGCGGGTGCAGGCCCCGAGGATGAACTCGAAAACATAGATCGCGATGGCGACATCCGATTCGGTTCCCAGGATCGCCGCGTTTGGTTTCGACAGGACCACATGCACATTGAAATAATTGATCAGGATTTTCAGCGCGTGGTGCTTCGCCAGGCTGACACGCCAGCCGATTTCGATCCGCTCCAGGACCATCCGCTCTTCGTCCTCATCCAGATCCAGCGTGGCGATGTGCACGTCGTGCTTACGGATTAGCTCCATCGCACGGTTGAGCGCCTGGGATGCCTCGGCGGGCGATGCCGATTTATCGCGGGCAAGTCGGAGGAGCTTTTTTATTAGATCGACGTGAGGATTCACGCGGCACCGCCTTTCCATGATCCACCGATTGCCGCTACACACATGATCGCCTCTTCGCCACAGTCCTGTAGGAAGTGATGGGAAAACGATCCGTCAGGCCATTTGCAGCAGACCCTGGCAAGCGCTCCAGGACGCCAGCGGACGCGCCATTTCACACCGCAAGGTATTCCAGTCACATGTTTTCCTCTGAGGCTTTCAAAAACAAGTTTATCACCGTAGGTTTTCATAAATCGAAGCTGAGCTGGCGGGGGGCGGTTGCGGCTGCGGCGAATGCCTGGTCGAGAAATTTCCTGCCGGAGGTGCGGACCTTTTCGCGCCATGTGAGCAGGACCACGCCGAGCTGCTTCTTGTTCCCGGATCTCCACTGCCCGGCCTCTTTGGCCATCCACTTGAGCGGCTCCTTCTGGAAGTCGGCGATCAGCGCGGCGATGCCCTCCTCTGTCGCCGGATATTTTGAAATCTTCATGCGGACCTGCCGGACCGCGAGCAGGCGAACGGAGATCTTTTCCTTCGTGCCGGATTTCGGCGCGCCCAGGGCCTGGCAGAGAAACTGGATCTCCTTCAATTTCAGTTTCGGGATGTCCCATTCGTTCCACCCCTCGTGATCGAAGTTGTGGAGCAGCTCGTTGAGGAGGCTCATAAAAACACGAGTTGCCCGGTGTGGCGCTCGACCAGGCCGGGGCGTTTTCCGGTGAGGCAGTTGCGGCGGGCGGCTTCCCATTTTCGGACGCGCCGGATCTCGGCGACGCCGTGGCCCAGCAGCCGGTGCTTGATGGGCAGCCAGTCGGAGGTGGGGAGAAATTTATGGTGGATATAGCCGCTTTGTTTTTCGCGGGTGGAAGAGACGGCGAACTCGTCGAGGAGGCCGGGCCGGTCGTCATCCTGCCGCAGGCGGCGCTCCGGGATTCCGAAGCGCTCGCAGATCTGGCGCGTGGGAACGAAACCGCCTGCGGATAGCAGCAGGGCTTCGATCTCAGCAGCCAGAGAGTCCATCAGTTTTTCCCGTGCAGGACGGGTCTCGGGAAAAATTCGATATAGCCGCCGGAAGGGATTTCGACACGTTCGACGTTGATATCGAAAATCTGATAGGAGCCGCAAAACGCGCAGGATCCGGGAGAGCGGTCCTTCGGGCCGTCAAAATTCAAGTGGCAAGCGCAACAGTGCCATTTCATCGTGGCGCTCATCAGAAGGGCTGGTTGTCGTCCACAATGGCCGCAGGCGCGGGTTTTGTGGCCGGGCGGGGCTGGAACATGCGCGGCACCTTGTCGAGGACGTAGTGGCGGCGGGCGGGCCGCACATTGCGGGTGTCGCGGCTGAGTTTGCTTCCTGCCCGGTTGTGGATCGTGTTTCGGAGGTTTGTCAGGCTGTCCAGATCCAGGTCTTCCCAATTTCCCAAAACGTGGAGATCCTTCGCGACCTCGCGGATATACTCATTGGCGATCCCGGCCTTTTTCGCGTCGTCCTTGATCCGCCAAACGAGCTGGCGGCGGGCGTCGTCGGCATCGGCCTTTTCTTTCCCGGCAGAATTCTTTCCCCGGATCAGCGCCTCGCAGGCGGTCTTGAAGCGGTTGAAATGCTGGTTCGTGAAGTCCTTGGAAGAGGCCGGGCAACCGGCCTGCAGATGCAATGCACGCCGCTTGGCGTCCTTCTCTGCTGATGGCAGGTGATACCAGCCCTGCTCGACCATCACGCGATTCCAGAGCGTGAAATAGAAGGTGGTCTGTTTTGGGCTCATGGCTTTGTGGGGTTGGCCAACACTTCATCCAGGGCGGAAACAAAGCGCTCGTGATCGCGGAGCTTGAACCGTTCGCTTTCGGCAACAAAAACAGCGTGAGATTTCGAAGAGCGTTTGCAGGCTTTCGAATCGCGGACGCAGATTGTTTTCCGAAGGCGATCAATGATGGCCTGGTGATAATCGCGGAGATCTTTGAGAGCGTGGACATTCATAGTTTTTTACGGGAGCGGGTCGCTCGAGCACGAACTGCGGCGGGCGGCAGGGGGGGT
>CAZSDC010000228.1:0-4848 GCA_964605515.1 uncultured Chthoniobacter sp.
CCTTGGTTGTTTGCAATAAGACCCTTGATACCCGCCATCTGTGTAATGTTACCAATAGAACCTCGGGCTCCAGAAATAACCATGTCATAAATCGGACCATCTTTTTCAAAAGCCTCAGTCATGATTTTTTCAATCTTGCCTTTTGCTCCATGCCAAATTTCAATATTTTTTCGGTAACGCTCATCTTCAGAAAGAAGACCTTCGTTAAATTGACCTTGAACTTCTTCTGACTCATCTTTTGCATGCTGAATTATCGCAGCCTTTGCTTTTGGTTCACGAACATCGTCTATACCCCATGTAGTACCTGAGTGTGTTGTATATTTGAAACCGAAAGCCTTAATCTTATCCATGATAGTAGGAATATTTTCTATTCCATACTTGTTTGTAAGGTCATCAATAAGCAGAGTCATCTTTTTCTTTTCAACTTCAGTGTTGATGTATGCGTAATCTTTTGGAAGTACTGAGTTAAATAGAAGTCGTCCTACAGATGTTTCAAATGCAATACTACCGAATTGAGAATATTTTGGAGAATCAGTACCAAGAACTTTAATCTTTGCACGGAAACCTACTAGGCCGTAGTCGTATGCATTGATAGCGTCGTTTGGACTTGAGAAATATTTACCCTCACCTTTTGTTCCAACAATTATTTTTGTCATCCAGTAACATCCAAGAACAATATCGAGAAGCTTTGCAGCAACTATAGGATCTCCAGAACCTGGCTTCAAAATGTTTTTATCAGATGCCATTATTTCTCGAGCTTCCATCTGAGCTTCCTCGCCAAGCGGTACGTGAACAGCCATCTGGTCTCCGTCGAAGTCGGCGTTGAACGCTGTACATACAAGAGGGTGAACCTGAATAGCATTTCCTTCAATAAGAATTGGTTGGAAAGCTTGTATACCTAGGCGGTGAAGCGTAGGTGCTCGGTTAAGCAACACATATTTACCTTTAATTACATCTTCAAGAATTGCCCATACTTCTGGAATACCTTCATCTATCAAACGGTTTGCACCACGAATATTGAATGCGAGTTCTTTTTTCAAAAGTTCACAAATAACAAATGGTCGGAATAGTTCGAGAGCCATATGTTTTGGAAGTCCACACTGGTGAAGTTTCAAATCTGGACCAACAACAATTACAGAACGGCCAGAGTAGTCTACTCGTTTACCAAGAAGATTACCTCGAAGAAGACCTCGCTTACCTTTCAAGTTATCTGCAAGAGATTTGAGCGGTCGGCGCTGTGCTTGGTTGAGACCTGCAAATGCTGCATTTCCGTGACGGATTGAGTTGTCTATAAGAGCATCAACGGCTTCCTGAAGAATTCGTTTTTCGTTTCGCAAGATAACATCAGGAGCTTTGATTTCCATAAGCTTCTTCAAGCGATTGTTTCGGTTGATGACACGTCGGTACAAGTCGTTTACATCTGAAGTTGCATGTCGTCCACCATCAAGAGCAACCATCGGTCGAAGTGCTGGTGGAATTACAGGAATACGAGTAAGGAACATCCATTCTGGTCGAATACCGCCTCGAACCATTGAACGTACAACAGTAAGACGTTTGCCCATTTTATCTTTCTCGAGTGATTTTGCTTTTTCGAGATTTTTTTCGAGTTCTGCCTGGAGCTTCACTAGATCAAGATCCTTAAGAAGGCCATGGATTGCCTCTGCACCAATTTCAGCTTCAAACAATGTACCGTATTTCATTGAATACTTGTGGTATACAACTTCGTCAATTACTTTTCCTGTCTGAATAGAATCAATTTCTTTTTTTGTTTCTAACAAAAGATTTTTGAGAGCATCTTTTGTTTTTTCATCCTGAAGAGATTTTATTTTTGCTTTGAATTCTGAATCCAAATCATTCAAAATACGTTCTCGTTCTTCTTCATCAACAAGAGTAATTAGGTATCCAGCGAAGTACACAACTTTTTCCAAGTCGATACCTGACATACCTAGAATTAAACTAATACGTGAAGGTACTGATCGTAGGAACCAGATATGTCCAACCGGTGTTGCAAGATCAATGTGTCCCATTCTCTCACGGCGAACAATAGAACGTGTTAGCTCAACTCCACATTTTTCACAGACAATACCCTTGTAACGAATACCTCGGTATTTTCCACAGTAACATTCATAATCGTGATCTGGACCGAAAATCTTTTCATCAAAAAGACCGCTCTTTTCACTTCGCTGAGTACGATAGTTCATCGTCTCTGGCTTTGTAACTTCACCATGTGACCATTCTTTAATACGATCTGGTGATGCAAGTCGAAGCGAGATGATATCAAACTCATTTGAGTCTTGAGTTTTATTCAATTGTTTTGTGTTTGTGTTCATAGTCATAGTTATTATTCGTTAGATTTAGATTATTCTTCTTTCGAAGTTATTTCTTTAATAACTTTTTTTCGACTTTCACTTATTACTCCAGACTTATTTTTGAGTTCAACATCAAGACCGAGTGCTCGGAGGTTTGCCAAGAGAACATTAAATGATGCAGGAAGATTTGGTTCTTTCAAAAGCTCACCTTTTACTATTGAATCAAATGCTTGTGAACGTCCGATAATATCATCAGATTTTATAGTAAGCATTTCTCGAAGTGTGTATGACACACCATGACCAAGAAGCGCCCACACTTCCATCTCTCCAAGTCTCTGACCTCCACCTTGTGCTTTACCACCAAGAGGTTGTTGAGTAATAAGAGAGTAAGGACCAATTGATCGCATGTGAATCTTGTCCTCAACCATATGGTGAAGTTTCAAAATATACATGTAACCCACAGCAATATTTTGCTCAAACTTTTCACCTGTTCGTCCATCAAAGAGAGGCATTTTACCGTCTGCTGCAAAGCCCGCTTTTACAAGCTCATCTTTAATTTCAACATCAGTTGCTCCTACGAACGGAGGAACAATAGCTTGATAACCAAGAGTGTTTGCTGCAAGACCTAGGTGAACTTCGAGAATCTGTCCGAGGTTCATACGTGAAGGCACACCGAGCGGAGTAAGAATAATATCTATAGGAGTACCGTCTGCCATGTATGGCATTTCTTCTATAGGAAGAACTTTTGAGATAACACCTTTGTTTCCATGACGGCCAGCAAGCTTGTCTCCAACCTGAAGAGTTCGAAGTTGAGCAATTTCAATATGAATTCGCTTGATAATACCTGACTCAAGTTTGTCACCATTTTCTCGTGAGAATATTTTTACTGAAACAACACGACCTCGCTTTCCGTTTTCAAGTCTCTTTGATGTATCTTTTACATCGCGAGCTTTTTCACCGAAGATAGATCGTAGAAGTCGCTCTTCTGGAGTAAGCTGAGTCTCACCCTTTGGAGTAATTTTACCAATGAGAATATCTCCCGGTCGGACTTCTGCACCAATGCGGATAACACCTTCTTCATCCAAGTTTTTTAGCTTTGCCTCACCAACGTTTGGAATATCTGGAGTCGTAACTTCAGGACCGAGCTTTGTATCACGAACATTCACCACAAATTCTTCAAGGTGAATAGAAGCGAATTTACTTTCCTTTACAACCTTCTCTGACACGATAATCGCATCTTCAAAGTTTGAACCAGACCATGACATAAATGCCACAAGAATGTTTTGTCCAAGGGCCATCTGACCGTTATCTGAAGTAGAAGTATCCACAAGCAAATCGCCTTTCTTTACTTTATCACCAAGACTTACCTTTGGTCGCTGGTGAAACGCAGTAAATCCGTTTGTTCTTTCAAAACGTACAAGACTGTAAATAGTATCTTTGCCTTTTCCATTTCGTAGTACAACTTTATTTGCATCAACGGCAACGATAGTTCCGTCTTCATCTGCACGAATCACACGAAGTGTATCTGTAACTGCTTTTTCTTCAATACCAGTTGCAACAATAGGAGCTTCCGGGATGATACATGGAGTTGCTTGCTTCTGCATGTTAGATCCCATGAGTGCTCGGTTTGCATCATCGTGGTTTAGAAATGGAATAAGTGAAGTTGCAATAGAGAATGGTTGGTTTGTTGCAACGTCCATATATGTAACTTGATCTGGAGTAACCAAGAAAGGTTCTCCCTCTCGTCGAACTTCCACTTTTTCATCTGTGATTTTTCCTGTCTTGTCGTAGTTTGTGGCAGCATGAGCAATATTATGCTTCTCTTCCTCAAGTGCATTCAAGTAAACAATCTCTGCAGTTACTTTTCCATTCTTAACTTTTGCATATGGAGTTTCGATCATTCCGAATTCATTCACTTTTGCATATGTTGCAAGACGAAGAATAAGACCAATGTTTGGACCTTCAGGTGTGTGGATTGGACAAAGTCTTCCGTAGTGAGAAGGATGCACGTCTCGCACCTCAAAACCTGCGCGATCTCGTGAGAGACCTCCAGGACCTAGAGCAGAAAGTGTTCGCAAGTGTTCTACTTCAGCAAGAGCATTTTCCTGCTGCATAAATTGTGAAAGCTGGTTTTGTGTGAAAAATTCTTTGATACGTGCTTGAAGTGGTCGAGGAGAAATGAACTGGATTGGCAATACTGCATCAGTGTCAATAGTAGACATTCGGTTCTGAATATTTCGTTTCATCTGAGTCATACCCACACGAACCTTTCCTTGAAGAAGTTCTCCCACAAAACGTACACGTCGACTCCCTAGATGGTCAATATCATCTTCCATGGCTTCAGGATGGTTGTTGAGACCACAAATATGTATCGCCATTGTTGTAACATCATCAACAGAAAGAGTTCCTCTTTGTAGGTCTTTTTCTTCCATTGATTTTTCGAATCGTTTGTTGAAACGGAAACGACCAGCCTTTGAAAGGTCATATCGATCCTTACTAAAAATAGAATTTACAAACTCACGAGCGATTTCTGGAGTTG
>CAZSDC010000229.1:0-4848 GCA_964605515.1 uncultured Chthoniobacter sp.
CAGGAAATCCGCGAGCGTGCCCAGTCGATGTTCGACCTTGGGATGCTCGACCTCCGCGCGAAGGCCCGCGTCGAGACGATTTACTGGCAGATCGCCGAGTCGATCGTTGAGATGTTCCGCACGATGCGCTACATCCCGGAGGAAGTGAAGGAGATGGAGATCGCGCTCAGCGACCAGTTCCTGTGCAACTTCTCGGTCTTCCAGTCCCTGCTCGACCATTGGGCGCTCGGCCAGCTCTTTCCGGTGATGCCGATTCACCGGCTCAACGAGCTTCCCGACCGCAACGCCACGCTTGTGGACATCACCTGCGATTCGGATGGAAAAGTGGCGAAATTTGTGGACCTCCATGATGTCAAGGAAACCCTGCCGCTGCATCGATGGAAGCCGGGTCAGCCTTACTACATCGGGTTCTTTCTAGCCGGCGCCTACCAGGACGTCATGGGCGACCTTCACAACCTCTTCGGACGGGTCAACGAGATGCACATCTACCTCGATGAGGATGAGGAATCCGGCTACTACGTCGAGGAGGTTCTGCCTGGCAGCACCGTCGGCCAAGTGCTCTCGCTCACTCAATGGGATGTCAATGAACTCGCTCGCCGGATGAAGGCCCAGACCGATGCCGCTATCAAATCCGACCGCCTCAAGCCCAGCGAGGCGATGCGCCTGCTCGACGACTACGAAAAAAGCCTCACCCTCTATACCTATCTCAACTTCGACGACCAACACAGGGAAGAATGAAGCTGACAGATGAGTTCCCGCCGACTGCAGAAAAATGATCCCAACCTCCCATGAGGAGGGCGGTAACGACCTTCGCGTTCACGCTCTTCCCCCTCCCGCCAATCTCCTCGCCACAGACTGGGCGGACTATGAGCTTCTCCAATGTGGCAACGGTCTCAAACGGGAGCGCTGGGGGGACATCCGGCTCATCCGGCCGGACCCTCAGATTATCTGGCCATTGGACAAGCCCTGGGGCAACTGCGATGCCATCTACCATCGCTCGGAAGGCGGTGGCGGCCAGTGGGAGTTCAAGCGCCAGCTCCCGGAACACTGGCAGATCGGGTTTGCCGGCCTCCGGTTCAAAATCCGCCCCACGAACTTCAAGCACACCGGACTTTTTCCCGAGCAGGCGCCAAACTGGACGTGGCTTATGGAAACAATCCGCGCTGCCGGGCGTCCGATCAAGCTCCTGAATCTGTTCGGCTACACCGGCGCCGCCTCTGTGGCTGCGGCAGCGGCCGGCGCCTCTGTCTGCCATGTGGACTCGGCCAAGGGCATGGTCCAGTGGTGCGGTGAAAATGCCAAGCTCTCCGGTCTGGCCGGACTCCGCTATATCGTCGATGACTGCGGAAAGTTCGTCCAGCGGGAGGCGCGCCGCGGCCAGAAATACGACGCCATCATCATGGATCCTCCCTCCTTCGGGCGCGGGGCGGAGGGACAGGTCTGGAAACTGGAACGGGATTTCTGGCCATTGCTCGAGAGCTGCCGGAGCATTCTCTCCCACCTGCCTCTTTTCTTCCTCGTCAATTCCTACACCACGGGTTTCTCCCCAACGATCCTGACCAGCTTGCTTTCGCGGTTGATGAAGCCGGCCGGCGGTCATTGCTACGGAGGTGAACTCGCCCTTCCGATCACCGACGGTTCCGGTGTTTTGCCTTGCGGCATTTACGCCCGTTGGGAAGAAGGAAACCGCGGAAAAAACTTGCCCTGAATTCCGCCTCTGGGAGAGTGACCGCCGTTCAACACAAAAAATATTATGGTCGAGTTCAAAAATAAAATCCTCTTCGTCGGCTTCGGGGCCGTCGCGCAATGCACGCTTCCCATCCTGGAAAAGCACATCAAGGTCCCCCTCTCAAACATCACGGTGATGGATTTCGAGAACCAGGAAGGCCTACTGAAAGACTGGATCGGACGCGGCGTGAACTGGGTGAAAGATCGCGTGACCCGCGAGAATCTTGGCTCGATCCTCGGAAAGCATGTCGGTAAAGGAGACGTCATCATCGACCTCGCATGGAACATCGACGCCTGTGAAATTCTCGACTGGTGCCACAAACACGGAGTTCTCTACATCAACACCTCCGTCGAAGTCTGGGATCCCTACGCTGCCGGCGAGGACCAGCATCCCACGGAAAAGACCCTCTACTGGCGCCACATGAACGTCCGCCGCCTCAAAGCCAGTTGGGGCGAACCCGGTCCGACGGCAGTCCTCGAACACGGCGCCAACCCTGGCCTGATCTCTCATTTCACAAAACAGGGCCTGCTCGACATCGCTGCGAGGACCCTCGAAGACAAGAAGGTCTCCGGAGCGGACGCGGAGGAAATCAAGGAGTTCATCGCGAAACGCGCGTTCAACAAACTCGCTCAAAAGCTTGGGGTTAAAGTCATCCACTGCAGCGAGCGCGACACGCAAATTTCCAACAAGCCAAAGCAGGTGGATGAATTCGTCAACACCTGGAGCATCGAAGGGTTCCGCGAGGAAGGCACCACGACCGCCGAAATGGGCTGGGGCACGCACGAGAAGACGCTTCCGGCGCACGCCTTCACGCACGCGGAGGGCCCGCAAAACCAGATCTGTCTCGCCCGCATGGGAATGAACACGTGGGTCCGTTCGTGGGTTCCGAATTACGACATCCAGGGCATGGTCGTCCGCCACGGCGAGGCTTTCACCATCTCCGACCACCTGACCGTCTGGGAAGGTAGCAAGGCCGTCTATCGCCCGACAATGCACTACGCCTACTGCCCGTGTGACAACGCCATCATCTCGCTGAACGAATTGCGCGGATACGATTATGAGCTCCAGCCGTCGCTGCGGATCATGAATGACGAGATCACCAGCGGCGCGGATATTCTCGGCGCGCTGCTGATGGGGCATTCCTACAATTCCTGGTGGACCGGCAGCGACCTTAGCATCGAGGAATCCCGTCGACTCGTGCCGCATCAGAACGCGACTACGATGCAGGTGGCCATCTCCGTCGTCGCCGCCACCACATGGATGATCGAGCATCCCGACCGCAGCGTCGTTGTCCCGGACGAGATTCCGCACGACTACATCCTCGGCATCTCCAAGCCCTACCTCGGCAATTTCATCTCCACCCCGTCGGACTGGACTCCGCTCAAGGAACGCAAGCACTACTTCGGGAAATACAGCAAGCCCGATCTCGACCCGTCCGACCCCTGGCAGTTCAAAAACTTCCTCGTCACCGCGGAAGACTGAAGCCATGGAAAAATCTCAACTCCTCCGGCTGGCAAAGGAACACGGCACACCTCTGTTCATCGTTGACCACAAGGTTCTGCGAGAGACCTACCTCCAGTTCAAAAAGTATCTGCCGCGTGTCCAGGCGTATTACGCGGTCAAAGCCAACCCGCATCCGGAGATTGTCAAGACCCTCTACAAAATGGGGGCGAGCTTCGACGTCGCTTCCATGCCTGAGTTCGAGGTCGTGCATGCCAATATCAAGCATCTCCCCGCCAGGGCGCGGCAGGATTTCATCTGGGACAAAATCATTTACGCCAACCCGATCAAGGCCATCGAAACGCTCGAGGCCCTCGACCGCTACAAAATTCTACTGACCTACGACAATATCGAAGAGGTCAAGAAAATCAAAAAGCACGCCCCCCATTCAGGTCTCGTGCTGCGTCTTCAGGTTCCCAACACCGGCTCGGTCGTGGAACTCTCCTCGAAATTCGGCTGCCCTCCTGGCGAGGCGGTTGACCTGATGCTCGCTGCCAAAGACGCCGGCTTGGGCGTGGAAGGCATCAGCTTTCACGTTGGCAGCCAGTGCACCAATTTCGAGAACTATGTGCAGGCGCTCCATCTCTCCGCTGGCATCTTCGACGAAGCTAACAGCCGCGGGCTTAGTCTCAAGCTTATCGACATCGGCGGCGGCTTCCCGGCCCCATACGAGAAAGGGGGGAAACCCTTTCGCGAACTCGCCAGAAAGATCAACTCCGAGATCAACCGGCTTTTCCCGAAAGACATCGAAATCCTCGCTGAACCGGGGCGTTTCCTCTGCGCCACTTGCGCGACGCTCGTCGCCAAAGTCATCGGCAAAGCCGACCGCAACGGGAAGCGCCTCTATTACATCGACGACGGCATTTACCACACCTACTCCGGCGTCCTGTGCGACCACATTCCCTACGGGGTAATGGCATTCAAGAAGGGTCCCAAACAGATCTCGTCTGTGTTCGGCCCCACCTGCGACGCCCTCGATACCATCTCCCTTTCAAACGAGTTGCCCGACCTGAACATCAACGACCTGGTTTATACTGAGAACATTGGCGCCTACACGTGGGCTTCTTCGACCAGCTTCAACGGCTTTCCGCCCGCAAAAGTCATCCACATTAATCAATAGGGAAGGGGAGCATGGAGCCCGGCGGTGCTCCATTTGCAGGACAAGAGAGTGTTCCGATCCTCAGACCTTCGCTCCCGGCGAGCGCGGGTGGGTCAGAGTGCTGTCAGGGTCGTAGTTGAGATAGGGGCGCAGCCACTTTTCGGTTTCCTCGAACGGCATTCCTTTGCGGGCGGCATAGGATTCGACCTGGTCCCGCTCGATTTTACCAACGGCAAAATACTTTGCTTGCGGGTGGGCGAAATAGAGCCCGCTTACGCTGCTGCCCGGGAACATGGCGAGGCTTTCTGTGAGGGTGATGCCGGTATGGCGCTTGGCGTCGAGAAGCTTCCAAAGCGTCCATTTCTCGGTGTGATCGGGCTGTGCGGGATAACCGGGAGCGGGGCGGATGCCGCGGTATTTTTCGCGGATCATTTCCTCGGGCGTCAGGTTTTGTGCGGCGCCGAACCCCCAGAGGTAGCGCGCCTTTTTGTGGAGGCATTCGGCATAAGCCTCGGCGAAC
>CAZSDC010000230.1:0-4845 GCA_964605515.1 uncultured Chthoniobacter sp.
CCGAGGAATGCGGGTCCTGCTTGTCCTCATCGGTCCGGATCTGGAAGAGCATGAGCTCGGTGGCGTCGTTGAGTTGGATGCTGAACCAATCCCAGCCTTTCTGGTGCGCCTCGAGCTGGTTGGTCGCCCACTCATGATCAAACCAGCTCGTTCCGGCGACCTCAAAAACTTTCCCCGGGATCCTGATCCGGCCCTTGGTTTCCAAGCGGGAGAGCGAATAGTAGTGCGAGGCCCTCCCCTCGCCTTCCGCCTTCTCGCTCACCCCTTTCCTACCGTGAGCGACCGGGGCCTTCGTCGAGACCATGTCGAGTTCGATGGAGATCCCCGCCTCTTCCGCCGCAAGCCGGAACATATTCTCCCCGGTGCGCTCGCACGTCCAATCCTTGATCCATGCCAACCGGCTCCCCTCGTCAAATCCCGCCTCCCCGAACGCCCCGCGCGCCAAACGCTGAAAATGGTGAAACTGTCCGCCTGAAATTTCCGTCACGGCAAAGTGGGCAAACTTCACATCGCTGACAACGAACCGGCTCGTCGCGGCGGCCGCCTGTGGCTCCCTCACTCCCTGCCGGAAAAATGTGAGCTGATATCCGAAATCCGCGCCGTTATCGGAATGCAGGTTTCCCGTGAAATACCACCACTCGGTCTTGAATTCCGGATGGTTTCCATGATCACCCGGAAACCGATAGGTCCACCCTGCGAGTGCCGGGCTCCACCCCGCACACAGATCCCTGCAGAACGCGGCGAGAAGAAAAATGAGGACGACCTTGCGCACCCCCCATCACTAACCGCGACCAATCCCCGGCGTCCACACGAATGCGATCTGGCGAGACTCAGCGGGGATATTGGTGCGTTTGGCCTGTGTTCCGCCCCGTGAGCTGAATGGACTTCCCGCATCCGCAGCCCGAGCAGGAGCTTTCCGCCCGCCGGGCACGGTATTTCTTGACCGTCAGCAGAACGAGATAAACTGCGGCGGCTAGCACGATGGCGGCGACGGCGAGGATTTCAGGCGTCATGGGGTCAGAGGCGACTTCCGATTTGGTAGATCAATACGGCGGCAAGCCAGGCAATAACGGTCATGGTTGCGAAGGATGCAACAGCCCATTTCCAATTCAGTTCCTTTGCAATGACTGCCACCGTGGCCCCGCACTGCATGCAGAGCGCGAAGAAGACCATCAGTCCGATGACCACCGGCAGGGTGTAGACCGGCTGCCCCTTTCTCGGGCCCTCATGCCATTTTTCCTGGGTGATGATTGTGCGGAGATCGGTCGATCCCTCGTTCACGTCGGAGCCGAGGTTGTAAATGATCCCCAGCGTGGCGATGATAACCTCGCGGGCAGGGAAGCTCGAGAGCACACCGACCGTGATTTTCCAATCGAATCCGGCCGGGGCAAAGACCGGCTGCACGGCTTTTCCGAACTGCCCGAGGAAGCTCTGCTCGATGTAGGCGCCGCCAATCCGGTGATCCAGCTTCAGCGAAAGATCGGACTCCGGATCGCCCAATGCGGCGGCGATTTCAGCCGGCGGCATGGTCGAGGACTGCTCCGCGACGAAAGCCGCGCGGGCCTTGTTTGCCACCTCCTCCGGGCGCGGAAAATACAGCAGCGCCCACACGATCACCGAGATCGCGAGGATCACCGTGCCGGCCTGTATCAAAAAGGCGCGGCCGCGCTCCCACATGCGGATGACCACGTTCCGGAGAGTCGGAATCCGGTACTCCGGCATCTCGAGAATGAAGGGCTGGGCCTTGATTTTGAGGATGCAGCGGTTCATGACCCACGCCATCGGCATTGCCACCGTAGCCCCCACAAAATGCATCAGGAAGAGCGTTGCCCCCGCAACAAGTGGCCCGTAAACCGGCTCCACAAAAGCGCCGATGAGCAGCACATATACCGGCAGCCTGGCTGAGCAACTCATGAACGGGGTCATGAGGATCGTGGTGAGCCTCGCCTTCGGGTCTTCCAACGTCCTCGCGGCCATGATCCCCGGAATCGCGCAGGCGTATCCCGAGAGCAGCGGGACAAAACTTTTCCCGTTGAGACCGCACCATCCGAATAGCTTGTCCATGAGGAACGCGGCGCGTGCCAGGTACCCGGTGTCCTCCAGAATTGCGATGAAAAAGAAAAGCAGAAGAATCTGCGGTAAAAAAACAAGCACCCCGCCCACCCCGGCGATGATACCGTCCGAGACCAGGCTCTGGAGGACAGGAGTCCCAGCCAGAAGTGGTGAAACCATGCCCTGGACCCATTTGGTCCCGGCCTCGATCAAGCGCATCACGGGCCCGGCCCAGGCATAAAGGCTCTCGAAAACAACATACATCACCGCAAAAAATATCAGCGTTCCCCAAAACCGGTTCAACAGCAGCGCATCCACCGAGTCCCGGGAACGGGCGACCATGCCATCGCTTTCGATCACTCCGTCGAGCAGGGCTTCGATGTGACGGTAATGGAGGACAGGCTCTGCGGACGCCGGATTCATTCCGTGCGAGCGGATCGTTTCCCGGGCTGCATTCAGGAGAGGATCCAGCTTGTCACGGTGCCCGATTTTGTCCGCAAACGCGCTATCGGTATCGAAGATCATCCGCAGCGCCTCCGGTCCCGTGACATCGACCCCGGCCCCGGACAGGCCGTCCCGCAAGGCATCCCGCGCCTCGTCGATGAAATCCGGCCAAAGGATCCTCGGGATCCGGCGCGGATCGGAAACCGCATGCTCAATAGCCTTTTTCAGCTCCGCCAGTCCCTCACCGCGCTTGGCAATGGTCGTGATCACGGGCACACCAAGCCGGTCGGCGAGCAGGGCGGTGTTAATCCGGAGCCCGTTTCGCTCCGCCGCATCCCATTGGTTCAAGACGACCAGCATGGGAATCCCCAACTCCGCAGCCTCTGAAACCAGCAGGAGATTCCGCTTGATGTTCGTCGCATCGAGGACGCAAACGATCAAATCCGGCGCGCGATGTCCGCCCCTTCCGCCCAGCGCATCCATGACCACCCGCTCGTCCGGTGATGCAGCAGCAAGGCTGTAGGCACCTGGCAGGTCCATGACTTCCATCTGCTGACCGCCAAGCAGCAATGCCCCGGTTTTCATCTCCACCGTGATCCCGGGATAGTTCGCAATGTGCTGCCGCAAGCCGGTGAGCCTGTTGAAGACAGTCGATTTGCCCGTGTTTGGATTGCCCAGAAGTGCGATCCGCACAAGCCGCTTCTTTGCATGAACACCCGTCATTTTACGCAGTCTCCCTCACCTCGATCAGGTCCGCCTCCGCCCTCCTTAGACTGATCTCCTGCCCTTCCATCTCGATCGAAATCGGATCCCCCAGTGGCGCAATCCGCGAAATCCGCACCCGGCGGCCAGGGAGGAAGCCCAACGCCGCCAACCTACCGGACCGGCCGCAATCACTGGAAATCCCAACGATCTCGACACTTCTCGCATGCTCGATCTTCCCCAAAAGTTTTGTCGTCCCGAGGCTCATTCACATTACACGATATGAGAAAGCGTCTCAATAGCAATAGATATATAAAAGAATCACGCTGATAGGAGATTCAGGAATCCTGAGCTGAGCCGTTTTCGGTTTAAAACGTAATCGCGCAGGTTTTCAACTCGTCCAGGGTGGCGAATTCGAGAGTGGACGCATGGGTCGCCTGGAGGATCACTCCGGGAGCCATTCCCTCATCGAACGCTTCCTTCCATCTGGGCGCACACAGGCACCAGCGGTCACCGGGAACGAGCCCTGGGAAATCAAACTCGGGCCTCGGAGTCGTGAGGTCGTTCCCTTGGGCCATCGAGTAGGAGAGAAACTCTTCGGTAACTAGCACGCACACCGTATGCACGCCGTCGTCACCCTGCCCGGTCTGGCAATACCCATCGCGATAGAATCCGGTTCTCGGCTCGAAGCAGCATGGCTCCAATTCCCCGCCCAATACATTTCTGGCCATGCACTATGTATGGCCGCTTTTTATCGACATGCAAGCGGCGTCCCTGATCCGAGGATTCGGGCATTTACTCCGTCGGGTGAGACTCTATGCCAGCGAACGCCCAACCTGCCACTCGTTGAGGAGGATGTGAGGCTGGTTGGGATACGACGGAAGGAGAAAAAACACGAACGGCTTGTCGGCGGGTTGCCATCCGATAATTTGGCGATTCTTGTCGGTGAGCGAGTAGTAGGTCGAGGGCGAGTCGGACGGGAGCGTCCTCCGTGTCGGCTTGGAAGGTTTGCCGTCCGCCACCTGCGACTGCTCCGATTTCCACAGATCGGGCGGGCCATTCAGCGCGAGGATCGAGGCCATCTCGCCCGGAGAAAATCCAGTCTTGGGCCCCTTCGCTCTGGTGACCGCGAGATACCGGGCGACATCAGCGAAGAAACCTACGATGATGTCATCCCCGGCTTGCGGATAAGCATACGCCTTCTCGCCCTGGGCTGTCATTCCTAGCAACCCCATCGCCATGACCGGACTGCCAAGCAGTTCATCAACCGTCTGCTTGTTCGATCCCAAGACAACAGGAGCGGCGGACGGAGCCGGGGCTCCGTCCGCATCAGGCTTAATAGGCGGCCTGGGCACCTTTCAGATTTTTCTTTTTGATCCAGGGCATCAGCGAGCGAAGGCGGGCACCAGTCTTCTCGATCGGGTGCTGCTCGCCTTTTTTCAGGAGCGCGTTGTAGCGCTTGTAGCCGCCCTGGAATTCCTTGACCCATTCCTTGGCGAACTTTCCGCTCTGGATGTCCTTGAGCGCCACTTTCATTCGCGCCTTCACGCTGGCGTCGATGATTTTCGGGCCGACGAGCACGTCGCCCCACTTGGCGGTTTCGCTGATCGAGAAGCGCATGCCGGCGATGCCGGACTCGTTCATCAG
>CAZSDC010000231.1:0-4793 GCA_964605515.1 uncultured Chthoniobacter sp.
TCGGGTTCATCGTCCTCGTCGGGCTCGCCTGCAAAAACGCCATCCTCATCGTCGAATTCGCCAAGCAGCTCGAGGACACCGGCAAGGACCGCTTCGAGGCGGTCGTAGAGGCCTGCCGCCTGCGCCTGCGCCCGATCCTCATGACCTCGTTCGCGTTCATCCTCGGCGTCGTCCCGCTCGTGATTGCCTCCGGCCCGGGATCCGAGATGCGGCAAGCCCTCGGAACCGCCGTCTTCTCCGGCATGCTCGGCGTCACGTTCTTCGGCATCTTCCTGACGCCGGTCTTTTACGTGATCATCCGGGGCTTCTCGAAAAACCGGGCAGGTTGACGCAGGGTTGAAAGACTTTATGGGGGGCAGACACGGCCTCGCGTCTGGTGTCCGGTCCTGCGACTTTTAATTTGGAGAACATCCGCCGGCATGCTTGTCTTTCCCTGCTCATTGGATCCTGCATGGAAAAGACACTGAAACGTCCGCCGTCGTCTTGGATTGCCGTAGCCGGCTGGTCTCTAGCCGCCCTGGCCGGCCTTGGCTCGGTTGCCGTGCTCGCGACGTGGCGCGGCGAGCAGGTCAACGCGCTTTGGATTGTGGTCGCGTCGGTCTGCGTTTTTGCCATCGCCTGGAGGTTTCACTCCGCGTGGCTAATGGCAAAGGTGCTCACCCTGAACCACGAACGGGCGACACCCGCCGTCCAGCATGATGACGGCAAGGACTACGTTCCCACAAACCGGTGGGTGGTTTTCGGGCACCACTTTGCGGCGATTGCCGGGCCGGGGCCGCTGGTCGGTCCGGTGCTGGCGGCGCAGTTCGGCTTTTTGCCGGGGATGCTCTGGATCCTGGTCGGCGCGACGCTCGGGGGCGCGGTCCACGATTGCCTGATCCTGTTTTGCTCGGTTCGCCGGGGCGGAAAATCCCTTGGCCGGATGGTCCGGGACGAGGTCGGCCCGTTTGCGGGATTTGTCGCCATGGTGAGCGTTCTGGCCATCATGGTGATCATTTTGGCGGTGCTGTCGCTCGTCGTTGTCAAAGCGCTCGCAGAGAGTTCGTGGGGGTTGTTCACGATCGCGGCCACGATCCCGCTCGCGATGGTCATGGGGCTCGGCATGAGGCACAAATGGGCGGGGATGAAGGCGATCAGCACGTTCGGTGTGACCGGGCTGCTCCTCTCCGTGCTCGGCGGGAAGTGGATACAAGGCGGAGCGCTCGAAAGCTGGTTTCAGTGCAGCGAGGTTTCTTTGGCGTGGATGATCATGGGCTATGGCTTGCTCGCCTCTGTGCTGCCGGTCTGGCTGCTGCTTGCTCCACGCGACTACCTCAGCTCGTTTTTAAAGATCGGGGCGGTGGGGTTTCTGGCGGTTGCAATCCTGGTCATCGCGCCCGTGCTCCAAATGCCGGCACTGACAAAATTCATCGACGGCACCGGGCCGGTCTTTGCGGGAGCGGTCTTCCCGTTCTGTTTCATCACGATCGCCTGCGGTGCGGTGTCAGGGTTCCACGCGATCATATCCTCGGGGACGACGCCCAAGCTGATCGCGAGGGAGAAAGACATCCGCTTTGTCGGCTACGGGGCGATGATCACGGAGATGCTCGTCGGGATCATGGCCCTCATCGCCGCGTGCACGATGCAGCCCGGCGAGTATTTTGCCATCAACATGAAAGGCGAGCCCGCTGCCGTGACGCAAAAAATCACGGCTCTCGGGTTCCCGGTCACGACCGGTGAGATGTCCGCGCTCGCCGCCGATGTTGGCGAAAAATCCCTGATCGGACGCACTGGCGGCGCGCCGACATTCGCGGTCGGGATGGCGCAGATGTTCTCCCGGTTGGTGGCCAATCCCACCGCCGTCGCGATCTGGTATCACTTCGCAATCATGTTCGAAGCGCTTTTCATCCTGACGACGATTGATGCCGGAACCCGCGTTGGACGCTTCCTTGTCCATGATCTTCTCGGCTATGTGTGGAAACCGCTGGGCAACACGGAATCCGCGGCAGGCAACTGGCTCGCGAGCATCGCCTTTGTCGCCGCATGGGGATTTTTTCTCTACCAAGGCGTGATTGATCCGCTCGGCGGCATTAATTCCTTCTGGCCGATTTTCGGCGTGGCCAACCAGCTTCTCGCCGTCATCGCCCTCTCCCTTGGAACCACCGTCCTGCTGAAAATGGGAAAGCTCCGCTATATCTGGGTTCCGGTGCTCCCGCTGGGCTGGCTTCTCGCCGTGACGATGACGGCGGGCTGTCAAAAAATCTTTGCCGCCGACCCGCGGCTCGGGTTTCTCAGCGCGGCTCGTGACCTCGCCGCCAAGGTCGCAGCCGGAGGATCCCGTACACAGATCGCGGCATGGCAACATCAGATTTTCAACAATTACGTCAACTGCGCCGTCACCGGGACATTTCTTCTTCTCGTCATTCTGATTGTCGGCGCCAACGCCCGCGTCTGGTGGCAACTGCTCGTGCAAAAGAAGAGGAGGCCGTTGCAGGAGGCTCCTTTTGTCGCCCTGCCTGCTGCGTAGCGTGACGGTTGATTGCGCGGCAAGACTCGTGCAGAATCGTTGGCATGTCAGCCATTCAAATATCCGCCATATTGGGATTCACCGGGGTCGCTCTCGGGGCATTCGGCGCACACGGACTGAAGGATGTTCTCGCCGCGAACGGAACCGCAGCGGTCTGGCAGACCGCCGTCCTGTATCAGCTCGTCCACGCGGTCGCCATGCTCTGGGCCGCGGATCGCAAGCCCTCCATCGCCCGGCTCTGGGCGGCGGGGATCTTGTTTTTTTCCGGCTCCCTCTACCTGCTGGCGCTGACAAATATCAAGTGGCTCGGCGCGATCACCCCGATCGGCGGAATGCTGTTCCTTATCGGATGGGCGCTGCTCTTCAAATCCGGAAAATCAAATCCCTGATGCCGGTTATCGCGGATCAGGCAACTTCCCCAACGTAGATCCGATGGGCAGCGCGCTTGGCGCGCTCGTAGGCTTTGGCCTCGAACTCCGATGACAAAAACCCGGCGCGAGCGAGTTGGCCAAGAAATGCCGGCTCGCGCT
This sequence comes from uncultured Chthoniobacter sp., assembly GCA_964605515.1. Taxonomy (GTDB): domain Bacteria; phylum Verrucomicrobiota; class Verrucomicrobiia; order Chthoniobacterales; family Terrimicrobiaceae; genus QYQL01. The sequence goes on from CAZSDC010000231.1 coordinate 3,037, forward strand.
CCGCAGACCAGAAAGCGACACGTCCTCCGGGGCGCAAGGCGCGGCGGATGAGCGCAAGCCCATTGCCGGTGTAAAGGCGGGAGTTTTTCGACTGCACGAACGAAGTTGGACCGTTGTCCACGTCGAGCAGAATGGCGTCGAACCGGGCCGCCCCGCGCTTGATGGAGTCAAAGACGTCGCCGGTGAAAATGTCAACGCGCGGATCGTCGAGGAGCCTGCCGTTGAGGCCTAAAAGAAATTCCCGGTTCCATGCGACGACTTCAGGCAGCAACTCGGCCACCACGACCACTGCCTTGGGCCCTGTCAACTCCAGCACCCGGCGCAGGCTAAAACCGAGCCCGAGCCCGCCGATCAGAACGCGGGGAGCTTCCACGGCCTTCGGAAAATCGCACGCTAGATCCGCAAGAAGGCACTCGGACACCGTGTTGTTCGAGCCCATGAGCTGGCGTCCGTTGAGCTTGAGAAAATACTGCCCGTCGTGTTCGTGAAGCGAGAAGCGCGAGCCATCGGGTGTGCGCGTCTCGGCAAGGTTTCGAAATGGGATCATGGCAGAGGCTCCCCGGTTGTCCCGTAGACGGGTTCACTTTCGAAATGCCGGAATTGGGCATGCCGAAGGATCACTTCTTCCCAGGCGGGATGTTCCAGCGCGGCGAGATCCGCCGGGAACCGCGCGGTTGACCGCCTCCACTTAGCAAGCCAGTCAGCCGCGAGAAGATCGTGGTCTTCCCGAACGGCTTCAGCGGTAAGCGCGATGGTGGTTTCGGTTTTGTCGCCGGTGCTGCGGCCGCGGGCGACATGGAATCCGGCAGCCAGCATCGCAACCCGGGAGGCGGTCGAGCAGGTGTAGGTGAACAGTTCGACGCTTCTGCCCTGGCAGACCGCAAAGAGTTTTCGAAAGGCAGCCAGCGTCCACGCCTCGGCATTCGTCTTACCGGAAAACATGTCGTAATAAATCAGGTCCGGAGGCAGCGGCGCACCAGCCAGAGTCTCGCTGAAATTTCCGTGGACAAGCGTCCAGACCAGGCCTGGATGAGATTTTGACCGCCAAGTGCCGTCCTTCAATATCGCTGCCGGCCCGCTGTGGCGCAGATACCGGAACTGATCGTTGTTCCGGAACGCCAGCTTCAGCGAGTCGAGGTCGTTTTCAAAACTGATGACATGCAGGTGCCGGCCCTGAGCGGAGTCCTTCTCGAAGCTGGCGATCGCGGCCATGGCATTGGCCCCGGCCCCGAGGCCGACGTCCCAGATCACGAGCGGCTCGCCCGGCTCACGGAGGCGTTCGGAAAGGCGGGACTGGTCGATGTAGAGCCGCTGTGCCTCCTCCATCGGCGGGGTGCGCGAGTGCATGATCTCCCCGGAATGAACGTGACGGATGCTCGAAAACCCCTCCCAGGCGGTGTGGATTTCGTAATTTCCGAGAGCGAGCCGTTTCTGCTTTTTCGGCACTTGGGCAAGGACCGGATTGTCGAGATCATCCTCGTGGAGCGACGTCCGCTTTTCCTGATACAGCGCAAGGAACGTGTCCGAAAAAATGCTCGCGCGGATCTCGCGCAGGAGCTGGTGGTAAAAGTGGATGTTGTGCTTGCCGAGGAGCTGCCATCCGAGCGTCTCCTTGGTCTTCGTGAGATGGTGAAGGTAGGCGCGCGAATACCGTTGGCATGTCGGGCAGTCGCACGCCGGATCGAGCTTTTCTTCTGAAAACTTATAGACGCCGCGGCGCAGTTGCAGGTAGCCGCGCGATGTGAATACCCCGCCGC
>CAZSDC010000232.1:0-4790 GCA_964605515.1 uncultured Chthoniobacter sp.
TCGTTGGAATTGATCTCGGAACGACGCATTCCCTCGTGGGCTCGATGCAGTCGGGATTCCCGGTTCTGGTCGCGGCTGAAAATGGCGTGCGGCTGACTCCCTCGGCGGTTTGGTTTCCGGCATCGGGAGAGCCGGTCGTTGGCCGGGCCGCTCTCTCACAAAGAACGGAATTTCCCGGCCGGGTGGTGACATCCGTTAAGCGTCTGATGGGCGCGAGGGGAGGGGAACAGCCGGAGTTGCCGTATGCCACCAACCGTGATGCCGGGGGCGGGGTCAGAATATTGATGGGCGAGGAATCCTGGTCGCCGGAGGAAATATCCTCATTGATTCTGAAAAAACTCAAGTCGGATGCGGAGCGTTCGCTGGGAGTTCCTGTGGACCGGGCGGTGATCACCGTGCCCGCATATTTCAACGATGCACAGCGCGCCGCCACGAAACGCGCCGGCGAGCTGGCGGGATTTTCCGTCGAGCGCATCGTCAGCGAACCGACGGCGGCGGCGCTGGCCTACGGGCTCGACCGTCTAGGCGAGCAGGCCAAAGTGGCAGTCTATGATCTCGGGGGTGGGACATTCGACGTCTCAATCCTGCTCCTGAGCTCGGGCATTTTTGAAGTGCTCTCGACCAATGGCGATACCCGGCTCGGCGGCGACGATCTTGATGCCGCCCTGGCAGAAGCGTGGGATCTTCCGCTCCAAGTCGCGGAGCAAATCAAATGCGCGCTGAGCGGGGCGGACGCGACGGTGCGCGACGGCACCACATACACCCGCGCCTCCCTCGAATCCATCTGCCGCCCGATCATCGCCCGCTCGCACAGGAATTGCATCCGCGCGCTGGCCGACGCGAATCTTGAACCCTCCGATCTGAGCGCGGTCGTTCTGGTTGGAGGGGCGACGCGCATGCCGCTGGTCCGGAGTTTTGTGGCGGAAATCTTTGGTCGCGAGCCGGACACGAGCCAACATCCGGACGAGGCGGTCGCTCTCGGGGCCACGATCCAGGCGGGGATTTTGTCCGGTGATGTCCAGAGCGTGACGCTTCTCGACGTGACTCCGCTCTCGCTCGGCATCGAGACATTCGGCGGGTTGATGAATGTGATCATCCCCCGGAATTCAACAATTCCATGCAAGGCCGGAGAGATGTTCACCAATGCAGTTGCCAATCAATCGGGCATGCGGATCACAGTGCTCCAGGGTGAGCGGGAGATGGCTAAGGACAACTGGAGGCTCGGGCAGTTTGACGTGGGGTTTGATCCGCTCCCCAAAGGCCGCGCCCGCGTGGGCGTCCAGTTCGAGCTCGACGCAAACGGGATTCTCAATGTTCTCGCCCGGGACACGGCGAGCGGCACGGATACGGTTGTCAAAATTGAAAGCGCGGTCGAGGTATCGGACGAGGCTGTGGAAAAGATGCTCGGCGATTCGCTCGAGCATGCGTTCGAGGACATGGACGAACGGGTTTTCACCGAAGCGTGTTTGAAGGCGGACGAGATGCTGCCCGCAGTCGATGCGGCCCTGCTGCAATTGGGCGCGGAAGTCACGGAGCAAGAGCGCTCCACGCTGGCTGACCTGATCGGGAACGTCCGCAAGACCCAAGCCGAGAAATCAGCCTCGCGTTTGAAATCCGCTCTCTCCGCTCTCGATGAGGCGACCCAGCCACTCGCCACGCGTCTGCTGGAAAAGGCCCTCGGAGAAAAGCCGTGATCCCCCGCATCGATCTCCACCGGCACCTGGATGGCAATATCCGCATCCAGACCATTCTCGAACTTGCGGAAAAGAACGGCATCCAGCTTCCCGCCAACGATGTCGAGGCGCTCCGCCCGCATGTCACCGTCACGTCCCCGCATCCCGGGCTCGTCGAATTTCTGGAAAAATTCCGCTGGCCCATGGCCGTGCTGGCGACGCCGGATGATTGCCGCCGCATCGCGCGGGAAAATGTTGAGGACGCACGCAGCGAACGCCTGGACTACGTGGAGCTACGGTTCAGCCCATGGTTCATGGCCAGCGCGCACGGGATTGACCCAGCCGCCGTGGTCGAGGCGGTAGCCGACGGCGTCGCGCAGGGGGTCGGGGAGTTCGGCGTGCCGGTGAATCTCATCGGCATCTTAAGCCGGACATTCGGGCCGGAGATTTGCTTTCGGGAACTTGATGCGCACATGGCATTCCGGGACAAGCTGACTGGGCTGGATCTCGCTGGAGATGAGGCGGGGTTTCCGGCGCGGCTGTTCGAGCAGCACTTTCAAAAGGCGCGGAATGCCGGCCTGCAGATCACCGTCCATGCGGGCGAAGCGGCTGGGCCGGAAAGCATCCGGGAGGCGATCGACATTCTGGGCGCCACGCGCATCGGGCACGGGGTGCGTGCGATCGACGATCCGGCTCTCATGGACGACCTTGCTTCGAGGGGCATCGGCCTCGAGTGTTGCCTCACGAGCAATATCCAGACGAGCGCCGTCACGACCTACGCCTCCCATCCGCTGCGCCATTTTCTCGATCGCGGCCTTCTGGCGACAATCAACACCGACGACCCCGGAATCAGCGGAATCACCCTTGATCATGAACTCGAAGTCGCCGCTCCGCACGCCGGGCTCACCGCTGAGCATATTGCCCTCGCGCAAAAGAACGCGGCCCAAATCGCCTGGGGGCAGTAGCATTTTCGAGGGGCTGTCCAGCCGATATCCTTCCACAGACGACGCTGCGGCCGTCCCGCCAATGACGCCCTATTTTGTGACTGCTCCGATCGCAGAGTAGCCAAGATAGACTGCCAGAGCCGAAAATCCGAAGACCGCTCCGCAGCAGACGAGGAAGACCAGAAAAATGGCCAGAATCGGACGCCACAGATCGGTGCCATGCGCTTCCTTGAGCCCAGCCACGCAGTAAATGAGCGAGGCTACGGAATAGAACCAGCCCCCACAGATCGGGACGAGCTGAAGCACCGAAGTCGAGCCCGATGCGTAGCAGAGCACGCGGAACGTCGTCTCGAACGGCTTCTTGGCCCCTCCGACCAGTATCAGCGCCAGATGAAGAATTCCGGATGAGATAAAGGATCCGAGAAACAGGAAGACGGGCATGAAGACGATGAGCCCGACAAACACCGCTGCCAAACCGTATTTTGGAATATTTTTAAACTCCTCGCCCGCAAACATCGCCGGGTTGATGAGGGTGGCGGCGGCTTGATAGAGAATCGCCGCAGCGCTTGTGGCCCACGAGACCAGAACGTAAAATTTCAACGGCTTCCCGAACCCGCCCTCGCAGGGCATGGCCCGGAATGTTTCCGCGGGTTTCGAGAAGACCTGCTTGATCGTCTCGACGAGGGCGGTCAGGAGGGGGGGAGGCTCGGCGCTTTCCCAGACGGGCACGTCGCTTCCTGAGGGCGCTGGCGGCACCGAGGAGAATGGTGGCGGAGCGGATGGAACCGCAGAGGCCGGAGGCAGGTTGGTGAACGAGGAGAGAGGCTGCCACGAATCCATCGGCTCCTGCCAGGCAAGATCGTCGGGAAGAAATTTTCCACTCTGCAGGCCGTCGGCCACATCCTGATCGGAATATTGGCCGAGGTTCTGCCGGTTGCGGTTGATGTGGATCGATCCCATGCACCACTGCCTACACGAAGCGAATCCCGATGGTCAATGCCACAGCGCCCGCAGGAGCGAGATCCAGACGAAGCCGCGACCGACTTTGAGCCCCGGCGCCTGCGGGTTGGCTTCCACCAGAGCAAGGGTGCGGAGGCCGACATCGAGCGGCAACCGGCATGCTGCGCGCAGTCTGCGGGGACGAACGAGCGATGCATACCGGCTTCCCGCAGCCAGATGTTCGCGCGCCGTCCGCATCGCTGCGGGAAAATCATTGTGCGTGACATAGACTCTGCCCGCTGCGTCGTCGCCGTGCCTGTCGCGCAGGATGTTGACCCACTGCAAGCCGCAGCCCAATTCGTATCCAAGACTGCACATCGTCTCTGGCGATTCCTCCGAGTATCGCGGAATGTGTTTGAAGCAAATCTGCGTCCAGAATTTTCCCACGCAGCCAGCGACGAGCCCGGTGTAATAGGCCGCTTCGTCGAGGGTTAGCGGCGTGGCGTCCGGGCCGAACCGCTGCAGATCGAAGAGCTGTCCGCTGAGAATGATCTTCCAGACTGTAAGGATTTCCCCCTTGTCCGGCGAGGCATCAAGGTATTGCAGGAGCTCCGGAAGGGATTCTATGAGCGCTTTCTCTCCGTCCGGCAGGCTGCCAAGGCCCGACGCTTCGCGCTCTGTCCAAGAATCCGGAAGCCCTTCCAGCAAATGGCTCCTGAGTTCCACAGAAGTGGTGGCTGCATCCGCGATCGAGTCCGAGGCGCGGGCCAGCAGGTAGGCCAAACCGATGGTCGGACGGACCGAGCCGGGCAGCAGCCGCAGCGACAGGTAAAACGAGCGGGAGACTTGCCGGAGCAGGGAAAGCATTTTCTCGTTTTCAGACGGCGATGTCATTCAGCGACCAACGTAAATCTTCTGCCGGAGTCAAGCAACGCCCGAAAAATCTGCCCGGTCTGTGCCAGAGGACCAGTCACTATCGGAGGGGTATTGGATGGTTTTAATAAAAGAGTGCCAGAATGGCGCGTTTGGCGCGGATTATTCGACATATGAGCCAAGAATGCGCAGTTATTCGATTGTGAAATATGCTGATAAGTATTTTCTAAATACTTATTATAAAGCAGTTATGAATATATAATACCCCGAGGCATGCGAATTGCTGAGTGTCTGGGAAAGATTATCTATTTATGGCAAAAATTCTAGGCATTGATTTGGGCACGACCAATTCGTGTATGGC
>CAZSDC010000233.1:0-4767 GCA_964605515.1 uncultured Chthoniobacter sp.
GCGATGTCCAGTCCTTGTGCCGCTTGATCCAGGAGATCCTGTCCGGACTGAAGCCCTTGGACATCGTTCATCTTGTCGGAATATCCGGCGTAGCGGGCTCTCGGGACCACGACATTGGCCCCCGATTGAAAGAGGATGCGGGCCAGGGGGACAAATTGTTCCGGGCAGTTTGTGAGGCCGTGGAGAAGAACAAATGCGCGATCCGTCTTTCTCCCGTGAGTGAAGAGCCGGCTTTTCCCTTCTGGACGGAGTGGCAGGGCCGATTCCTGTTTTTCCAGAGCCGCAAACTGATCCATCGCCTCGCTGTAATCGTGTGCCGGGTGCGCGGCGGACGAGAAATTTGGAATCCGGAATATGAGCCAGGCTACCGCCGCCAGCACGGCAAGAATTCCGATGAGCACGCGACCTCGCTTCATGTGCGGAATTTTGGTGCCCAAGTGGGCTTGAGCATGGCGTAAGTGAGGTAGGCGGCGCCTATTGCCACAAGAAAAAGCGAGAGAAACTGCCCTCGGGAAAAACCCATCGTCAGCGGGGCATCCGGCTGGCGGAACATTTCTCCTATGATCCGGACGATTGCGTAAGCGATAAAGAAAATCCCCGTGAGGACGCCGTTGGGAAGCCGGAAGCGGGTTCTGAGGAGGTAGAGGATGGCAAACAGTAGGGCGCCTTCAAGAAGTGCCTCGTAAATCTGTGACGGATGCCTCGGTGAGAGTGTGCCCGCCAACTGATTGCGAAGCGCCGGGGAGAGCCGGGTGTTGTCCACTACGGCAGCGATGGTTGTCCAATCGGGATTCAACATGGCTGATTCTGAGATCGCGAGTCTTACGGTCTCCGGTGGCGCGTCGTAGAGTTCCTTGGGAAACTGGACAGCCCACGGGATACTTGTGACGCGGCCGAAGAGCTCCCCGTTGATGAAATTCGCGCAGCGGCCAAAAAACAGCCCGATTGGCGCGACAACCACTATGTTGTCTCCAATGTTGAGCCAGGAAATGTGTTTGCGCTTTGAGTAGATGAACGTGAAGACGACGACGCCGATCATTCCCCCATGGCTCGACATCCCGCCATCCCAGAATTTAAAAAAGACGAGCGGGTTCGCGATAAAGTTGTCCCAGTCGTAAAGGAGCATGTAGCCCAAACGCCCGCCGAGAATCACCCCGAAGAGAGCCACCCCTGTGATGAAGTCACCGACTTGGGTGGGCAAGAGGTCCGAGTAGCCGGTTTTAGCCAGGCGGACGTAGAGGTGGTATCCGGCAAAAAAGGCCGCGATATACGCGAGCCCATACCAGCGCAGCCCAACACCATTCCCGAAATCCAGCAGGAAGGGGCTCAGGTTGTGGACGTAGTAGGCGAGAAACACAGAAGCCGAACATTGCCGTCATGCGCGGTCCTGACAACCCCCAAATACGGCCCCCAGTAATCTCATCCTGGCAATGAATTGTGCAGTCGCACAAATCACTGGCTGATTATGGACGGCATCAGCAACCAATGATTATCCGCGATGCCGACAAGTTCTTATCGGGCCACGGCAATCTTCACGCGTTTCAACTGGCCGTGTTTGTTGACCATTACCCGGCCACTTTCGAATAGGTCTGCAAGCGCGGCGAGGGTTTCCTTGCTGTTGCGGGCGCAGGAGCCGACGATAGAAATGAGGTCGCCCAGCGAGTAGTGGCTTCGATTGATTTTCTGATAGTAATTTTTCATACCTTTAGTTGCCGGATTAGACACGCCATGGGATGCGGGCGTTCAATTTCTTGCGGCGAGTTCCTCCCACCTTTCATAAAGACGTGCGACATCGTTCTTTGTGGAGGCGAGTTTTTCGACCAGCGCTGGCGCCTCCGCGGCATTGGTGACAAAATATGAGGGGTCGTTCAGCATGGATTCCATTTCTTTGACAGAGGTTTCCGCCGCAAGGATGGTTTCCTCCATGTTTTCGAGCTCCTGCTGCTCTCTGTAGTTCAGGCGCTTCAGTTTCGCCGCGGGTTTGGGCGACGGCGGAGCTGGAGCCATGGCCTTCAACGAGGATTGGGCACGCGCCTCGCGGTCTTTTTTCTTTTCGAGATAATACGAATAGTTGCCCGGCTGCACAAAGACGCCCCCCTCCTCGAAGGCGACGATCTGGTCGCAAATCCTGTCCAGAAAATACCGGTCGTGGCTCACCACCAGGATCGTTCCCTCAAAGTGAGCCAGCGCTTCTTCCAGCATGCGCAGGCTGGCCAGATCGAGGTCGTTTGTTGGTTCGTCAAGAATGATGACGTTGCCACCACGGCGAAGCACTTTTGCAAGCAGGAGGCGGGCGCGCTCGCCTCCGGAGAGCTTCTCGACACGTTCCTTGACGCGGGATTCATCAAACAGGAACCTCCGCAGATACGCTCGGGCGGTGAGGGTTTGATTTCCAAATGCGACCATCTCCCCGGAATCCGAGACCTCGTCCATGACGGTCCCCTTGCCGTCCAACTGCATGCGCGACTGGTCGATGTAATTGAACACAACGCGCTTTCCTACAGTGGCCGTTCCCTCCGTCGGTTGCAGCTCTCCAAGGCAGAGTCTCAGGAGTGTCGTCTTGCCGACGCCGTTCCTTCCGACAACACCCGTGCACTGACCGGCCCGGAGTGACAGGCTCAAATCCCTGAATAGCCAGCGTCCGTTTTCGCCGGCCCGGGCGCCCGCCCCTGCGAGTTCGACGGCCGTGTTTCCAATCTCCGGTGCGGGCGGAATCAGGAGATCCATCTCGCGCTCCTCAGGCGGAGCCTCCATGCCTGCAATCTGATAGAACGAGTCCAGGCGGTTTTTGGATTTTGATCTTTGCGCCCGGACTCCGGCGCGGACGTATTCCAACTCCGCGCGTAGAAACCGCTGCCGCCGACGCTCGGATTGTTCCGCGATCTGCCGGCGGAGAGCTTTGGCCTCGAGGAATGCCGTGTAATTTCCAGGATGAGAAAATGCCCGGCCATCGGAAATCTCGATGATCCGCGTGGCGATCGTTTCCAAAAAATACCGGTCGTGGGTGACGAAGATCAGTGCGCCAGGAAACTCGCGCAGGAAGTCCTCCAGCCAGCGGATCGTCTCGGAATCCAGGTGGTTCGTCGGTTCATCGAGCAGAAGGAGATCCGGCTGGGAGGCCAGTGCCCGGCAAAGTGCCACGCGGCGCTTTTCTCCGCCAGAAAGGGGGCCGACCAGCGCATCGAGCGGCGGGGCAGCCAGCGAGCCGGCTTCCGCTTTGATGCGCGTCTGCAGGTTCCAGCCATCCGCGTGCTGGATGAGCTCGAGCAGGCCGTCGTTGTCGTGGCCGTCTCCAGCCTCGTAACGCCGCATCCACTCCACAAGATCTGCCGCACCCGCCTCGATGTTTTCCAGCACGGTCTTCGTGCCATCCAGCTCAAACTCCTGCGGCAGGTAGCCGACCCGGATACCGCGCCGCAGGGAAATTTCCCCGGAATCCGCATCCGACTCCTTCGCGAGGATCTTGAAAAGGCTGGTCTTTCCGCAGCCGTTGCGGCCGACGAGCCCGACCTTCTCGCCGGGGGCCACTGTCAGGGAAACCCCATTGAGAAGAATTTGGTTGCCGTAGGCGAGTTTGAGGTCTTTTGCGGATAACAGAACTGAAGACATTTCTTATAGCTACGCGGTTTACCCCCTGCGCCACAATCCGCATTCCCGCCTATTGAAAATCCTCCCAGCGGGAACTCATATCCCGGAGAAGGAGGTATCCGGCACCCGATACGGCAAGGGCCGCCACACCCAGGATTGCAAAGCCCGGACGATACGGGACGACATCGAACATCCATCCGACGAGAACCGGCCCTGCGGAATTCGCGGCGATCATGCAGAATCCAAGCAGAGTGAAATGGCCAGCGCGGTGTTCGGGCTGGGGGATCCCGCAGGTGAGGGCATTCATGGCACCCGAGAATCCGCTCCATGCCACGGCTGCCAGCGCGGTCGCCGCAAAGACGGTGAGCACACCGGGAAAAATTGCGAGCGGAAAAAACGTGACGGCGGCGAGGGCCGGCCAGAAAAGCAGGGAGTTCCTGGCACCCCAGCGATCGGTGATCCATCCGGCTGCAGGGCTGAGTGAAACCCGGGCGATCGAGGTGCACATATATAACCATGCGGCCATCTGCGTTTCGAACTTCAACTCTCGGAATGCGAAGACGGTCGCGAAGATCGCGAGCTGGCCGACGAGCGGGGAGAGTAGGCAAATCACCAGGGTCAGCCGCAGGAATTTCGAGTCCTGCAAGAACGCCAGCCACATGGCCTTTCCCCAGGGAGCCGGAGATTTCTCGACCGGTGTCGGAGGCTCTTTGGCGAAGAGGATCGCCGTATCCGCGATCTGGCATATCAGCCAGGCGAGGACGAGAAGTGCGCCGAAGCCCTGTGGTTTGGGCAGCGCAACCAGCACCCACGCCGCGAATCCCGCCCCGGCGATGCCCAGCAAGCCGCCCACGCCGGAGGTGAGGCCGGCAAGCCGTCCGCGCAGGCGCATCGGGATACACGCGGCAAAGAATTCCTGGTTGGGCAGCCCCCCGAATCCCGCGGCAACCTGGCCGGCGCACATCATCCAGATGATGAATCCGATCATCGCGGTCCCGCTGCTTGTGACGCCAGCCCACACTGCGGCTCCCACGATTCCGATGGGGAGCAGATAAAGAGAGTCCGCCACGTAAAGGTAGATTTTTTTGTGCCGGAACCTCCTCGTGATCCACGGCGAGAGGAACATGCCGGGAAGCGTGGCGATGAGAACTCCCTGCACGATCCCGATCTGGGCATTCG
>CAZSDC010000234.1:0-4747 GCA_964605515.1 uncultured Chthoniobacter sp.
GTGTCGTGTGCTTTTCCTCGCGGGTGGCCATGTAGCTCGGGCACATCGTCCCGCCAGCCATGTGCGACTTTCGGCAGTCGCCGGAGCCGTTGCATTTTTCTGCGGCCCGGACGACTCCCGCCGCATCGCTGAAATCAAACACCGTCTCGTATTCCGGCGTGGGGTGCCCTGGCTCGTGGCGGATGTGGGTGTCCATCGGCGGCGTATCCACGATCTTGCCGGGGTTGAAAATATTTTCCGGATCGAAGGCCGCCTTCACCCTCTTCATGAAGTCGTAGCATTCCTGCCCGACCATCAGCGGGATGAACTCTCCGCGCAGCCGTCCGTCGCCGTGCTCGCCGCTGAGCGATCCGCGATATTTTTTCACGAGGTGCGCGATATCCGTCGCGACGCCGCGGAAAGTTTTCAGCCCCTCCTCGGTCTTGAGGTCAAAGAGCGGGCGTGTGTGCAGTTCGCCGGTGCCCGCGTGAGCATAATAGACGCATCCGATGCCATACTTGCTCTGGAGGATGGCCTTGAATTCCGCGATATATGCAGGCAGGTCGCGTACATCCACCGCGGTGTCCTCGACCACCTCGCGGGGCTTGGCATCACCGACGACATTGCTCATGAGTCCCTGCCCTGCGCGACGGAGTTCCCACACTTTGTTTCCTTCGTTCCCTCGCAGGACCGGCACGGCATAGCCGAACCCCGCCGTCTGCCAGGCGGATTGCAGCGCGGCCACAGCGGATTCCATGTCCGCCTCCTGATCCCGCCGAATCTCGACCACCAATACCGCTCCGGGATCGCCAACCACAAATGACCGGTTTCTCTCCTGCGAGTGGTTGGCCCGTGTGCACTCGAGGATGTGGCGGTCGATCAACTCGCAGGCGGATGGGCCGAAATCCAAGGCCACAAGATTGGCGTGCAGCGCCTCGTCCACTGAATGGAAGTGGCCGCAAACCAAGGCCACATGAGGCGGGGGAAGCGGATCGCAGTCGAGCTCGAACTCCACGCAGAAAAAAAGCGTACCCTCAGAGCCCGCTATTAGCTTGCAGAAATTGAAATCGTGCCGGGATTCCGGATCAAATACTTCGGCGTCCATCAGCAGGTCAAGGGCATAGCCGGTGTTGCGGCGGGGGATGGATTGGCGCGGATAATTTTCCGAAATCAGGCTGCGGTTCCGTCGGTCCCCGAGCAGAGCGCGGACTCCCTCGTAGATCCGGCCTTCCATCGTCGACCCATCCCGGCATTTGTTTTCGAACTCGGATTGGGAGAGGCTATGCAGGGTTCCTTCGCTTCCATCGCTGAAAAATCCGCGCACCGAAACCAGGTGCTCCCTCGTGCTCCCGTAGATAATCGAGTTGGAGCCGCACGAGTTATTCCCGACCATTCCGCCGATCATCGCGCGGTTCGCGGTGGAGGTCTCCGGACCGAAAAATAGCCCGTGCTTCGCGAGCTCAAAGTTCAGCTCATTGCGGACGACCCCCGGCTGGACACGGACCCGTCGCGAGCCTTTGTTGACTTCGATAATCCGATTGAAGTGCCGGGACAAATCCACGACCAGCCCGCTCCCCACAACCTGCCCGGCAAGCGATGTTCCTGCAGTGCGCGGAATGATTCCGATCCGGGCGTTCTTCGCGAACAAGATGATTTCCCGCACGTCGGACTCGTCTTTCGGAAAGGCGACGGCTAGCGGCATTTCCTGATACTCCGACGCGTCGGTTGCGTAGAGTTTCCGCATCGTCTCTCCGGTCACGAGTTCACCGGAAATCCGAGTCGCCAATGAATCCAGGGAAAGTGTCGTCATGCTCTGTGAGCATCATGGCAAATTCATAGGGTCATTGCCGTAAAAATGTGCTGCGCACCCGGAGGGTTATCGAGGATGTCGTTCTTTTTACTGCAGACGCTTCATGGGTAAAGGATCTTATAACGCTCCACCCGAAATCGGGGCTTGCAGAAACACGGTCTGTGTTCTGCTTCGGGAAGCGACGTTTTCGGGCTTAACATCCGCGATTCCATCCGGATAACAGCAAGTAGCACAAATGAAGCAGACGCTTCCCGTACTTCGTGCCGTACTTCGTGCCGACCCAAGCTGCGTTTCGCCCAGATGTCCCGAACCTGCTGCAGTTCCGATCAGGCTTTCTGATCGAGGATTGCCGCCTTGACCTGCTCGGGAACCTGCTCAAAGTGCGAGGGTTCCATCGAATAGGAAGAGCGGCCCTTGGAAAGCGACCGGATCGCGGTGGCGTATCCAAACATCTCTGACAATGGAACCTCGGCATTCACGGTGCACAAATTGCCTTTGGTCTCGATGCCCATAATTTTCGCACGACGCCGGTTGAGATCACCCATAATGTCCCCCTGAAATTCATCGGGAGTGATGTTCTCTACCTTCATGATCGGTTCGAGCAGGATCGGCTTTGCCTTTTTCAACGCATCCTTGATTGCAAAGATGGCGGCCATTTTGAACGCCATTTCGTTTGAATCCACGTCGTGGTAGCTGCCGTCGATGATGTCCACATGGACATCAATCACGGGGTAGCCGGCCACCACGCCGTTCAGAACTGCTTCGTTGAAGCCTTTGATAACGGCTGGAATGAACTCCTTCGGGATGGTTCCACCCACGACCTTGTTTTCAGTGGTTATCCCCTTGCCCCGTTCGTTCGGCGTGACCTTGCAGATGACGTGGCCATATTGTCCGCGTCCGCCGGATTGCTTCACCAGTTTGCCCTCGCCGTCAGCAGGAGTCAGGATCGTCTCCTTGTATGCGATCTGAGGTTTCCCGGAATTGGCCTCGACCTTGAATTCCCGAAGCATACGGTCGCGGATGATTTCCAAGTGGAGTTCGCCCATGCCGGCGATAATGGTTTGGCCGGTGTCCTCGTCTGTAAAGACACGGAACGTCGGGTCCTCTTCGGCCAAGCGCTGCAAGGCAATGCCCATTTTTTCCTGGTCAATCTTGGTCTTCGGCTCGACGGACATCGAGATAACGGGATCGGGGAACGACGGCGGCTCAAGAAGAATCGGATGATCTTCATCGCACAGCGTGTCTCCGGTCGTGATATTCTTGATGCCGACGATGGCGGCAATGTCGCCCGAGTAACAAGTGTCAATGTCCTCACGCTTGTCGGCCTGGATCTGGATCAGGCGGCTGATACGCTCGCGCTTGTTTGTGCGGGGATTGTAAACCGTGTCGCCTTTGGAAAGTTTTCCGGAGTAAACTCGGAAGAAAACGAGCTTTCCAACAAACGGATCACTCCAGAGCTTGAAAGCCAGGGAACAAAAATTGGCGTTGTCATCCGAGGTCACTTCAATCGTCTCAGATACGTTATCAGGGTTCAGACCTTTCGCAGGCTGAATGTCAAGCGGGCCCGGAAGGTAATCCAGCACCGCATCAACCAGGAATTGCACGCCCTTATTCTTGAACGCCGAACCGCCAACGACCGGCACGAACCGGTTTGCAATCGTTTGGCGGCGGATCGCAGCCTTGAGATCCACCTTCGAGATCGGCTTTTCCTCAAGGTAAAGCATTCCCAACTCCTCATCCAGATCGCACATCTGGGCAAGCAGATCGGCATACGCCTTTTCCGTGGATTCCTTGAACTCGTCAGGAATCTCCTGGATCTCATAGGTGGAGCCCATGATGTCATTGTCCAAATAGATAACGGCTTTTTTATTGATCACGTCGAGTTGGCCCTTGAGATAATCCTCACGTCCAAGCGGGATGAGAACCGGCCAGGCGTTGGCACCCAGTTTCGTTCGCATGCTCTGCACGGCTGCATCAAAATCAGCTCCCGTACGGTCCATCTTGTTAACAAACGCAATGCGGGGAACACCATATTTCGTGGCCTGACGCCAGACAGTTTCGGACTGTGGCTGAACTCCCGCCACCCCGCAGAAAACAGCGATGGCGCCATCCAATACGCGAAGCGATCGCTCGACCTCAGCGGTAAAGTCAACGTGCCCCGGAGTGTCGATGATGTTGACCCGCATCTTGATCCCCTCGTAAGCTTTGTAGATGCCTTCCTCGGGCCGCTGCATCCACGCGCAGGTGGTCGCCGCAGACGTGATCGTGATTCCGCGTTCCCTCTCCTGCTCCATCCAGTCGGTCACAGTTGTCCCCTCGTGCACCTCGCCAATCTTGTGGATCATTCCTGTGTAAAAAAGAATGCGCTCGGTCAGCGTGGTCTTGCCGGCATCAATGTGAGCGGCGATGCCGATGTTGCGTGTGCGCTCCAAAGGAAACGCGCGGTTTGGTGAGTTGGGATTTGCTGACATAAATATTGTTGGTTCCGGTTCGGTTCACTTTTCCGTCAGAGCAGTTGGCTCCACCTGGAATCACCGTTCCGAATTGCGGGAAATGGGAACTTAGTCTACTGCACCGAGGACTCAATAAAAAATTCGAAAAAAAGGCCCGGCACTTTGTTTCCAAAGTGCCGGGCGCAATACTGGCAACGACCTACTCTCGCACAACCTATAGATGCACTACCATCGGCTCTGCAGCGTTTCACTTCCGTGTTCGGAATGGGAACGGGTGGTGCCACTGCGCAGGATCACCAGACGATGACGATTTGTTTCCGCAAATCCCCAGGTGTCTGGCGACACCCTGATATATTTTACCAAAGAACAATCTGCCTCAACCGCAGGCGCTGAAGCCATTTGATTCTCTGACATTCGCATATTAGGGGAAAGATTACAACTTTCATCATGACAAGACTGTAAGATGGAGAAAAAAGCCGAACGAGCATTAGTATCGCTAAGCTGA
>CAZSDC010000235.1:0-4747 GCA_964605515.1 uncultured Chthoniobacter sp.
ACTCGAAAAAAACCTACGACCTCGAATACGAGTTCCCGTTCGGCGTCAGCGAGCTGGAAGGGATTGCCTACCGGACCGATTACGATCTCTCGAAACACATCGAGCACAGCGGCAAGCCTCTCGATTACTACGACGAGGAGACAAAAGAACGCTTTGTGCCGCATGTCGTCGAACCCAGCGCCGGAGCCGACCGCACCGTGCTGGCCCTGCTCTGCGAGGCATTCGCCGAGGAGACCGTCACCGACGACAAGGGGAAATCCGAGACCCGCAACGTCATGCGTTTCCACCCGCGAATGGCCCCGATCAAATGCGGCGTCTTCCCGCTCATGAAAAACAAGCCCGCCCTCGTCGAGGCGTCGAAAGCGATCGTCCAGACGCTCCGCGGAGACATGAACGTCTTTTACGACGAGTCTGGTGCCATCGGTCGCCGCTACCGCCGCCAGGATGAAGCCGGCACTCCGTTCTGCATCACTGTCGACTTCGACACCGTCGGCGAAAACGGCCCGGAGAAGGCGGGGACGGTGACTCTCCGCCACCGAGATTCCATGCAGCAGGAACGGGTCGCCATCGCCGACCTCAAGTCCTTCCTTCTCGAACGGATCGCATAGGCGGACCGCGACAATGGCCAAGGGTTGAAGCAACTTTTCCGCTTCAATCCCGAATGGCTTCCGGGGAGCATCTGCGACTATTTCTCCTCGAACCGGTTCACCCCTTCCCATCCGGTCACTGTGGGAGAAGACAACTCTTGTTCGATCCTAACCAGGAGCAATTGCGACGGCTTGTCCGCCGCGAGGAAAGATTGCTTCAAGAGCCGCGAGGCTTCCTGGAAATCGCGGCTAAGAAACGCTTCAAGCGCGGCGGAATAATTTTCCGCGACGCGCAGCGCTTCCCCTGACGCCTCCGCGCGGAGGCCCACGAGTTCGAAGATGTCCAGAGGCGCGGTCCGGCCGGCGACAGCGACCCGGTCAAGCCGCCGCCACAGGAATTCCGTGTCCCCTGCGGCCTGCTGGAAAGTCGAGCTCGCGACAGTCTGTGTGCCGTAGGTTTTGTTGAGGCTCTCGAGCCGGCTGGCGAGATTTACGCAATCGCCGATCGCGGTGTAGGTGAACCGGGTCTGTGTGCCGACGTTCCCGATCAGGCATTCTCCGCAGTGCAGGCCAATGCGGACGGCGAACTGGCTACCCCTCGCCTGCATCGCGGCAACCCCGCGCAGCGCTGCCCGGCTGGCGGAGGCCTCAGGATCGGCGATCCGTGCCGGCGCGTTGAAAACAGCCATCATCCCGTCGCCCAGAAATTTGTCGATGACCCCGTCGTTTGCGTCGATCGCGCTCCCGAAGTCTTCAAAGTAGCGGGTCAGAATCTCGACCGCCTCCTCCGGCGTCGTATTTTCGGAGTAGGCGGTAAATCCGGCCAGGTCGCAGAACATGATCGCGACCTCTCGCCTCTCGCCCCCGAGGGCCGCGACTGCCCCTCCTTGCACGAGATCCCGGACAAGGTCGACCGGCACGTAGTGCGAGAATGCCTGGAGGCCCGAACGCATGAGCTCGATCGCGTCCGAAAGCGCCCGGATTTCGCGGACGCTTGAGCGGGGCATCGGATGTGCTCCGAGGTCAAAGCGTCCGATCCTGGCGACAGCCGTGGCGAGCCCCTTGAGCGGGGTTGCGATTCGACCGGCAACAAATACCCCCACCGCGAGCGAAGCCGCCAATGCTACGAGGGCCGTGAGGACCCCCATGCGAATGGTGTTTTCGAGCGCTCCAAACGCCTGCTTGCGGCTGAAAACGATGGCGATCACGCAGTCAAGATCTCCGGGAACATCCGCCCGGCGGACCCCCGCGATCAACGTGTCTCCCGGAACCGTGAAATCCCTGACCAGAGGGGTGCCTTTACGCCGGATCTTCTCCCAGTCATCGGGATTCTCGAGCCGCCTGCGGATCATCTCGATGATCGGGTCGTAATTCGGCGATGCCGGCGACACAAGGATGTGGCCCTGCATCGAAAACACGCGCAGCTCGCCATGGTATTCCTCCTCCAAACGCCGGAGGTAGTCGGTGATGTCCTTGAGCAGGAAATCCACGCCGACCACTCCGATCAAGGTGCCGTCCGCGGAACGCACCGCCTTGCAGACGGTCAGTCCCCGGCCTTGGTCCCCGGCGTATTGGTAGGGTCGCGTCCAGACGATCCCGGGATGCTCTTTGGCGAGATGAAACCAGATTCTCTCCCTTGCATCGAAGGGCTCTGGCGCAGCGCCGGACTGGAATGGGGCCAGTCCGCCGCCGTCGGGCTGCTTCCACTCTTGCCCGGGACTGCCGGGTTGAGAGACGTCCAGAACGATCTGGCCGTGATCGAGCAGCGCCCCGGAAAGCCGTCCGTCCGCATACCCGAAATAGATCCACTTGATTCCGTCCTCGAACTCCAGCGCCTCCGCGAAAACCCGCGCGAGCTCGATTTGGTCGGATGTCGGCAACGCGCCAGTGCGGATCCTCTTTTCGAACGTTTGCAGGAGCCGGTCCGAGGGCTCGAAAAGGCTCTCGACGCGGACGGTCACCGCGTCGAGCGTGGATTCGATCTGGCTTTCGAGGAGCTTGCGGATCACGGTCGCGATTCCTCGCGCCCCGAACAACGTCGTGCTGAGGCTCGAAGCGAGGATGAGCCCCAGAATGACGACGAACAGCAGGACGCGAAACGACACCGTCCGGACTTTGACGGGCGGGCGCGTTCCGGGATCGCTGGAACGACCCTCACGAGAGAAATTCATCACGGCCCACTTGGCTTGCCATCATTGGCGACCGGCGTCAAACCATCTCGGAAGCCCCGCCGACAACCAACCAAAAGAACTTCCCTGCCCAAGAGGTGCCCCATTGACAATTCCTCTTTCGCTCCACTCGGAACAGAATATGCGCATGCGGATTCCTCCGCCAATCTCACGGAAATCACCGCAGTGGCGCACATGCGAACATCGCTTCCGGCACCCTCGCCGAAAACCCGCTTCTGCTTACTCAAAACCTCCTGGATCCAGATCGCTCCCATCCGACGAAGAAAATATCCCGCTCAAGGCGCAGAAATTTTCAGGAAAATGCAAGAATATGCACACTGACCCCCGGTTCCCGGCGCGTGGATGAGGATCTCCGTCTCGCAATTCTGGATTGCCCGTAGGGCCAGCGGTGGCAGATCCGCAACGCCGGCAATTAGGATCTTCGTGATCCCGTCGGGCGGTCGGAAATTTTCTGCGGCCTCGAGCTGCGCCTCTGCCGGGCAGCGAAGACCGACCGAAGCCAGCCGCGCCATGTAGGATTTCCAAAGTGTCCGCCATTCTTCCCAGCGGGGATCGCGCGCGGAAAGGATTGCGGCGGCGGACGGGATGTTCCATGCGCCCGCCGCCAGATCGCGGGTGAGCGCGACGAAGCTTGCGGCGAGTTTGGTTCCGGGATGATCGCCGAACGTGAGCGGGCAGTCCTTCGCCTCCGACAGGATCGCGTGCCATGCCATGCCCGCCTGGGTCACGGTGGCCACGCCTTCGCCTTCGCCAAATGGAACCAGGGTCAGCGGGGTCGCGAACTGCGGCGGAAAAATGACATCGTCCTCGCCCAACAGGGCATCGACCACCCGGCGTCCGGCCTCGATCGTGGGAAGCACCACCAGGATGTGATCCAGCGACTTTCCTCCCTGCGTTTGCAGGTGCGCGGCCACCGCCTGCGGGAGCGGGATTTCCCCGGTGTTCAGGACGATGGCCGGTGGCTTCGCAGGCATGGCGGCATTCCATCAAAAAACTTCCGCGCTGCCAACCGGCGTGGCGGAGAAAATGGACGCAGGGGCAGGGCGCTGACAATGCCGCGCGGTTGTTCGCTCACTTCATTGCCGAAATAGTTCACCATGAAACGCCCCCGCTTCCCATCTGACGTCAACAGGCAAGCCCCTCCCCTGATCCGCGCGTAAAGCCAAGGATGGGAGGGCGAACCTCCGTGTGAGCCCCAATGGATCACGGCTCGGACGGAGCCTCGCCCTCCCTCGCGTTATCGACATGTCGTCGATCAGTTCCCCTCTCATTTCTTTCCTTACGCGCGGATCAGGGCACTCTTTGCCGGGGAACATTTATTTTATAGGCCCCCCATCTGCCTCACTATCCCCTCGGCTGATGCTCCTTCCCGGTCCACGGGTCAAAGACAACGCCGTGGCGGAAGTCCACATGGTTGCGGGATGCGATTTTCATCCCATGTCGCACGGCCATCGCGTCAATCAGGCTGTCCCAGAGCGACTGGGGTTGCCGTTTCCCCTCGCGCGAGTGCCTGAGCCGCGCCCAAGTGCGGGCGGTCTCCGCATCCCAATCCACGGTGAGCCCGTCCGATTCCAGCAGGAAGTCGTCGAGCCGCCGGTTGATTTCCGTGCGGCGCGCGGTGGTCGGAGCCGCCTCCGCGCCTTCCTGGATTTCCGCAATGACCACCACCGGGACCAGCCACTCGGCGGACGAAATCCACGAGACCACATTTTCCGAAGGACGCGGCTTCCAAAGCTCGGAAACCACATTGCTGTCCAAGAGGAACTCCATCACTTACGAGGGGGCAATGCGACAGGCCCGATCGCCGCGAGCAACTCCAACGCACGCCTGCGATCCGGCGAGGATTTTGGGGAGATTTCCGCGACCTCCTGCCCATGCTCGGTCAGCGTCACCGTCTTTGACCCATGAATCACCGGACGGAGAACCCGGCTCGTCTCCCGGCGCAATTCTGTAAGTGTCGCATTCATGCAG
>CAZSDC010000236.1:0-4733 GCA_964605515.1 uncultured Chthoniobacter sp.
AACTACCACGATTACCAGACCCGACTCCGCAAGCTGCACGCCGAGCAGTTTTCCAAAATGCCTTTCGAAGCGTTCAAGAGCCGTGTCCGCATGGTCAAGGAACCGGAGTTTCTGGAAAAATGGAAAGCGGAACAGAGCACCCGCGAGGAATTCTATCCCCTCGAGAATGGCGGGGATTCTGAAAAGCTTTCCGACCTGAAAGCGGTCGAACGCCATTTCCGGTCCCGCCACGCCGCAGCCCTGATCGCGTCGCTGCCGGATCAGGCCGCTGTGCCGGGGTCCGTTGCTGTCCACCACTCGGACACCCCCGTGCGCCAGCTCGCGCAGAATGCCGTTCTCGATCTTCGCCGCTTCCCTCTCCCGCTCGCACACATCGTCGGGCAGGAATTGTCGTCAAAAGGGCTTCAGATTTTCAAGGCGCACGAGAACATCACCTACATCTCGGTGGCCCGCCCGCGCCACCTCGACCGGCAGGGCACGCCCGTCGCCGAGGGGCTTAGCGGGATCCTCGACTACCTCGATTCCCACCACGCCACGCCGAGGGCAGAGCAATGGAAAGCCCTTGTGGCGCTCAGGAATTCCCCTGCCGATGAAGCCGCCCGCGAAGCCGCTGTGGCTGGAGACCTGTCGTGGCTGATCCATCAGGGGCATGTGATCGACTATGCGCGTCGAGGGCTTGAATCGGTGCGCAAACCGCGGCAAAAACCTGCGCCGGCAACGGCTTCTCCCGCGAAAAGCGGTTAGTTGCCGGCGATTTGCGGGCTTGGTTTTGTTGTGGAGGCGGGCGGTGCCAACCAGGTTTATCCTCTGGCCGCCCGGACTTCCTCGGGAGTCAGAAGCGCCGCGGATTTGATCAGCCGGGTGAATTCCTTCTTGCTGACCTCGTGGTGGGTGCCGTCCCGGGTCCCCATGTCCTGGAGGACTTTGTAAGCGACGGAGAGCCGTTCCAAATGGATGATACGAATGAAGCCGGTCTTGGTTTTCCAGACCTGATCCTGTTGAAGTTTTGGCATGCGCCCGCCCCCGGATTTTCCCGTAGTAAACGCTGTTTCCGGAATTATTTCTTTTTTGCCGGAACGGCCTGCTTGGCTGCGGCAGCCTGCTGCTTCTTCTGATTCGAGGAGTTGTGCTTCGACTGCTTTTGGGCGGCCTTTTTATTGACGGATTTCGGGGATTTGTCGCCCATGATATTTGGTTTTCTTTAATGAGGTTTGGTGTGCTGCGGGAAATGAGTTCCCGCACGGAACCCACACTCGCAGATTGCGCCTCACATGCACACGAATACTTTTCGTCCCCCCGGCTACCCCGGCTCCTGCTCCCCGCTGATTTCCGTCTCCATCGCCTTCAGCGCCAGAAAGACATCGCAGGTGAAAAATACCAGCGCGATCGCCAGCGAAACGATGCTTCCGCAAAAAATCGCGGCAACGATCAGCCCGGCATCCATCTCGACGGACGTCAGAATGAACAGCGCCAGAATCAGGATCGCAGTCAGCAGAATGCAGATCGAACAGGAGAGGATCGAGGATCGGATCAGGCCGCAGCGGTGGAGGAGAATTTTCATCTGCTGGTCGATGTTCTTCTTGCGCGAATCGGATCCCGTCGCGCGCTCCCGCGAGAGGATCCTGGCCCGGTCAATCGCCCTGCCAAGCCGGTTGGACATGCTCAGGATCAGAAGGCCGCAGGCGGAGATGATGATCGCGGGGCTAACAGCAAGTTGGAGAACGCTGGTCGCATGAGAAAGGGTCATGCGGCGGAATCTTGGATGCCCATATGACAATTGCAAGACCGGGAGTGGCGGAGGATTCTTAAACTGCTCGCTGGACCGGACCGGGATTCCAAGGCTTGCGGAAAATCGGTTGCCACGTAGTGTGGAGGGCGATGCTGCGAAGACCTGTTGTCAAAATCGGCCCCCACAAACTCGGGGGTAGCGAGCTGCTTTTTATTCTGGGCCCGTGCGTGATCGAATCGGCGGCGTTCACCCGCCGGATGGCGAAAAAGCTGAAGACCATCTGCGACGGCGAGGGGGCGTCTTTTGTCTTCAAGGCTTCTTATGACAAGGCCAACCGGACCTCTGGCAGGTCCTTCCGGGGAACCGGCGTCCGGGATGGCTGCGCGTTGCTGGGAGAAATCGGCGGGGAATTCGGGGTTCCTGTAACGACTGACGTCCACTCGCCGCGAGAGGCGGAAATCGCCGGCGAAACCATCGATGTGCTTCAGATCCCCGCTTTTCTCTGCCGGCAGACAGACCTGATCGTTGCTGCGGGGTCAACCGGACGGGTGGTCAACGTGAAGAAGGGTCAGTTTCTGGCTCCCTGGGATATGGCCAATGTTGCAAAGAAGCTCGACGCTACCGGTTGCAGGGCCTATTTTTTCACCGAGAGAGGAACGACGTTCGGCTATAATAACCTTGTCGCCGACATGCGATCCATCTATTGGATGCAGAGCCTGAATTGTCAGGTCGTTTTCGATGCCACTCATTCGGTCCAACGTCCGGGAGGAGCCGGGGAGACGACCGGCGGCGACGGCGAACTGGCCCCGATCTTGGCGCGTGCCGCGGTGGCCGCCGGATGTGACGGCCTCTTTATTGAGACACATGAAAATCCCGCAAAAGCCCTTTCCGACGGACCCAATCAAATCCCTCTGCGGGATCTGCCGCGGCTTCTTGCACAACTCAGGACCCTTCGTGATGCGGTGGCATAGCCTGATTCCTGTCCTGCTTTGCTTGGCCGTGCAGCCGCTCTGGTGCGAAGACACAGTTCCCAAAGCCGCTAAAGAAACCGCGGCTGAAAAAAAGCAGGATGGCACTGATGGCAAGCCGTCCGAGACCGAGGGCTTTGATGTTCCAGTGCCGGTGGGAATTCCCGTCAAAGGGATCAAAATCCCCCACCGCAACGAGGAGGGCAAGCTGGTGATGACGATCGAGGCGGAGGTCGCCACAAAACTGGACGAGCATCATGTGGACATGCAGAACATGAAGATCGAATCTCTCGACGATGACGGAAAAAAGGTCAATGTCGAGATGCCCCACTCGATCTTCGATCTCGAAACGCGGGTTCTCACCGGAGACAAGCACGCGCTGATCCGCAGGGACGATTTTGAGATCACCGGCGACTCCGTCGAGTTTAACACCAAGACCCGCAACGCAATCTTGCGTGGGAAAATTCGAATGGTTATTCAATCCCCCGACTTAGTTAAATGACAAAAATCCATCCACTAATCGTCCTCCTATTCGCGGGAGTCTGTGCCGCCCATGCGCAGCAGACTCCCTCTATGAGCGGAGGGGAACAATCGAAATCCACCCCGGCGGGTGCCTTTGCCGGGCTGGGAAAAGACCGGCCAGCTGATGCCAAAACCGAGATCCTCGCAAACAAGGAGGCCACTTTTGACAATGCGGCGAGCGTGGCGGAGTTCACCGGAAACGTGATCGTGCACGACCCCCAGTTTACGCTGACCTGCGACCGCCTGAGAGTGACGTTGAGCAAAAGCCGCAAGGGCATGGAGCTGACCGAGGCGTTCGGCAACGTGGTGATCATTCAGGAGAACACCGACAAGAGCGGCAAGCCGAGCAAGGCGATCGGCAAAGCGGGTTTTGCGAGCTACGTCCCGGAAACCGGGGAGATCACATTGAAGAGCTGGCCGTCTGTCCAACAGAACGTGAATACCCAGGTGGGAACCGAGGAGGGCACGATCATGTTCCTCAACCGCAACGGCAAATCCCACACCGTGGGACCGAGCAAAACGGTGATCACGGATACAAGCGATACGGGAGCCGCAAAATGAGCGACGAGTTCGCAGACCGAAAGCCGGTCCCGGAGGGAGCCCCCCTCCTGCAGACCGACGGGCTTGTGAAAATCTACAACGGGCGCTCCGTGGTCAACGGGGTGGACATCAACGTGAAGCGCGGGGAAATCGTCGGGCTTCTCGGGCCGAACGGCGCCGGCAAAACCACCACGTTTTACATGATCGTGGGATTGATCCGTCCGAATGGCGGGCGCGTCTTCTTCGAGGAGACCGACGTGACCGACATGGCGATGTATCGCCGTGCGAGGCACGGGATGGGATACCTGCCCCAGGAGGAATCGATTTTTCGAAAGCTGACCGTGGAGGAAAATATCCTCGCAATCCTGGAGACGACAAAGGCCACGAAGGCCGAGAGAAAAGCCCGCTGCGATGAGCTCCTGACCCGGTTTGGAATCGAACACATCGCCAAGAACCAGGCATTGACACTCTCAGGCGGTGAAAAGCGCCGCCTGACGATCGCCCGCTCGCTCGTGACCAACCCTGCATTGCTCATGCTCGACGAGCCGTTCAGCGGGGTGGACCCGATCGCGGTGCATGACGTCCAGCAGATCGTGCAGGATCTCCGGGAGCAGGGGCTCGCGATCCTGATCACCGACCACAACGTCCGCGAGACCCTCAACATCGTGGACCGCGCCTACCTCATCTACGAAGGCCGCGTGGAGAGCCAGGGCAACAAGGAATTCCTTCTGAACGACCCGATCAGCCGGAAGCTCTACCTCGGCGAATCGTTCACGATGTGACGCGGAGCCCCAGAACCCGATGCCGCAATCCCTCTCCGCGAAATCCTCCAGCAACCGTGTGCCCCACATCACGGTCGGCCATTTTTACGCCAACCATGCCGAAAAACTTGGGCTGAGGCTCGAGGGGTCGTCGCGGGGCCTGAACCGGCTCATCCGCGAGCCCACGATCAACCGCCCGGGCCTCGCGCTCTG
>CAZSDC010000237.1:0-4695 GCA_964605515.1 uncultured Chthoniobacter sp.
CTGGCGGGGTTCGTCCGTCCCCAGTCCATAGTCCCTGGCGCCCCCAACATAGAGGGCGATTCCCTCTTGGCAATCGGAAATCCTCCGTTTTGTTGCATTTGCGCTTGCAACGGAAACCCGCTTCACTTATTCACAACCTCGCTGTTTAACCAAAAATCATCAGTCATGGGTAAAGTTCTCCTCTACGCTTCCATTGCCGTCACTTTCGCGACTGCGGCTCTCGGATTTATTAACAAGGGCAAATTGACGAGCACGAAGGACGAACTCGCTTCCGCGCAACAGCAGGCGCAACAAAAAACCGCCGCCATCGAAAAGGCCCAGGTTGAACTGAAAAAAGCCAACGCCACGGCGGAGACCGCCACGACCGAGAAAGCTCAAGCTGTCGCCGAGGCTGAAGCCGCAAAAACCGCCTTGGAAAAGGCCAAGAAAGATTCGGCGGACCTGGAGGCTCAGATCAAAGCCAAAACCGACGAAGCGACCAAACTGGCCGCCGATCTTGAAGAGGCAAAAGCCAAAGCGACCGCCCCGACAACCGACACAGCCAAGCCTGCAGGACCAAGCGCCGAGGATCAGGCGAAGATGGCGGAACAGGAAACACTGATCACCAAACTTCAAGGCGATCTGGAATCTTCACGGACCCAACTCGAAGGGCTCCGCAAGGAAAAGCAGGACCGCCTCGCTCTCAAAATGCGCAATGGGCTGGAAGGCCGGATCCTCGCTGTCAACCAAGCATGGAATTTCGTCGTTCTCAACCTTGGCGACAAGAATGGCGTTGTCGGCAACGCCGAGATGCTCATCAAACGCGGGAACCAACTCGTCGGCAAGGTCCGCGTCACATCTGTCGAACCCTCGACATCGATCGCCGACATCGTTGCGAGCAGCGTTCCCCGTGGAGTAAGCATCCAGCCCGGAGACAATGTCATTTATCAAGCAACCGCTGAATAGCCTTCTATTGGCGTCAGCCCTCCTCCTCGGAGGCTGCGCGGCCGCTGACAAGCCGGAATCCCAACAGGCGGGAGCCAACCTGCCGTGGAACCGACCCGAAAAATGGGAAGGCCCGGGAGTCATGGGTTCAATGATGCAGGGCAGCCACTGATCAGTTTTTCTGTGACAGAACGACTGCGGGTGCAGGGGTGATCTATCGTCGCAGCCACTCCCAAACCGGCAGAATGGAAGGTTCCCCGCTGCGGCGGGTTTCCTTCTGGTCAAGAGTCAGGATGAGCAACTTCCGGCGGGACTTGCTGCCGGGGAGTTTGGCGGCGGCTGCGAGCCCGCGCAGTTCGCGTTCCTGATTCTCCGGGGTGAGTGCCGCACAAACCTGGATTGCGGAATCGGACGTCACGAAATCGCATTCCCATGCATCTTTTTCCCCGGCGTAGTGAAGGGTGTCCCCACGCGAACGCAGGGCGAGGAAGACAAGATTTTCGAGGCGGCGGCCCACGTCCGGAGTGGACTGGGGTGAGTTCGCGCGACGAAGACCGTTGTCGATGGCGTAATATTTTGCGGGCGCAACAACGCGTTTTTTGAAGGAAGCGCTGAATTTTTGGAGGGGAAGGATGAGATAAGCGTCCTCCAATGCCTCGAGATACCGGGAGGTCTGGGAAACCGATGGGATCGCCAGCGACTTGGTCAGCGTCTGCATGGAGAACGGCAAGCCGGTGTTGGCGAGAAGAAAGAGGCAGAGGTTCATCAGGTGCCGGGTCTCGCGCAGGCCTTGTCGGGTGGCGATGTCGCGCTGGATCACGTCGCGGAGCAATTCGCGGAGGCCCTGCGAGTTCCGGTCGCGCAGGTAGGACGGAAACCCGCCGTCATCCAGGTAGGACAGCAGCGAGGCGGCACCCCGCCGCTGTCCCGTAAAGGCCAGGTATTCGGAATAGTCGAAGGGAAAAATTTCCAGCGAAAGGTGGCGTCCGGTGAGTTTCGACCCAGCCTCGGGCCCGAGCAGGGAGGCATTCGAGCCGGTGACGCAGACGTGCCATCCCCGGTCAAGCAGCGAGCGGACGAGCCGCTCCCAGCCGGGCACCTCCTGCACCTCGTCCAGATAAGCGGTGCCGCCGGAGGGCTTCAGTTCCTCCATCACCGAGATGAGCGCCGGGAAGTCAGCGGGGGTGAGACCGTAGAGCCGCGTATCCTCAAAATTGCAGTAGAGCGCGCGGCCACGGTGCGTCATGAGCTGGCGCTGCAGGGTGCTTTTGCCGCTGCGACGCACCCCTTTGAGGACGACCGCACGGTCGGCAAAAGGGGGGATTTTAACCCGTCTCGACACAAGCGGGGAGGCGACGCAGGGGAACTCCGCAGATGTCAGGACATCCAGAAGTGTATTTCGTAATATCACATTTTTACTGTTTCACAAAATACAGATCTGTCAACCCGTGAAGATTCTCCCAAATCCTCACGTAAGAACGAGCCTCAAGAAATACGTTCCGCATTCCTCTACATTGCGCCTGGCTCCGACGAGCCTGTAGCGGTTGCAGCGCAGGGCGCAAAGCGTCCGAGGCCAGGCTTTCCATTCTGAAAGAATTTCGTTCTCGATAGTCTCTCGATGATGCCCCCGCGCCCGCAGCCTCATGGGAAGCCGCTCTCCTTCCCTTACGGGCGGATTTGGTATTCTCAGGGAAAACGCGTGAAGAATCGCCCCTGTATCAGCGAGACTCAGCGGGGATTCTTATAAGACTCAATCCACCTCGCCATCCGCGAGCCCCCCGGGAAACGGCGACGGGCGGGTCATCGAGCTGGTGAGTTCGATGTGCTGGCCGGTTTCTGATGAATCCAGGATCGAATGCATGATGTCCAGGACATGGTAGGCGGTATGGGCATTCGCGCGGTGTTCGCGTTTGTTCTGGCAGGCAGAAACCATATCGGAGACACCCAGCCCACGGCTGTTCCCGGAATTTGCGAAGCCCAGGGGAATCTCGGTCCAGTCCTGCTCCCCCTGCCGACGGATGCGGACCGGCCCTCCGAAGGTGTTGGGATCGGGAACGGACAGGGTGCCCTCGGATCCGTAGATTTCGATATTCGGCAACGCGTGGGCCTTGACGTCGAAGCTGGTCGCCAGGGTGACGACAGGTCCGGATTCAAAATCCAGCAAGGCAGTAACGTGGGTCGGAGTCTCGACGTCGATCGTTGTGCCGGCCAGCGGTTGGCTGGTGATGGTTCTTTTGGAAAAACTGATCCGCGCCGAACCGGTCACCCGGTGCACTGGGCCCAGAAGTGTCGTGAAGGCCGTGAGGTAATACGGTCCCATGTCGAAGAGGGGACCGCCTCCCTTTTTAAAAAAGAAATCGGGATTGGGATGCCAGCTCTCCATGCCGGGGCTGAGCATGAATCCCGCCCCGCCAATCGGCTCCCCGATCGCACCCTCATCGATCAACTTCCGGCAGGTTTGAAGCCCGGCCCCGAGAAACGTGTCGGGCGCACACCCGATAAGCAGGTCCTTCTCGCGGGCGAGCCCGATCATTTCGCGGGCCGCGCGGCGCTTCTGGGCGAGCGGTTTTTCGTTGTAGAGATGCTTCCCATTCTTCAAAACCTCGAGACCGACCTCCGCGTGAACCGCTGGAATCGTCAGGTTGATCACGACCTCGATGTCCCGGTCCGCCAGCAGTTGCTCCACCCGCAACGGGCGGGGAATCCCGTGCTTTTCCGCCAGCGCCCGGGCCCGCGCAAAATCCAGATCCGCACAGGCCAGAATCTCCAGATTCTGGAATTTCCCTCCGGCTTCGGCGTAGATATTGCTGATATTTCCGCACCCGATAATTCCGGCCCTCATTTTTTTCATGGTCTGCAAAAATGGCCGAGTCTCCCGGTAAACCGCAAGCCGTAATGCAATAAATTTTTTGCCCTCTCAGCCGCCCCGTTTCCACCCCGCTAAAAAATCGAAGCGGGCCTTGACAGGCCGCTCATTAGTTGAGCTAATAAGCTCTTTCACGAACATGATTTCGGCACCATCAAAATCCCGCCGGGGACCGCATCCCATCCTTCTCTGGCTCCTCTCGTCCATCGGCAAGAAGACCATCGTCGCCCTCACCGGCATCTGTCTGGTTTTGTTTGTCACCGGCCACCTTCTCGGAAATTTCACCATCTATCTCGGCCCCGACTGGCTCAACGCCTACGCGGAACACCTCCAGAGCCTCGGGCCGATTCTGTGGGTCATCCGGATCGGCCTGCTCGGCGTCGTCGGTGCCCACATTCTTTTCACGATGCTCCTCTGGCATGAAAACCAGGCGGCGCGCCCGAAAAAATACATCGCGGCCGATCCGATCCAGACAACCGTATTTGCCCGCACAATGCGCCTGAGCGGGCTGTGCGTGCTGGCGTTCATCGTGTTCCACCTCGCACATTTCACGCTCTGTCTCGTGTATCCGGATTTTAAAAACCTCCATACGACGTTGGACGGGCATCAGGTTCACGACGTGTATAAGATGGTGGTGCTCGGGTTCAGCAATCTTCCGGTGAGCCTCATCTACATCGGCGGGCTTTTCCTCCTCACCCTCCACCTCAGCCACGGCATCGGAAGCCTCTTCCAAACGCTCGGCATCACAAACCGCGCGACGCGGCCGCTCATCGAGATCGTGACCCGGGCCTACGCCTGGCTCCTCTTCCTCGGCTACATCTCCATCCCCGTTTCTGTCCTTACCGGATTAGTCAAATGACACTCGACGCCAAAATACCCGCTGGTCCGCTTGACAAAAAGTGGAC
>CAZSDC010000238.1:0-4688 GCA_964605515.1 uncultured Chthoniobacter sp.
CCTACTACGATTACAAGACCGGCGACTACTGGGCCTCGCACAACAACCCGCAGGAACGCATCCCGTATCCGACTTGGCTCGCGCTCAAAATGCGCAACACCCTCTGCCCGGGCGACCTCCTCAAGGTCGAGCCGCTCGAGGTCAAGCGCGTCGATGTGCCCGACAAAAAAGTCGTCAAGACGACGAACGACGGAAAGGGGGCGGAATCGACGGTCAAAGGCCGCAAAGGCGTGCCCCTCACCAGCTGCTACGCGTTCCGGGATGGCAACCGCCTCGCACTCCTACTCATCAACCGCTCGTTCACCGAGCCCCGCACGGCCGTTCTTGATTTGCCCCAGGGGTTCTCCGGCCCGTCCGTGCAGTTCGCGCTCACGAACCCGGACCCGAAGGCGAACAACCGGAAGGAAGAGAACGTGAAAATCCAGGAATCCGCAGGACCGGAGCTCAAATCCGGCATGCAGGTCACCGTGCCGCCAGCATCGGTGATCGTATTGAGGGGCGCACAATGAACAATGCCTACGGCCATTTTGACGACGAATCCCGGGAATATGTCATCACCCGACCCGACACTCCGCTTCCGTGGCTGAACTATCTCGGGCAGGACGACTTTTTCGGCCTCTGCACGAACTGTGCCGGCGGATACACGTTCTGGCGGGATGCGAAGCTCCGCAGGCTCACCCGCTACCGCTACAACAACATCCCGACGGATCTCGGCGGGCGCTATCTTTATGTGCGTGACGGGGCCTCTGTCTGGAATCCCATGTGGAAACCCTGCCGCACCCCGCTCGACCGCTACGAGTGTCGCCACGGCCTCGGCTATACGCGGATCACCGGCGAGAAGGATGGCCTCGAAATCGAGGTTCTCTTCTTCATCCCGCCCGGCGAAACGGCCGAGCTCTGGCAGACATCCGTCCGCAACAGGTCCTCCTCGCCGAAATCCGTGCGCCTGTTTTCGTTTGTCGAGTTTTGCCTGTTCGAGGCGCTGAACGACATGACGAACTACCAGCGGACGTATTCGATCGGCGAAGTCGAGGTCGAGGGGGCGCTCATTTTTCACAAGACCGAATACCGCGAGCGGCGCGACCATTACGCGCTCTTCGGCTGCACGCGTGCGGTAGATGGATTCGATACTTCGCGCGACGCGTTTGTCGGGGTTCACAACGGGCTACACGACCCGGAGGCCGTCCTCGCCGGAGCTTGCACGAACAGCCTCGCGCACGGATGGAACCCGATCGGGGCCCACCAGATCAACCTCGAACTCGCTCCCGGAGCGGAGGAGACGCTGGCGTTCGTGCTCGCCTATGTGGATCAAACCGGCGCTGGAAAATTTTTGGGGCCTGGGGTTATGAACAAAGCCCGCGGCACGGCTCTTGTGGAGAAGTTCGCCGCTCCCGGTGCTGTAGCCGCGGCTTTTTCTTCTCTGCGGGTGTTCTGGGACGGTCTGCTGCGCGGGTTTCAGGTGGAGACCCCGGAGGCGAACCTCACCCGTATGGTGAACACCTGGAACCAATACCAGTGCCTGTCCACCTTCAACCTTTCCCGCTCGGCCAGCCTGTTTGAAACCGGCATCGGGCGCGGCATGGGGTTCCGGGACAGCAACCAGGATCTTCTCGGGTTTGTCCACATGATCCCCTCGCGCGCCCGCCAGCGCATTCTCGATATCGCCGCCACCCAACTCACCGACGGCACCTGCTACCACCAATACCAGCCGCTTACAAAAATGGGTAATGCCGAGGTCGGAGGGGATTTCTACGACGACCACCTCTGGCTGATCCTCAGCTCCTGCTCTTACATCAAGGAAACCGGCGATTTTTCCATCCTGGAGGAACCTGTCGGATATGCGGATACCCCCGGCTCCGGAGAGTCCCTCTTGCACCACCTGAAAACCAGTATCGCCTACACGATGAGCAAGCTTGGCCCCCACGGCCTGCCGCTCATCGGGCATGCGGATTGGAACGATTGCCTCAACCTCAACTGCTTCTCCACCGAACCGAACGAGTCGTTCCAGACGGCCGGGGATGTGGCGGGGTCGACCGCCGAGTCGGTGATGATCGCCGGCCTCTTCCTCTATGCTGCCCGCGAGTTGTCGCAGCTCTATCGGGCGATGGATCGGCAAGACGATGCCTTGCGCGCCGATGGGGATTACGCCTGCATGCTCGCCGCCATCGAGGAGCACGCATGGGATGGCGAATGGTATCGCCGCGCCTACGATGCCGCGGGAAATCCCGTCGGCTCCGCGCTCTGCGATGAAGGCAAAATCTTCATCGAAAGCCAGGCATGGTGCGTGCTGGGCGGGGCCGGAGCGGACAATGGCCGTGCGGCGCAGGCGCTCGAGAGCGTCCACAAACACCTGTTCACCCCGGATGGAATCATTCTCCAGCAACCAGCCTACGCCACCTATCACAAAGAGCTCGGCGAGGTCTCGAGCTACCCCCCCGGCTACAAGGAAAACGCCGGAATTTTCTGCCACAACAACACATGGATCCATCTCGCTTGGTGCCTGATGGGCGACGGGGACCGCGCGCTGGATTATTACCTGAGCATCTGCCCTCCGGCAAAACAGGACGAGATAGAAACCTACCGTTGCGAGCCCTATGTCTATGCGCAGATGATTGCCGGGCGCGACTCGGCCACGCCGGGCGAGGCAAAAAACTCCTGGCTTACCGGCACCGCCGCTTGGACGCTTGTGGCCGCCACCCAGGGCATTCTCGGCATCCGCCCAAGCTACTCCGGACTCGAAGTGGATCCCTGTATCCCGAAGTCATGGACCGGGTTCAGCGTGACGCGGAGATTCCGCGGTGCCACCTATCACATCACCATCACGAACCCTCACGGGCGCTCGAAAGGAATCCGTTCGTTGACCGTGAATGGGAAGGCCATCCCCGGCCAGGTCATCCCGCCGGCTTCCGCAGGCTCAACGGTCACCGTCCAGGCTGAAATTGCATGAAGAGTCAGTCTCCCCTGAAGCTTGTTGGCATCGGATGCGGCGGACGGACCCGCACCTACATGAGCCTCGCCTCGCGGTTCCCGGACCTTTACCATATCGCGGGTGCGGCCGACCCGGTTGCAGATCGCATCGACTTTCTCGAAAAAGAGTGCGGTTTCCCGGCCGGGTTCCGCAGGTTTGCATCGGACAAGGAATTGCTCGCTGCCGACCGGTTCGCGGATATCGCCATCATCGGCACGCAGGACGCCGGCCATGCCGAACCCGCCATCGCCGCGATGGAGAAAGGTTACGACCTCCTGCTGGAGAAGCCGATTGCCACAAGCGTGGAGGATATCCTTCGCGTGAATGCGGCCGCCGAGCGCCTCGGACGCAAGGTTCTCGTCTGCCACGTGCTCCGATACACGCCGTTTTATCGGAAGGCGAGGGAGATCGTGGAATCCGGCATCCTCGGGGAAATTGTGTCCGTGCATGCCACGGAGGGTGTGGGAAATTGGCACCAGGCGCATTCGTATGTTCGCGGGCACTGGTCGGTTGCCGAGCGGGCCACGCCGATGATCATCGCGAAATGCTGCCATGACCTCGACATCATCCTCTGGCTCATGGGCGACCGCTGCACGCAGGTCGCCAGCTTCGGGGCGCTGCGCTATTTCACTTCCGCCAATGCGCCTGACGGAGCACCGGAGCGCTGCACCGACGGATGTCCACACGCGGAGGCCTGCCGCTACGACGCCCGCCGCTATCTCGGCGCGCACCGCCGCACCTGGCTCAGCTATGTTTATGACAAGGCCGCCACGGCGTCGGATGAAGAAATCCTGCACTGGCTTTCCAGCAGCCCTTGGGGCCGGTGCGTCTACCATTGCGACAACACTGCGGTGGACCGCCAGATTGTCGCCATGAATTTTGCACGTGGCGGCTGCGCCACCCTCACCATGACCGCCTTCGAGGACGGACGGCATCTCGAAATCTTTGGAACCAAAGGGGTCTTGCGTGGCGGCCAAGCCGTCCAAGCTCTTTCCGGCGCGGACATGGTCGTGCGCGAGCACAGCGGGGCGAAAACGCCCGTCCACCTTGAAAAAATGGAAGGTGGTTACGACGGCCACGGGGGTGGAGACATGGGCCTCGTCCTCGCCCTCCATCAGGAAATGCGCGGCGATTCCGCTTGGGAAATGACTTCCTCGCTCGCCGTCAGCGTCGAGAGCCACCTCATCGGCTTCGCCGCCGAAGTGGCGCGGCAGACCGGATCCGTCCAAAGCATCGCGGAGTTTTCTGAGTGTCCGGAGAAAAATTGATTCCACCGGAAAACTTAATGCTCTGAAATCAGGAGGCGGCAGCAGTTGCCAATGGTGCTCTGAAATCCGAAACGAGTTCGATGGGCTTATTCGCGAACATGGCAAGTGTTGAGCCTGTCAGAAACGCGACCAATCCGAAAATCCCAACTAGGGCCGGCACCAGCCATGAGCTGTATTCCAGAGGCAGGAGCGGATGAGAGGGGGCCTTAGGATCATAGAGAACCATCGCGGTGGATGGCAGGCCGCTCGCGTCGAGTAGAGGCATTGGCGGCTTGAGTTTACATCCTACCACGCTAGAAAAGGAGATCTTCTTTCCGTCTCTGGTCTCGAAGAGAAAGTCGTTATAAAATGCCCAGTTATAATCCTTCGTATTGGCAACCTTCTTGATCATGGCGTCGAGTTCCGCCTGGTTTCTCATGACCACATCCTGCTGGCCCGGATTCCGTGCGCTC
>CAZSDC010000239.1:0-4682 GCA_964605515.1 uncultured Chthoniobacter sp.
CGATGTCCCGAATCCGGGCCGTGATTCGTGGGAAGCCCGCTTGTCTGCCCCGGTCTGCTTTCGTTTCGTGCGGCTGACTGTGCTCCAGCCGTATGGCGCCCGGTCGGCTTCTCCGGACAAATCCCTCAGCGAATCGCAGTTTCTTGCCCTGGATGAATTCCAAATTTTCAGAGGTGAAGAAAACCTGGCCTTTGGAAAATCCGTCCAGGCTCCAAATGTCAATTGCTCCAGCATCGAAATCGGGGCCTACGACTGGCATCCGGATTGCCTGACCGACGGGATCATCCACCCGCAAGAAGTCCGTCGGGACTCAGGAGGAGGCAACCTCTTGCGCCGCGTTTTCTCTCTGGCAAAACCCGTCGTCCGCGCCCGTGCGTTTGTCGCGTCCAAAGGGTTCTACGAGCTTTGCATCAATGGGAAAAAAGTTGGCGATGCGGTGCTCGACTCAGCTTGGACAAACTACGATCAACGCCTGCTCTACTCGACATGGGAGTGCGGTGAGCTGCTCCAGTCGGGCAACAACGTGGTCACCCTGCTGGTCGGTAATGGTTGGACGCTCTCTCCCTCTGTCATCCTCCAGCTCCGCGTCGAGCATCCCGATGGCAGTACGAGCGAGCTTTGCTCGGATACTTCGTGGCGTCTCTTGCCGAGTCCCGTCCGGGAAAACCACATCTTCCACGGCGAGATCTATGATGCGCGCTTCGAAAACCCTGACATTTATTCGCCGGATTTCGATGACGACGGCTACCCGTTTGCGAAAGTGTTGGAGGGATACTCCCCGCTCCTTTCGCCGCAACTTCAGCCGCCGATCCGGGTCGTTGAGACCATCACCCCGATCTCGCTCAGCCAGCCGCAGCCAGGCGTCTGGGTTTTTGACTTGGGCAAAAATATCGCGGGGTGGGCCCGGATCCGGGTTCCGGGCGGAGATCGTCGGGAGATCAAGCTGCGCTTCGCGGAAACAATTTTTGACGATGGCTCGGTCTGGACTGATCCGGTGCAAACAGAGTCCCGAAAGAACGGGGTTTGGGAGGACTTCCGGAAGCGACATATCCTTTACCGCAGCCCAGAAGAGGCAACGGAGGACGCCCAGTTCGCCACGGCGGACGGAATGATCAACAATGCCAACTACCGGGTAGCGCGGGCGACCGACCGCTACCTGACCAGCGGCTCCCCTGATGAGACAACTTGGGAACCCCGCTTCGTTTACCATGGGTTCCGGTTTGTGGAGCTGACGAATTACCCGGGGATTCCGACCTTGGAAACGATCAGCGGGCGCGTCGTCCACACCGATCTCCGCAGCATCGGCGGATTCGCGTGCTCAAATCCCGTGCTCAACTGGGCGTTTGAAGCCTCGCGCCGGTCGCTCTTGAGCAACCTGCACAGCGTCCCGACGGATTGTTGTCATCGAGACGAACGGCAGGGCTGGGGATGCGACGCACGGGTGTCCAGCGAATCCATGCTGTTCAATTTTGATGCGGCCGCCACCTACTGCAAATGGCTCCAGGACTGGCGCGACTGCCAGCGCGCGGATGGCGCTTTTCCGGATACCGCGCCCTATTCGCTCGGACGAATGGGTGGCGACATCGCGTGGGGGGCGACATCGATCTTTGTTGCCTGGCAGGTCTATCTGCACACAGGTAACCTGAGCGTGTTAGAGGAACATTTTCCGGCGACCCTCGCTTACCTCGCGTTTCTTGAGCGCACCTACCCTGAATATTTTGCGAACGATGCCACCTATGGCGAATGGCTTGCACTGGAGCCAACCCCTTCCGCCATCGTGGAAAATACCGCGTGGTATGGCGCGGTCTCGGTGGCCGCCAAAGCCGCTGCCGCGCTTGGGCATGAAGCCGAAAGCAAGCGCCTCGAAACGGTTGCCCGGAAGATCGCCGACGTTTTCCAGAGCCGCCTTTTTGACTCCGGGAGGGGCCTCTATGGAACCCAACTCCAAACCGCATCGGTGGAACCGCGCGCATACGGATGGGAGCCCGGCTTTGATCGGCAGGCAGAAGGCGGCAGCCAGGCTTCGCAGGTGCTCCCCTTGCGGTTCGGCCTTGTTCCGACGGAATGGAGAGAACGCGTTTTTGCGGGATTGGTGGAGAATGTGGAGACAAGGAACCGCCACCTGAGTGCTGGGATATCAAGCAATCAATACCTTTTGGAAATTCTTTCTGAATGCGGCCGGCCGGATCTGGCCTATGCGATTACCTCAACGGAAGAATATCCGGGCTGGGGATTCATGAAAAAGCATGGGGCGACCACGCTCTGGGAGCACTGGGAACACCTGACTGGAAACGGCATGAATTCCCATAACCACATCTGCTTTACCGGCATCGCCGCGTGGATGATGAAATATCTCGCCGGAATCCAGCCATCGCCGGAAGCGCCGGGATTTCAAAAGGTGATTCTAGCGCCGGTATTTCCAGAGGGCCTCGACCATGCCGCAGGTGAGTTGATCTCGCCTCTGGGACTCATCCGGACATCCTGGAAGCGTGATGCTTCCGGAGTTGTCTTCGAGGCTCAACTCCCCGCCGGTTGCACCGGAATCCTGCGCTTGCCCGAAGATGCCGACGGGCGCTGGGTGCTCGAGGGAGATCAGACAGGCAACTTCCCAAGAGAATTCGCCCAACATTTCCGTGGGAAATTCAGACGTCCTGATGTCATCCAGAAAAAATGATAACCCCAACCCGCGATGGTGGGGACACTTTCGCCGCTCCAATTACGGTCGGCGTGGTTTGCGGCCCCGGCCTTGAATATTCCTTGTTGGGCGTTGAACATTTTTCTATTGCAGAAAAAGTGGGGTATCCAATATCCAGCAAGGAATGTCCAAGGGGGAAGGACAGACGCGTTCCGATGGTGGAGACGCTTCGCTGAGGTATCCGCCCATTTTTGTGATGCTCAATCAAACAAGTTGGACGTCTCCGCGCTCTATTGGTAGGAAGCCGTGCCGGGTTCGCTATGCAGGGCGTTCGACCGTCCGCTGCATCATCTCACAACCGTACGGCAACAGGATGGGGCGAACCGATTTCCCCTCGTGCTGTTCGCGGACCTGATCGAT
Source organism: uncultured Chthoniobacter sp. (assembly GCA_964605515.1). Classification (GTDB taxonomy): domain Bacteria; phylum Verrucomicrobiota; class Verrucomicrobiia; order Chthoniobacterales; family Terrimicrobiaceae; genus QYQL01. The sequence continues at coordinate 3,056 of CAZSDC010000239.1, forward strand.
CAGGGCATCGGCAACTTTGCCCTCATCGGTAATCATCCACAACGCTGGAAAAGGGCACAAAATATCAACGTGCGCATTTCTGTGAAAACAGAACGTGAAATCTTTCGACCGGTGGACATCCAGTTCCAAGGCTGCCGTTATCACCCCCCGAACGGCCATGTCCGGATAGACAATCACAGCATCCGGGTGTTCGTGCTGGCGCCACAGGCTATGGAACTCGTTGTAGCCATACCGGGCCCTGTTGGTGACATATTTCTCCGGCATCTTGATCCACTCACTCCGTGTGAGCAGCCCGGATCTTTGCGCCTCCCGACGAAAGGTCCCCCAAAATTTCTCGCTGTCCGATGAGGGCGGGAGATCCGGATCGGGTTTGACGGAAGCGATGATCCCAACGGATTTGCACCCTTTTTCAGCCAAGCGCGACATCAGGGTCCGAAAATATTTTTCTTGATCGAATCCGACCCGGTTTGGATGCCCTGCTTCTCCGCTCAAGACCGACACCGGCAACGACAGCCTCAGCAGGGCTGGCAAATTGATGTTATTGGGCAGCGAGAGGATCAGCCCTTGAATTTCGCGGTGGAAGATCGCTTTGCGCAGCTCGCTGAGAACCGGCCGCTGCTTGAGTTCCGGTCTCCGATCAACAAAGACGGCTACTTGGATCCCCAACTTCGCAAGCTTCCCTTCCAGAAGGCCTTGAAGGCTCCGATAATAAACTCGCTCGTCGTCCGTCCATACTTTTGGAGTGCTGTAATAGATTCCGATTCGAGACAGCTTGAGCGGGCTCTCCCGCACGTAGGTGCACGAGCCATGGTGGCGCTCCAGCAAACCCTCTTTGACAAGGTTGTTAAGCGCGGTGTGGGCCGTTGATTTACTCGTCTTCCAGAGCGTGGCGAGCTTCAGCGTCGAGAGCAACTTCTCGCCCGGGGCCAGCTCCCCATTTAGTATTTGATCCCGAATCTTATCTGAAATCGTCCGGTGAACGATTTCCTGCGGTCCAAGGGCGTCTTCAAGGAGGTTGCTCTTCCGAGTCATTTTCATGTTGGACGTAGTCACTCTGCCCTCCGAATTCAGTGAAATTCAAGACAAATAAGCGCAACAGACAGAACTCTTTGGAGAGCGGGATCGTTGGGGCAGCACCATGCCTGAACTGTCAAACCACTTTTCCCTTGCCAACCCATGATATTCGTTTAGATTTCCATCAGGCAGCGGATATTCCGCTACCCACCCCGAATGAAGGCCCCAATAACTGATTCTTCAGCGATCGGCAGCAGTCGCCTGATCGAAGCCTTTACCTTGATCGAGGTGACGCTGGCCATTGGCGTGGTCGCATTTGCGATCCTGACGATGGTCGGGCTCAATTCCGTGGGGCTGACGACGCTGAGGTCCGCCCGGGATTCCGCGATGGAGGCGCAGGTGGTGCAGGCGGTGGGGAGCGAGGCCAGATTGTCCGATTTTTCGCAGCTTTCGACTCTGGCCGGAACCCGGTATTATGATCAGGAGGGCCGTCAGGTTGTGGCTGCTTCAGCCAGCTTTGCAGCCGTGGTGAGCGGCCCGAAGGCGCTCGATACTAATGCGCAGACGATTTCGACGAACCACATCCAGAAGTTGAGCGTGGAGTTTTACCGGA
>CAZSDC010000240.1:0-4661 GCA_964605515.1 uncultured Chthoniobacter sp.
TGTCCTCGATGCTCGGGCAATACCTCGGGCCGACGCCTTCGATGACTCCGGCGTAGAGCGGGGACTTGTCGAGGTTCGCGCGGATGATTTCATGGGTGCGCTCGTTCGTGTAAGTGATGTGGCAGGGGATCTGGCGTGCTCGGAATGCGCCATCCTTCCATTCGTTGAGCGTAAAAATGTCATCCTCCGCACGCCGCAGCGTGTCGGCTAGGTAGCTGAAAACCGGGGGTGGATTGTCACCCGGCTGGACTTCGCATTTCGAGAAATCAATGCTCTTCGCGAGCAACCGGCAGGGAGTTCCGGTCTTGAAGCGCCCGACTTCAAACCCGAGTTCTTTGAGGCAGTCGCTGAATGTGGAGACCGTATCGCCGAGGCGTCCGCCCGCCTGGTTCCTGAGCCCGACATGCAGGAGCCCCCGCAGGAAGGTTCCTGTGGTCACGACAACTGACTTGGAGCGGAATTGAATGCCCAGCGTCGTTTCGATCCCTGCAACCCCATCGTTGTTGACGATCAGGCGCGTAACGTTCCCTTGTTTGAGATCGAGTCCAGGCTCGCGCTCAAGAATCGCCTTCATGCGGAACTGGTAGGCCTTCTTGTCGCATTGGGCCCGAGGGGCCCGCACGCTCGGCCCCTTAGCGGCATTCAGCATCCGGAACTGGATTCCGGTGGCGTCGGTGTTCAGTGCCATCGCACCGCCGAGGGCGTCAATCTCGCGGACGATGTGCCCCTTGGCTAGTCCGCCAATGGCCGGATTGCATGACATCTGGCCGACAGTGTCGGCATTCTGGGTGAGTAGCAGGGTCGCGCATCCCAATCGGGCGGATGCCAGCGCTGCCTCAATCCCCGCATGTCCGGCGCCGATGACAACGACGTCGTAGGACTTGGGATATTCGAAATCGCTCAAGCTATTCGGTGGGGATGCCGTGCTCCGCGAGCTTCTTCAGGAGCGCCCCGGTCTGCAGCTTATGGCAGTTCTTCAGCACAACATCGCCCGCGATAAAATTGTCAAACGTCCCGCGGATGCCTGTGTTTTCTCCCTCCACGATAAAAGCGTGCTCCTTGGTCAGATTGCCCTCCCAGTTCCGGTGGAACACGTCAATCTTCGAATGATTCGGGTCCACATTGTTGTTCTTAGGCAGGTCATCCGCCCCGAAGACCGCTTTCACGTCGGGGGTGGTCTGGTTAGGAAGTTGCATGAAAACATCCAGCGGATCGCCGTCCGCATCGTGCGACTGCGTCACTTGCCCGACCCGTCCGTAGACCAGAATTCTCATGCCGTTGTATTTCTGACGCGCCGCAGTCTCGTCTGCGGAAAAATCGCTGACCACCTGCTGCAGTGTCACAAACCCGTCCGGTGGCAGCGGGGCGAGCGCGGCATTCTGGGCAATGAGGGACCCCGCGAAAGTCGCGGCCAGCGTGCAAACGGCAAGGAGGAATTTCATAACTCCCGCAATCTGCCTTGAATTCCGGAATTTCACAAACCGAAAAAGCGAGTCGTGTGAGGCAAAAAAAAGACCCCCTGCCCTCGACGAGGACAGGGGGTCAGAAAAATCAAGTCAATCAGACCGAGGCTTTGGAGCGCCGGACCATGAATCCGACAGCACCCAAGGCGAGGAAACCCATAACCCATGTGCTGGTCTCCGGGACGGCGGCAGCGGCCACAACGACGCCCCCAGGGGTTACGTTGAGGTGATTCACCGTAATTCCCGAGTTGGCGATGATCGGATCAGGTTGGAAGGCATCAATGTAAGCATATCCGCCATGGCCACCCAATGCACAATCATAGGCCAGCACCGTGAGGCTGAGATCATGTCCGATCAGGGTGCTTGCGTCGATATGGACGATATTCCAGTCCGAGAACATCCAGGTGGCTGTGCCGTCGTGATTGGTGTCCAAGCCCGCGTGCCAAGTGATACCTTGAGAGACCGCATTGCGGGAATCAAAGCTGATGGCATAAAGGCTCGCGTTCGTCGTGTTATCCACGAGGTTGAAGCTGAATTTCGGAGTCTCGGCTTCGGTATGCGGGTTGGAGTGTGGGTTCTCCAGCACAGCCGCAAAACCAAAATACAGGTCGGAACTGCCGTAGTTCGTCACCGACTGGGTGAGCGATGAGAAGTGGGCGCCGTTGGCCGCGTTGTTCAGGCGAAACGAGTCGTTCCCGGAGAGAACTTCATGAAGCTGCCCCAGTGTGTTGGCGTCTGTGGCGTTGGCGTTCGAGATAACGGCCGAATCACCCTGGTGGCTGTCATTCTGAGTTTGGCTGTTGGAATTCCATGTTCCGGAATGAAGAGTCCAATCGTTGGAATTTCCGGTTTCAAATCCAGAGTTCAGGAAGACGTTGCCGGCAAATGCCGGAACCGCCATCGCCGTGATTGAGCAGATTGTGAGTAGTGATTTTTTCATATGGATAATCGGTCGGACTGAAACCGTTTCTAGCTGCGGGTTTTCGTAGCGTCAATAAAAAATATTCAAAAATATTTCTTTAGATACAACGGGTTGTGAAGCCCTCCCCTCCTCCATGCTTCACGGGCTTAAGGAATCATGCTTCCAATTCGTTGCGTGCAATCATGCAATGTTGCGTATTTATGCGTTGCTTAGCCTCTGGCCAGAGAAGCGGGGGGAGATCGAATGGGAAATTTTCTTTTCCGGCGTGAAGACAGTTAGCTCGACAGGAATCTGAAACTTGGCAGGATCAACTTATGAAGTTGGAAAAATATTCGTTGGGGATTGGGGATCGTTTTGAACGGGAAGGCATGGCGCAACTTGCCGCGTTCCAGAAAGCGGCGGACGCCGGGGTTGAGTTGGTTCCGGTCTGGAACAAGTCGAACCGGGAGCACAACCTGATCGGCAGCACGCCCGCTGATACCAGGAAAGCGGCAGAGGCGGCGGTCAAAACCGCAGGGTGGAAGGGGGCCTACCATCTCGATGCCGATCACATCGGCCTGAAAACTGTGGACCGTTTTCTGCCGCACTGCGATTTTTATACCATCGATGTTGCGGATTTCATCGGGCTTCCCGCCGCTGCCGAGGACAGTGAGTCGGTCCGGGCGACCCTAGCCCCTCTCGTTGGGCGGACATTTTCCGGCATCGGCCAGTCCAAGCCCCTCGACGGAGAGATGGTGGAAAAATTTCTTTCCCGATATGCGTTGGCGGTCCGGGAAGCCGGGAAAATCCACCGCCACATCGAATCCGCGCGAGGAACGGGCAACTTTATTGCCGAGGTGTCCACTGATGAAGCGGAGACTCCGCAATCGCCGATCGAATTGTTTCTGATCCTCGGCGCTCTGGCAGGCGAAGGCGTGCGCGTGTCAACGATCGCCCCGAAGTTTACGGGACGGTTCAACAAGGGCGTGGATTATGTCGGCGACGTCCGGCAGTTTGAACGGGAGTTCGAGCAGGACCTCGTCGCATTGCGCGTTGCGGTCGACGAGTTCGACCTTCCGCCGGAGCTGAAAATCAGCGTGCATTCAGGGAGCGACAAGTTTTCTCTGTATGGGCCGATCCGCAAACTCCTCGACAAGCATGCTGCCGGGCTCCATTTAAAAACTGCCGGAACAAACTGGCTGGAAGAGGTGATCGGCCTTTCATTAGCAGGCGGCTCATGCCTCGGGGTCGCGAAGGAAATCTATGCCAAAGCTTTCAGCCGGATCGATGAGCTCAGCCAACCCTATGCGACGGTTATTGACATCCGTCGGGACCAACTCCCCGATCCCTCCGTTGTTTCCGGCTGGGATGGCGGGGCTCTGGCGGCGGCGCTGACGCATGATCAGAAGGATCCCCGCTTCAACGCCTCGCTGCGCCAACTCGTTCACGTGAGCTTCAAAGTTGCGGCCGAGATGGGGCCGGTTTTCTTGGAATCCATCGATTCTGCCCGTGAGACGATCTCCCGGTGCGTGACCGGAAACCTCTTTGATCGTCATATTCAGCCCTTGTTTCTTGGGAAATAGGACCGTTCGTTTTCAGTACCTTTTTCCGCCTGCTTATGGTTTGGCAGGAAAACCGCTTTTCCTGTTGCGGAACGTGGAGCACCTTTCGTAAACGACGTTTCGGATTTCTTGCGACATGCCTGACGAGCTCCATTCTGCCGCGGCCCGGCTCTGCGCCGCATGCGGTATGTGTTGCGACGGAGTTCTCTTTCACTCGGTTGTGCTGCAGCGAGGCGACTCCGTTCGCTCTCTCAGAGCAAAGGGTCTGAAAATCAAACGGAAAGCAGGCCGCGAATATTTCCTTCAACCCTGTTCTGCCCACCGGGACTGCCTGTGTGCGATTTATGCGGAGCGTCCGCAGCGGTGCCGGCTTTTCAACTGCCGCCAACTTCTGCGCCTCGCGGCCGGCGAGACCACAGAAGCCGCGGCGCTGGAAAAAATCGAGGAAGCCCGCAGGCTGTCTGACCGCGTTGAAGTGTTGATTGGCAAAGCAGGGGGTGGCAACCCGAACCGATCCCTTTCTCAGCGCAGCGCCAATGCCCTGACGACTGCTGAATGGTGTCCCGTCCATGACGTGCTTCAGGCTCTGATGGAAGAACTCGAGGCGTTGCTCGCCAGGGAATTCCGGGTGGAATAACAACGGAGCTTTGCCTCTTGTTTGGGTTTCATTTGAAAACTCATGTCGGGGCCGGAGCAAAAGTGAACTGAGACGGAGCAAAAGTGGAATTCTCAGTT
>CAZSDC010000241.1:0-4631 GCA_964605515.1 uncultured Chthoniobacter sp.
TGACCGAAATCCCGACCTCGAAACAATGGCGCGCCGACCAGTTCAGCGCCACGCTGCACGGACCGCTCGTCGGTTCCGCGCTCGACATCCGGACCGGGGCAGCCCAACCCCTCGCGGCATCGCCCTCGAAAGCTTCTAACTTTGCGCACGGGTTTTCTTCCTTTGTAAAATTTTTTCCCGAAGGCCGGACGTTGACCGCGCAGATCGAGGAGCGGATCTGGGACGAGTTGATCGGCCTCAACGCCTCGCCTTCGCCAACGGTATTTGACGACCAGTATATTGCAACCGCGGGTCAATTTTACGAGGTCGTGGTCGGGCATGACCGGATGGTCGCGGATTTGCGGCCCCTGGTATTCCACGTGCTGGACATGGAATATTCCTCGCTGGTTTGCCATCCGTATGATGCCTGTGCCTGGCTGGTCTTGAAAAAGGCGGGAGCGGTCTATGAGCATCCGCTTGGGGGATTTCCCGATGCCCCGCTCGACACCGAAACAGGGATCGCGTGGATCGCCTTCGCAAACGAAACCCTCGCGGATCTGGCGCGCCCTGTGATTCAAAAGGTCCTGGCCCAACTCCTTCCATGACGCGCGAACGCCTCCTTGCCCTCATCGGCTCAAGCATCCTCAAGGTGCTCTTCCTGACGATTCGGCTGCGAATTGACGACCGTTGCGGGATCAGCCGGAATGCCTTCGCAGAGCCCTGCCTGATCTGTTTCTGGCACAACAGAATTCTCGGGATCACCTATGCCTTTCAACGGTTTTATCCCAAGAAACTGCGCGGAGGTGTCACTGTGCTTACGAGCCCGAGCAAGGACGGGGAAATCCTCTCCCAATTCGTCGGGGCGTTCGGAATGGGATCGGTCCGCGGCTCCAGCTCCCGGCGGGGTTCGAGGGCGCTGCTCGAACTTGTCCGGATCATCCGGGATGGCGGGGATATCGCGATCACTCCTGACGGTCCCCGCGGGCCGCGATACAGCCTGGGACCTGGGGTGGTTCTGCTCGCCCAGACCACCGGCACTCCGATCGTTCCCATGCACGCCAGCTACTCGCGATCTTTTCGCATGAAGACGTGGGATGGATTCATCATCCCGTTGCCATTTTCCACCATATCGGTCACTGTGGACGAGCAAATCAACATTCCCAAAAATCTGGATGACGAAGAATTCGAACAGGCGAGGGAAAACCTGGAGGACATACTAAAAAATGCTGCGGATTGACGGTGCCGCGATTGCGGCCAAAGTTTTGGAGGAAACAAAATCGCGGGCGGCCGCGCTGCTCGAGCGTGGGATCCGTCCGGGCCTCGCGGTCGTGCTCGTCGGCGACGACCCTGCGTCGCGCGCCTACGTGCGCTCGAAGGACAAAAAGGCCGCCGACCTCGGATTCCACTCGGTCAAAAAAGAACTCCCCGCCTCGACAACCCAAGCGGAACTGCTCGCGATCGTCGAGGAATTGAACCGTGACGCGTCGGTCCACGGCATCCTCGTCCAGTCACCTCCACCCGCTCACATTGACGAAACGGAAATCGTCCACGCGATCGACCCGCGCAAAGATGTGGACGGGTTCCATCCGGAAAATGTCGGCAAGCTAGCCATGGACGATCCGACCGGCTTCGTGCCGTGCACGCCAATGGGCTGCATCCGGCTCCTTGCCGAAGCCGGCATCGAGACCTCTGGGCGCAAAGCCGTGATCGTCGGGCGGAGCATGCTTGTTGGAAAGCCGCTCGCCCTGCTTCTCATGCGCAAGGGTCCAGGCGGAGATGCAACCGTCACTGTCGCCCATTCACGCACAAAAAACCTGGCGGCCGTCACGCGGGAGGCGGACATTATCATCGCCGCGATCGGGCGGCCTCATTTTCTTGGCTCCGACCATATCCGTGAGGGGGCCGTGGTGATCGATGTGGGAATCAACCGTGTGGACGATCCAGGCAGCCCGAAAGGATACCGCCTCGTCGGAGATGTGGATTATGAGGCCGTTGCCGAGCGCTGCGCTGCGATCACCCCCGTGCCCGGCGGAGTCGGTCCGATGACCATTGCCATGCTCATGGCCAATACCGTCACCGCAGCGGAGAGGTTCTGCGGGTGACGGGAGGGAAAGTCAATCCGCACCTCAACGAACTCTGCCGCGACAAGAGGGAGGTCAGTGGGCTGACACCTTCGAGAAGACGTTCAGGACGACGCTCCCGGCGATGATGAGCGAGATGCCGAGGAACGCGGGCGCGTCGAGCGCTTGCTTGAAGAACAGCCAAGAGACAAGGACGATGAGCGCGGAACCGAGGCCGGACCATATCGCATAGGCGACCCCCAGCGGGATGGCCCGCATCGCAATGGAAAGAAAATAGAATGCGACCCCGTAGCCCGCGACGACGATGAGGGACGGGACAAGGCGCGTGAAGCTCTCGCAGGCCTTGAGGGCAGAAGTTGCGATAACCTCCGAGAGGATGGCGATAATGAGGGCGACGTGCGGATTCATAGGCGTATGCTTGATGCAGTGGGATACCCGGCACGGTTGCAACTTCCGGCCTGAATGTCCAGTGGACAGCCCATGTTTGGGCCAACGCGGCGCCCAGAACCAGAAGAGTTTTCCGACGCGGCGGGTGTCCGGGATTTGAAACAGGTTCACGGGGACCCGTTCGACCGGATCCAGGCTGTCCAAGCCATGCGGCGCAAGCTCTCCGTGATCAGTCGCGACCCGGTTTTAGCCCGCTACGGAATCCGTCGGATTTGGTCGGAAACGGGCTCAGGTGTATTTGACGACTTCCTCGATGGTGGTGAGGCCATCGTAGATCGAGCGCATTCCGTCCTCGCGCAGGGTCGTCATGCCGAGTTCGATGGCTTTCTGGCGAAGGAGGACGCCGGGAGCGCGCTCGTTGATCATCTCGCGGATGGGGTCCGAGATTTTCAGCAGCTCGTAAATTCCCTTTCGGCCTTTGTAGCCGGTGTTGTTGCACGCCTCGCAGCCTTTTCCGTAGTAAAAGTGCTTGTCGCCGATGTCGTGGATCCCGAGCCCGAGCGAGGCGAGGACGTGCTCGTTCGGTTCGTAGGTCGTCCGGCATGAAGTGCAGATTTTCCGGATGAGACGCTGGGCGAGAATACACTCGAGCGAGGCGGAGATCAGGAACGGCTCGACGCCCATGTCTACGAGGCGGGTGATCGCGCCCGTCGAATCGTTCGTGTGCAGGGTCGTGAAGACCAGGTGGCCGGTCAGCGAGGCCTGGATGGATATTTGCGCGGTTTCGACGTCACGGGTCTCTCCGACGAGAATCCGATCCGGATCCTGTCGCAGAAACGCCCTGAGCACGCGGGCGAACGTGAGCCCGATTGTCTCGTTGATCGGCACCTGAATGATTCCGTCGATCTCGTATTCCACAGGGTCCTCGGCTGTCAGCAGCTTGGAGTCAATCGTGTTGATTTTTCTGAGGCAGGAATAAAGGGTTGTGGTTTTTCCCGAACCGGTCGGCCCGGTGACGATGAAAATTCCATTCGGTTTTTGCAGGACCTGAAGGATGTAGTCGTAAACGTCCTGCGGCACGCCGAGCGTCTCGAGGTCGAGGTTTACGCTCGAGCGGTCGAGAACCCGCAGCACCACGCTTTCGCCGAAGACCGTGGGCAGAGTGGAGACGCGAAGATCAACCTGCCTGCCATTGATCGTCCTCTGAATCCGGCCATCCTGTGGCAGTCGTCGCTCGGCGATGTTGAGATTCGACATCACCTTCACGCGGGAGATTACCGGGAGGGCGAGGTGAAGCGGTGGCGGATCCATTTCGTAGAGTGCGCCATCCACCCGGTATCGGATCTTGAACTCGGTCTCGAACGGCTCGAAGTGGATATCGCTCGCCCTGGCAGCAATCGCCTTGTCGAGGATCAGGTCCACGTATTTGATGATCGGGCCGGTATTGGCCTCCGCAGTGACCGCCTGAAGGTTGAAGCTGTCGCCTCCGCTCTCTGTGACAACCAGATCCGAACCGGCCCCGAGTTGGGCAATGATGTCGTCAAAATTGGTGACCTCCGAACCGTAGTGCTGGCGGATGAGGCCGGCGACGCGGGACGGGAACGCGACCATCACCTGAATCTCGCGGCCGAGCGCGAACCTCAAATCCTCAATGGTCTGTGGATTGAGCGGGTCCTTGAGCGCGACAATGATCGTATTTCCCGAGCCCATGACCGGCATGGCACCGTGAAGTCGGGCGAGGCCGGAGGGGATCAGCCCGAGGACGGTTGTATCCGGGGCAAATTCCTGAAGGTTGTAGGCTTCCGCTCCGATCGAGTCGGCGATCACGCGGATAAATCCCTCCTCATCCACGACCTGATATTCGACCAGCAGTTCCTCAATGGGCTTCCCTCCGCTCGCGGCCAATCTGACATACTCCTCCGCCTGCTCCGGCGAGAGGAGAAGCCGCTCCACAAAAATGTCCGTGACTTGTCGTGCGTCCATATTGTCAGTCGAGGTCGGTCATGGTGGTGGTGAGCACTTCCTCGGCGGTTGTCATCCCGGCCAGAACCTTCCGGATGCCGTCCTCGCGCAGGGTCCTCATCCCGAGTTCTCTGGCCCGCTGGCGCAGCCCGATGGTCGAGGCATTATTGTTGATCATGTTGCGGATCTCGTCATCCACCAGGAACAGCTCGAAGATTCCCA
>CAZSDC010000242.1:0-4607 GCA_964605515.1 uncultured Chthoniobacter sp.
CTGCGGCATCGGGCATTGATCCAGAAAGCGCTTGGCGGCTACTACATCAAGCGCGACGAGCAAAAAGCAAAATACACCGGCTGGCAACAGGCACGAGCTTCGGCGGCGGCTGCGAAATACGAGGCGGTCAACCACCTCGACAAGTATCTGGTCGAACTTTCGGACAATCTCGCCGCCCGGGGCACCAAGGTTTTTTGGGCTGCGGACGGGCCTGAGGCTGCGGATTACATTGCCTCCGTGGCGCGGGAGGCCGGCGTGAAGCGGATCATCAAATCCAAGACGATGACTGGCGAGGAGATTCATTTACCCCAGGCTCTCGAGAAGGCTGGGCTCGAAGTCGTGGAGAGCGATCTCGGGGAGTTCATCGTGCAGCTCCGCGGGGAGCCGCCCTACCACATTGTCTTTCCCTCGATGCACCTCACGCGGGGCGAGATCGACGACACCTTTCAAGAGAAGCTCGGCAGCGCGCACGCGGACACTCCGGAGGAACTGACGATGATCGCGCGGAACGTCATGCGTCAGAAATACTGCGAGGCTGACATGGGGATCAGCGGGGCGAATTTCGCCGTGGCCGAGACCGGGCATATCTCGATCACGGAAAACGAGGGTAACGCCCGGCTCAGCACGTCGCTTCCCAAAGTGCTCGTGAGCATCGTGGGCATCGAAAAAGTCGTGCCGAAATTGGAGGACCTGGCGGTCCTGCTGCCGATGCTCGCCACTGCGGGCGCCGGGCAGAGCATGACCTGCTACAATACTCTCCTCGGCGGCCCCCGCCAACCGGGCGAGACGGACGGCCCGACTGAGTTTCATGTCGTCCTGCTGGACAACCGGCGCACCGCGATTCTCGCCGACACCGAGCAGCGGGATGTGCTCCACTGCATCCGCTGCGGGGCCTGCCTGAACGTTTGCCCGATCTTCAAAAATATCGGCGGCCACTCCTACGGAACCACCTACCAGGGGCCGATCGGATCAGTTATCACCCCGCACCTGCGCGGGCTCCAATCATGGAAACATCTTTCGTTCTCTTCCTCGCTCTGCGGTGCGTGCGCTGATGCGTGTCCGGTCAAAATCGACCTCCACCACCATCTCCTCCAAAACCGCCGGAACGCCATCGCGGATAAACCGGTCTGGTGGGAAAAGCCGATCTTTGCGGGATTCTCGTGGTTCATGCGGAGTCCTGCGCTCTATCGGTTTGCGGCGCCGCTCCTCCGTGCCGTTGCGCCGGTTCTGCACGTGATCCGGGGGAATGATATTGACCCGCTGAGCCTGTGGACCCGGACGCGCGACCTGCCGCCCGCCCCGCCGCAGTCGTTCAAAGAATACTGGAGAGATCGCCATGCCAAACGATAGCCGCGAAACAATCCTCCGAAGGATCCGCGAGGCTCTGGCGGTCAAAGCCCCGGCGCGCCACCTGATCGGGGAAGCGCCATCCGGGCACCAACCTCAGGACTGGCTGCCGCCGGTTCCCTCGTCCGCTGATGGACTCCTCGCCCTCTTTGAAAAAAACTCCCTGGATCTGAAGACCGAGGTGAGGCGCTGTGCGGATGCCGCCGCAGTGGCCGCAGAACTGGGATCGCTCGCCAGAGACAGCCATTGGAAATCGGTCGGCTCGCATCGTTTTGCTCTGGGGAATGAAGCGGTCTCCGCCCTGGGACTTCCCGTGGTATTCACTGATCAGCCCTATGAAACTGCAGCTCTCGAGCGCTGCGACGCCGGGATTAGCGGCTGCGACTGCCTCGTCGCCCAAACTGGCGGGATCCTGGTCACATCGGCCTCAGCGGGTGGAAGGGTTCTGTCCGTGCTGCCTCCGCACCACGTGGTCATCGCCTCGGCAGGCCAGTTGGTCGGCGACCTTGCCGATGCGTTCTCACACCTGCGGAAATCCCACAATCAGGTTCCTGCCTTTGTGTCCTTTATCACCGGCCCGAGCCGGACCGGCGACATCGAGCGCATCCTCGTCCTCGGAGCCCACGGACCGAAAAAACTGACTGTCCTACTCGTTCAAGCTTGATTTCTCCTTGTGGCGCTGCCTTGTCTGGGAGAGCCATGAGACAATTTTTTCTCCTCCTGCTCGTGCTGGCTGCCTTGCTGCCATCCTGTGCCACGAAAAAGCAAGCCTCCTCGAATCCCTATACCTCGGACGTCCTCGCGCCGCCGAAGCCATCGGTCTTCCAGACCCTCCTGGCTAAAATCCCCAATCCGTTTCCCAAGAAGCAGAAGTCTCCGGCGGCGGTCGCCCCGCAATGGACCGGAGTCATCCGCATGGTCAACGCGGCGGAGAATTTTGTGCTGGTGGAATCCAGCGCGATGCAATCGGTGATCCCCGGTGAGACCTACTTTGCCGTCGGCAAAGGCATCGAAACTGCCACCCTCAAAATGACTTCGCTAAAGAATCCTCCGTTCCTTATCGCGGATATTGTCTCTGGAACCCCTTCCCCGGGTGATAAAATCTACCTTCCAAAAGCATCAGCTGCGGCTCCAATCCCCACGCCAACCCCCAAGGCAAAACCAACTCCTAAACCGAAACCAACTCCCAAACCACAATCCAAGCCAGCCCCCAACGCCAAAGCCCCGGGCACATCGCGTTCAACCAATGATTCCGAACATTGACATTTGATTCAGTGTGATTAATAGTCAATAGCCTTAAGTAATGAATGCGCAACCGGCTGGTCTCTCGCACTCGGAAATCGAGCGCTTGGCGGACATCATCATGATGATGCAGAGGTGCTTCGTTCAGCACCTGTCGGAGGAGCTTTCCCGCGGCCAGGTTTCGTTTCCCCAATATTTTCTCCTTGGCCACATCTCGTCCAGCGAGTCGCTTTCCATGACCGAGATTGCGGATAAAATGGCGCACACGACGGCCGCGGCGACGGGGCTCGTTGACCGCCTGGAAAATCTCGGATATGTCCGGCGCATGCATGCGTCCAACGACCGCAGGAAGGTCCTCGTTCGCATCACGCCAAAAGGTGTCGATCTGGTGGGGAGGATCCGCCAGGATATCGTGGCAAAGCTTTCCGTTGTCACCGGAATTTTAAAACCGCAGGAACAGACGACATGGCTCCACATTTACGAAAAAATTCACGCGCACATCACATGCCCACAATAAAACTGCTTGTTGTCGTCGGGGTTGCTCTGGTTTCGCTCTCATCGGTGAATTGCCAGACGAATTCGCTCTCCGGCTTCCCCACGCCGGGATCTCAGCCCGCGATCGTGCCGATCGGGACTCCAGCCCCTCTGCCCACCTTGGCTCCTTTTCCGGCTCCTGCAGCTCTCCCCACGATGCCGGCGAATTCGGCACCGACGCCACGCCCAACCGCGACTCCAAAGCTCACGGCGACCCCGACCCCTCTTCCGGACGGGACCATGCCGCTGCCGCTTCCTGTGATGCCGACCCCGATCCCGCTTATCAACGCCGGGCCCTCTCCCGCACCCGCCGGCAGTGCGACGCCCATGCCGGACGGAAGCATGCCATTGCCACTGCCTCCCATGCCCACCCCGGTTCCCCTGCCGGATGCACAGACGCTTTCCGAGGAACTCAACCTGCCGACTCCCACGCAGATGACAGAACCGCTTCAGCACGGCAAGGAAACGGACAAGCTGAAAGAAAGCGAGAGCCTGGCCGCGAAGCAAAAGATGGCGCAGGCCGACTTTCTCAAGTCCCTCGACAAACTGATCGCCCAGCAGAGGAATCCCGCTGTTGCAGACATGACCTTGGAAGATGCGGAAAAGATCGCCCTGAAGCAAAATCCCACGATCCTTGGCGCCGCGCAGGAAATCCGCCTGACGCAGGGCCAGTTCGTCACCGTCCGAGCCCAGGCCATCCCCCACCTCGGCCTTTCTTCGGCCTACAATCAGCAGGGGATGGAACTGGCCACAAACGGCCGCGCAGTCCAGGAAGCTCAAAACAAAACATGGAACATCCAGCTGGCCGCCTCCCAGTTGATCTATGACGGCGGGGCCGTGATCTCGGGGATCCGCGGCGCGATCGCCGGGGAGAACAGCGCCTTCTTCTCGATGCGCGCCACGATCGACTCCACCATCGCCCAGGTGAAGACGAACTTTTTCCAGGTCGTCCTCAACCGCGCTCTCATCGTCGCCCAGGAGCAGTCGGTCGCTCTTCTCCAGCAGCAACTCAAGGACCAGCAGAACCGTTACGAGGCCGGAACCGTCCCCCGCTTCAACGTCCTGCAGGCGGAGGTCGCCCTGGCCAATGCCAAGCCGCCGCTCATTCAAGCTCAGAACGCCTACCGGATTTCGCTCTACACGCTCGTGAAGCTGCTGGGTATGGACTACCCGCGCGGCCACCCGAGCGAGGTACCGTTCAATATCGTGGGGCAGCTCGCTTACAATCCCCGGAAGATTGACACCGACCAGTCGATCAAGATCGCCGTGGCGCGCAACCCTTCCCTCAAAGCCCAACGCCAACTGATCCTTTTGGAAGCCGCTAACGTGAACGCCCAGTTCGCCGGATTTCTCCCGAGCATCAGCGCCACGGCCGGCCGGGAGCTCACCAACAACCTTTCCTCGATGAACATCGGCAACACGCTCAACGACTGGTTTTTCGGAGCCACGGGCACTTGGGCGATCTGGGATGGATTGGCGACGGT
>CAZSDC010000243.1:0-4585 GCA_964605515.1 uncultured Chthoniobacter sp.
TCTCCCTCAACGGCACGCTCACCTACTCCTTGAATGCCGGTTCGAACAACCTCGGTGCCACGATTTCCGGCGGAACTCTCGCCTTGTCCTCGAATGCCACAGGTAACAGCCGGGCTATTTCCGTGGCTGATTCACCGAACGCTCCGATCGACCTCACCATAAGCTCCAAGGTCACATGGAACTGGAACCTCGTAAAAACCGGCGCGGGCACTCTGCTCCTTGATAACGGCAACAACACCTACTCCGGCACCACTGTCGTCCGAAACGGCACCCTGCTTGCTGGCGGCGACGTGCCGAGCATCAGCGGCAGTGGGGTTTTTGGCAATGCAACCAGCGCGATCGCTATCGGGGACGGTTCCAGCGCCGCCACCGACACACCAAGCCTGCTCACGAATGGAGCCTTCACTATCGCACGCGCCATCACTGTCAACGGCACCAACACGAGTGGCACCAACACCCTCGGCGGCAACACCGCGAACACCTCGACCTTCAGCGGGAACATCACCGCCAACAACCTGGCCGGCCTCACCGTCTCCCAGGTCGCCAACGGCACTGTGAACCTTACCGGCGGCATCACCGCTACTACCGCTGGCACCAGGACGATCACCTTCGCCGGTCCCGGTGCCATCAACGTGAGCACCACCGGAATCTCCGGCAACGCCACGAACATCATCGCCGTGAACGTCACCGGCGGCACGACTACCTTCACCGCCAACAATACCTACGTCGGCCTGACCAGCGTCAGCGCGGGCGCCCTGGCCTTCACCACTGGCAACGCCTCCGCCACCGGCACCCAGTCGCTCGGCACGAATGCCACCGTCAACCTCGGCGTTGCCTCGACCTCCTCCGGCCTCTTGCAATATACCGGAACCGGGGCCGCAACCCTCGCCAAAGCCATCAACGCCCTCGGCAATGGAACCGACACAGTCCAGAACAGCGGAACCGGACTCCTGACGCTCTCCGGTGCCATCACCAAGAACGGCACCACGCTCACCCTCAAGGGCGGGAGCAACGGTATCAATGTCACCGGTTCGATTGTTGGCTCCGCCGCCAACTCCGACCTGATCATTGACGGCGGCAACACGACGCTCTCCAGCGCGAACAGCTACAACGGCCCGACGTTGGTCCGCAACGCTGGCACCCTGATTTTGGGCATCAACAACGCGATCCCGAACACGTCCGACATCACACTCGGCGATGCCACGACCACGGGCACCCTGAACATGGGCAACTACACCAACAGCATCGCAAGCCTCTCCTTCGGCGCTGGCAATGGCACCCTGAAATTGGCCGCCAACCAGACCGGCACCGCCCAGCTCTCCGCCAGCGGAAACGTGACTCTCGGCACCGGAAACGCCCTCAACCTTACCGGCATGGGCACAACGGCCGGAGTTTACAAACTGATCAGCAGCAACGGCTCTCTCACAGGCACATTCAGCAATGTGACAGGTTTGGACACCAACTACGTGCTCCGCTACGGCACGCTCACCGCGAATGAACTCGATGCCCAGCACGTGGCTTTGATCGGCACGATTAACTCATTGCCCTCGCAGTCCGCGATCATCACCGGCGGCAGCACCACCTTCACCTTCACTGTGGCGAATTCCGCGCCGACAAACAGCGCGAACCTCACGTTCAGCGCCTCCTCTGGCACCAACACCGCTGGCACGGTCGTCGGCCCGGTAACCGTGACCGCCAACTCCACCAGCGGAGCCACCTCCGGGCTCACCTTCATCGGGGCTACCGTGGGAGCTGGCCAGACCGGCTATTTCAGCGTGACGGACGGCAACGCCACCAACAGCCCGCAGACCGGAACCGTGACTGTGGATGTTTACGACCACGCGAGCGGGTCGGTCGGCAATTCCACGACGCTGGCCCTCGGCACCGTGCACGTCGGCTACACCGGCGACGTGACAAGCACCAGCGTGAATGCGACGAACGCCAGCGGCTACCGCGTCGACCTCTGGGGAAGCGCGTCGTCGATCGGAAACATTTCCCTGAGCGGTCTGAGCGGGATCGCCGCAGGAGCTAGCGGTAACATCACAGCCACCCTCGCCACCGGGCAAGCCGCAGGCACCATCAACCAGGCGTTCACCTACACCTTCGCCGACAACCCCATCTTCAACGGGGCGAGCAGCAACGTCGGCAATGCCACCCTCACCGTCACCGGCGGAGTCTTCAACGGCACCGGCACTTGGACAAGCAACAGCAGCAGTTCGTGGGGATCCGCCGCAAACTGGACGGACTCGAACGGGGTCCATGCCGCGCCGGGAACCTTCTCGGGCTTCGACAGCGTGGATACCGCCACCCTCGACGGCACGGGCTCAGCCGCCACGGTCAACCTCGATGGCGTGACCCCGAGCATCAAGGCCCTAGACCTCTCGGGCAGCACCGCCTACACAATCGCCCAGGGCAGCGGCGGCGCGCTCCAGTTCAAGAGCGACACCGGCACCGCCACCCTCACGGCAGACAGCACCGGCCACACGATTAGCGCGAATGTGGTGCTGGCCAGCAACCTGTCCGCCTCCGTAACAACCGGCGCGACCTTTACGGACACCGGCGTGATCAGCGGCTCGGGGGGCCTCACAAAAACCGGCGGCGGCACGCTCGCCCTCACTGGCAACAACACCTACGCCGGTCCCACCAACGTCACGGCTGGCACCCTCCTTGCCAACAACACGAGCGGCAGCGCCACCGGCATCGGAAACGTCACCGTGTCCGCCGGAGCCACCCTCGGCGGCAACGGCACAATTGGCACGACCGGCGGCAGCACCACCGTCGCCGGCATCCTCTCCCCGGGCAACGTCGGCGTCGCCGGCGGCATCGGAAAACTCACCATCGGCGGTAACGTGACCTGGCAGGGGGCTTCCGGCAACGGCACCAGCGCCACAGACTGGATCTTCGATCTCGCCTCCTCGGGAACCGGCTCCGACCTGCTCCACATCAACGGGGATTTCCTCAAGGACTCCACCACGTTCGGCAACACCTTCCGCTTCGACTTCAATGGCAGCAACCCGACCGGAACGACCTTCAAGCTCGTCGAGTGGACTGGCTCCACCACCACGTTCAGCGCGAGCGATTTCACCTACAATACCTCTAGCCTCGGCAGCAGCTTTACCGGCTCGTTTTCCATCACCGGCAACCAGCTCAACTTTAACCTGAGCGCGGTGCCGGAACCCTCGACATGGGTCGCCATGGCAGCCTTGATCCTCACCGGAGGAATCATCGCCATCCGCCGCCGCCGCGGGCAACGGTCAATATAAGCCATATTTTCTGCGGGGCAGAAATTACTCGGCTTCTCCGGTCAGTTCCCGCTTGGCCTGCTGCCAATCTTTTGCCGACAGATTAATCGCAGACCGCCCATCAATCGAGGCCAACTCGATTGCGCGCTCCATGACGATGCGACCCGACACGGGGTCGGTGTCGACGGAATCGCCGGTTAAAATCGCATCCCGCAGTGGCTGTGGTTTCATGCCGCCTCCCCGGGATTCTTGATGGGACAACTGCGATTCCAACCCTGGGCTATAATCTTGTTTCTCATGGCCCGTGATCCTACGCGCTGAAGTCCTAGGCAGAATATGGGGAGTTAACCCCATGCTTCGCTCGGGTGAGGATGTCCGGCGTGCCAGGGCGGTGTCTCCAAGGAGGGCGACGACGAAAATGGGAGAGATTGCTTCAGCGCGGGCGCGAGCGCGTCTGCCTTACTTCTGCCCGACATACTCCCCGAAGATCAGGGTGTAGCCGTCCGGGTCCGCGAGGGAGAACTCTCTCATGTTCGAGGAGGAGGTCTTAAGCTCGGTGGTGAGCTTCACTCCCGTGGCCTTGACCTGCCTGTAGTATTCATCGATGCGGACCATCCGGATGTAGAACGAGGGCTTGTATCCCTTGGTGGCATTCTTATCGAAGACAAATCCGATCTGCACGTTGTCACGATCCACAGCCACGTAGTTGCCGCTTTGCAGGGCCAGCGCGAAGCCGAGCTTGCTGGCGTAAAATTCCACCGCCTGCTTCAGGCTCGAGACCGAGAGGGTGGGAATCAAATCCACAAGCTCCGGCTTCGCCTCCAGTCGGATCAGGCCATCGGGACCGGGTTCGATATTCGTCTGGGTCTTGGATTTGGGTTTCACGAAGATGTCCTCCGTGGAGTTGGTCGCGGAATTTGTCTGGGCGTGGGAATTCTGAACAGCCAGGGCGGCTGCGATTGCTGCTGCCACAAGAAGTGATCTCATGCTCCGGCTTTTACAACGATTGCAGCGCGGATGCCAACAAATCCTCATCTCCGCGCGGCGATCGAGATTCCGAACGCCGGGGGCCGGGCACCACAAAAAAATGGCAGAGCACAGGGAGAGCAGGCGTCACGCTGGATTGACGTCCTCGCATCGGGGCACTCCGCTGCACACGGGCGGGACGCGCGATGCCCGCTGGCCGGCTCAGGCTTTTTCGACCTGCCAGTATTCGAGATCGACCGGCGTGTCGCGGCCGAAGATGCTGACGGAGACGCGGAGTTTTCCGCGCTCGGGGTCGATCTCCTCGACGAGGCCGTTCTGGTTCTGGAACGGGCCGTCTGCGACCTTGACCTTGTCGC
>CAZSDC010000244.1:0-4568 GCA_964605515.1 uncultured Chthoniobacter sp.
ACAGTTTTCCGCTCGGTGGAAAAAACCTTCACCGCAAGCTGATCGAGGCCGCGCTGGCATTCCGGATCGAAACCGAACTCTCGAAAGAAGAGATCCTTGAGGCCTATATGAACCGGATCTATTTCGGTTCCGGCACCTACGGGATCGAGTCGGCCAGCCAGACCTACTTCGGCAAGCCGGCCTCGCGGCTCAGCCTTTCGGAGGCGGCCACGCTCGCCGGGCTGATCCGCAGCCCGAAGCACTTTTCCCCGCTTAATAATCCGCAAGGGTCGGTGCGCGAGAGAAATGCGGTGCTCGGCAGGATGTGTGACATCGGGCTCATTACTCGAGAGCAGCGGGACGAAGCCCAGACCGTGGAACTTGTCACCGCTTCGTCACCGCGGGTTTCCCCCGAGGACAATTGGGCGATGGATGCGATCCTCCGTGATCTCGAGATGGTCCTCGAGCCTGGCCAGATGGATGCGGGCGGGCTGAAAATTTACTCCACCATTGACGGGGAGCTCCAACAATCCGCGGAGGAATCCGTCATCCGCCGCCTTCGCGAGATCGAGGCCCAGCCCGGCTATCCGCACCAGCCGGCAGGAGCATTTACCGGCAAGGTTCTGGATGCGGAAAAATCCGTCCCCTACCTTGAAGCGGCGGCTCTGGTGATGGACAACAAATCCGGCGGGATCCGGGCCATCGTGGGCGGGCGCGACTACGACCGCAGCAAATTCCATCGTGCGCTTTTCGGCCGCCGCCAGATCGGCTCCACGGTCAAGCCGTTCGTCTATGCTGTGGCGTTCGAGAACGGGCTCAAGCCCTCGGATCCGGTCGACGACGGCAGGCTCAGCCGCGGGGAGATTCCCTCGCGCTACGGTGCGTACGATCCCGCGAACTCCGATGGAACGTATCTGGGCATCCGTCCGGCAGGTGACGGGCTGGTCTATTCGCGGAATACGATGACCGTGCGGATCGGCCTGCGGACCGGAATCGATAATATCGCGAAGTCCATCGCCTTGGCGGGGCTCTGCGCGGATCCCCCGCGCTATCCGTCCCTGTGCCTGGGCACTTTCGAAACAACCCTCAAAGACCTTGCCGCCGCCTACACGGTCTTCGCGACCGGCGGATACAAACTCCAGCCCTATCTGATCGACCGGGTCACCGATGCCGACGGGCACCTGCTTTACAAGGCGACCGGCGGACGCATCAAAGTCTTCGAGCCCGCGGCCGCGAAAGCGACTACGGAGCTGCTCGGGCAGGTGATCGAGCGGGGGACCGCCGCACGTGCCCGCGATCTCGGCCTTCGCGGCGCCGCCGCTGGAAAGACCGGGACCACGAACAACTTTGTTGATGCCTGGTTTCTCGGTTTCGATTCCCGGTTGACCTGTGGAGTCTGGGTCGGCTTCGACAAGCCCCGCACCATCCGCCCCGGAGGCTACGGTGCCACTCTCGCCCTTCCGATTTGGGTGGACATTATCCAGGCGACCAAAAAATAACCCCTCTGGCTCCGCAGACTTTCTGCGGCTTACGCGATCGTGATGTCCTTTTCGAGATAGACGTCCTGGATGGCGTTCAGGAGCTGGACTCCTTCCGACATTGGGCGCTGGAAGGCTTTGCGTCCCGAGATAAGACCGGTTCCGCCTGCGCGTTTGTTTACGACTGCGGTGAAGACCGCGTCCTCAAAGTCCTTCTTTCCCGAAGCCCCGCCGCTGTTGATCAGCCCGGCTCGTCCCATGTAGCAATTTGCGACCTGGTAGCGGCAGAGGTCGATCGGATGTTCAGTGGTGAGCTCAGTGTAGATGCGCTCGTCAAGTTTTCCGTAGCTCGAGGATCCTGTGTTGAGCGCCTTGTAGCCGCCGTTGTTCTCGGGCAGCTTCTGTTTGATGATATCCGCCTGGATCGTGCAGCCGAGATGGTTGGCCTGTCCGGTGAGGTCCGCCGACACGTGGTAATCCTTGTCGCCTTTGATGTTGAAGGCGGAGTTGCGCAGGTAGCACCAGAGCACGGTGGCCATCCCGAGCTCGTGCGCCAGCGCGAACGCCTCCGCGATCTCGATGATTTCGCGGCTGGCATCATCCGAGCCGAAGTAGATGGTGGCTCCCACTGCGGCGGCTCCCATGTCATACGCCTCGCGGACTTTTCCGAAGGAGATTTCCTTGAACGCGTTCGGGAAGGTGAGGAGCTCGTTGTGGTTGATTTTGACAAGGAACGGGATCTTGTGGGCGTATTTTCTCGATACGGCACCGAGGACGCCGAACGTCGAGGCGACGGCATTGCAGCCTCCCTCGATCGCCAGCTTGACGATATTCTCGGGGTCAAAATAGATGGGATTCTTCGCGAAACTAGCCCCGGCCGAGTGCTCGATCCCCTGGTCCACAGGCAGGATCGAAACATATCCGGTGCCGGCAAGACGACCGGTGTTGTAAATCCAGTTCAGGTTGTTCAGCACGCGCTGATTCCTGTCGGTCGGCGCAAAAATCCGGTCCACAAAATCCGGCCCCGGCAGGTGGAGGAGGTCTTTGGAAATTGTTTTGGACGTGTGCCCCAGAAGGTAGTCCGCTTTATCGCCAAGGTAGGAAGTGATATTTGTTTTCATAGGAAGGAGGGTCGGCGACCGATTTATTGGCAGGATTTCCAGGATTCACAAGATTTCCAATTTATTCATGGGCCGTTCAGACGATCCGCAGCATCCATAGGGACGGGATGCATGGTGCCGCGCCTCCCGTCGTCAAAAACTCAGGGATGGCCGCCCATCTGCCACGCTTTGATCACCTCGACCGGGTGGATGAGCATGATGACGTTGAGGGTGAGGTTGTCCCGCACCCAGATCGCACAACCGATCTCCATTGCGACGAAGAGAGTCACGCTCGCCCAAAGCGGAAGCCTCCAAGCCAGAAGGAACCCGAGACACATCATCAGGATATCGCTCAGGGAATTGAGGATGCTATCGCCCGAATACCCGAGGGCCGCAGTTGCTTCACGGTAGCGGTTGATGATGAGCGGCGAGTTTTCGAGCATTTCCCATCCCGCCTCGACCAGCACAGCCATAAGGAAGCGGAACCGGATCGGCACGCGCCGGGCAAAGAGCCAAAGCAGTGCGAAAAATACAAGTCCATGTCCAATGTGGGAAAAGGAGTAGGCATCAGCGAAGCGCTGCGAGCATTCGCTGCTCCAGATGCTGCCCTCCCACAGACCAGGCTTTCCATCGGGCCCAAACACTGTTCGTCCCATCCACCACTCGAAACCGGCTGTGATGCCCAGGACCGCAGTAAATCCCCAAAAAACCGTGTAGCGCCCCCTCAAGGTTTTTAGTAAAGCTCCACCGGAGAGCGTTTCCCGTCTTCTGGGCTTCGCGTGTCGGCGTGCTCCACGCCGAGCGTGGCGATTCGCAGGTTCCGGATCTCCGTGTCGATTTTTTGAAAGGCCTCCACGGAAAACCGGGTGGGGGGCGCGAGGCGGGATTTGCAGCGGGCGACGGAGTCCAGAGCTGGCGTGAGCCGGTCGCCCATGGGCTCGATGGCGGATTTCGCGACGAGCGCCATCTCCACGCGGTGGCAGATCATAAGCATGTCGTTCCCTGCCTCGATCCCGAGGCGCATCGTCTCGTCAAAGCCGTAGTGGTTCAGGATCGCCCCCATATCCAGATCGTCGGTCATCACCAGGCCTTGAAAGCCCATGTCCTTGCGCAGGAGGTCGCGAATGATGGCCGGGGAGAGCGATGCGGGACGGTTCACGACATCCAGGCCGGAGATCGCGATGTGGCCGATCATCATGCTGTCCACAGAGTTCGAAAAGGCCCGGAAGACGGCAAGTTCCTCTTCCTCCATCTGCGCGAGCGAGCGTTCCAATCGCGGGAGTTCGTGGTGGGGATCGAGGCCCGCGGAGGAATACCCCGGGAAGTGCTTGCCGCAGGAGAGGACCCCTGTGGCGCGAAGCCCCTCGTTGAATGCCCCGGCTTTTCGGATCACTTCCCCAACGTTCCTCCCGTAGCATCGTCCGCGCAGCGAGTTGTCTGCTTCGTCATCGTAGGAGATGTCGAGGACCGGACAGAGGTCGAGGTTGAATCCAAAGACCCGGAGCAGGCGGCCGGTGATGTCGCCATGCTGCCGGATCAAATCGAGGTCGTTGCGGTCCCGGAGCTGCTGGGCGTTCGGGGGTTCGTTGCCGATCAGCCTCAATCGCGAAACCCGCCCGCCTTCCTGGTCGATCGTGATGATCGGTTCGACATCGGAGAGATCCCGCAGATCGTCAATGAGCTTCCGCAGCTGGGCTGGTGACTGGATGTTCCGGCCGAAAAGAATAAACCCTCCGGGTTGGATTTTTTGGAAAAGGCGCGCGGAGTCGGGATCGAGTTCCGGTCCCGGCACGCCGACAAGGATGAGCTGTCCTGCATCGTGGGTTGGCATGGACTTAGAAACCACTAACGGCCACTGAAAACCACCGAAAAATGTGTGGCTCCAATGCAGAAATCGGCATAATGCCGGATCGACGGACTGACCAAATGAATCCTCTCCGAAATATCGGCCTCTTTGGAGGCAGCTTTGATCCCATCCACCACGGGCACCTGATCCTCGCCCGCGAGGCTC
>CAZSDC010000245.1:0-4481 GCA_964605515.1 uncultured Chthoniobacter sp.
ATTTTCCCGCTGCGCAGGTCCTTGACCGGCTGGTTCGCCCCGCGGTGGCCGAATTTCAATTTGAAGGTTTTGCCGCCGAGCGCCAGGGCAAGCACCTGGTGGCCGAGGCAGATTCCAAAGATCGGTTTCTTTCCGACGAGGTTCCGCACCGTCTCGTGCACGTAGGCCAGTTCCTCCGGATCACCCGGCCCGTTCGAGAGAAAAACCCCGTCCGCTCCGGACGCCAGAATCTCCTCCGCCGTGGATGTCGCCGGGAAAACTATGACATCGAATCCGTTCCGCCGCAGCGACCGCAGGATGTTTTTTTTCATGCCGAAATCTAACGCGGCAAGCTTGTGGGTGACGGGCGGAAGATCCGCGAAGACATTGCCGATTTCGTCCGTTCCCGCAGGTTCGGAGCCAGCCGTGCGAACGATCCATTCCCGGCTTGCGGTCTGAGCCGGATCCCATTGGTAGGACGCTCCCGGGGTCACTTCGCGCACAAAATCGACCCCCGCATAAGGAACCTCGCCGGCACGGCGGACAGCCTCCGCCTCATCCTGGATCTCCGTGGTCAGACAGGCCCTCATCGCCCCACGGGTCCGCAGGTGACGGGTCAAAGCGCGGGTGTCGATGCCCTGGATGCCCGGAATGTTGTTTTTTTTGAGATAGTCGTGGAGCGTTCCCGTGGAGCGCCAGTTGCTCGTCACCGGGCTGAGCTCCTCGATGACAAAGCCGCGGACGTGCGGAAAGTCGCTTTCGACGTCCAGCTCGTTGATGCCGTAGTTCCCGATTTCCGGATACGTCATGGCAACGATCTGCCCGCGATACGAGGGATCGGTCAAAATTTCCTGGTATCCGCTCATCGAGGTGTTGAAACAAATCTCCCCTGCCGCGGTTCCCGCCGCGCCAAAGCTCTCCCCGCGGAAGACGCGCCCGTCCTCAAGTGCCAGCAATGCAGTCATGGGCCCAATCCTTATCACCCGCATCGCGGGGGTGAAACAAAAATTGGATTGGCCGCCTCTCCTCCAACTTCGCCTTTTCATCACATCGGTCAGCGGCTAGGTATGCGGAGATGCTGAAACGAACAGCCGGTTTTTTTCTGAGCCTGTCCCTGTGGGGAGGGGCTGCCGCAGAGGCGCAGAAGCCTCCCGCTCCGGCAGTCATGGGAGTGGAGCCCGGTCTCGAGCAAGCTGTGAAGTGGAAATGGAAGGTGGTCCCCTCACCGGAAAAAGACTGGGGGCTGGAGCTCCCCGAGCCTCCGCCGCCCCCGCCGGTCAGCGCAGCCCCGCAGTCCCCGTCGCCGCACGATCCTTTGACATCCTACGAGGTCAAAAAGGGGGATGCGCTTGTGTTGATAGCGAAAAGGACCGGCGTGACGGTTGCGCAGTTGAAGGCGGCGAACGGGCTCACGAACGACATGATCCGTACCGGGACGGTTTTGAAGATCCCCACTGTGGCGGAGTGCATGGCATTGGGGCTTCCGCCGCTGCCGCCCCCGACTCCCAAGCCCCCCCGCGCCAAGCCCGGCGAGAAAACACCGGATACATCCGGCCAACTGGATCAGGAGGTTTTCCTTCTCCAGGTCTTTCTCGATCGCGAAAACTTTTCTGCGGACCCGATTGACGGGAAATCGAGCTTGGATTTTCAGAAGCTTGTCTATCTTTACCAGAGCACGCATGGAGACGTGGCGGATACCGGCCTGCTGAAGGCAAAGGCGCTAGCGAGCGTCGGCGAACCGACCACAAAATACGTCCTCAAGTATGAGGATTTTCGATTCATTGCACCCCCGAAGGCCGAGAAATCCAACGAGAAAAAATCTCCCGAGCCCCCCCAAAAAGGCAAAACAGCTTCCAAGGCGGTTCCGAAAGCAACGCCGATCCCGCCACCGACCTACGGGGAGATGACGACATCCACAATGCTCGCCTACCAATCTCCCTGGGAATTTGTCGCCGAGAGATTCCATTGCCGTGAGGATCTCCTGCGCCTCCTGAACCCCGGGATCAAGCCACTCCCGTCCGCCGGAACCGAATTTCGCGTTCCCAATGTGGTTCCCTTTCCAATCGAAAACGCCTTCGCCTCTCCACTCCGGCCCCCGGCGGATCCGAACCATGTCATCACCGCAGTCGTGGTGGACCTCTCGCGTCTGGAGATTTATTCCAACGACCACCTGGTCGCCGCGATGCCCATTGCTCCTGCCCGACCGGGACTCAAGGGAAAAGGGACGTGGAAAATTCTCGATTCCCTGCCGCGTCCGCGATTGGCCACACTCCAGGAACCCCGCGACGTTCCGAAACAGCCGACAAACTCCTTTTTTACCGGCGAGCAATCGGTTCCTACCGGGCAGGCACCGGTGCTTACCACGGAGCAGTATCTGCCTGCCGGACCGAACAACCCGGTCGGGATTTTGTGGCTCAACCTCGCCAAGTCCGACAGCACGGACCCCCTGCCCTACGGCCTGCATGGAACCGGGATCCCGGCGCAGATGAAGTCCCGGTCAGGGATCGGGGGCTTCCGCCTGACGAACTGGGACATCATCCGCGCAGCGCACCTCCTTCCCGTTGGCACGGCGCTGGTGTGGAAGCAGCCCGCCGCGCCAGCCTCCCGGACGGCTAGGCCCGCCCTCTGATCATCCCTCCACCAGCAGCAGGATCCAAAAGAGAAACACGATCAAGTGCACCGCGCCCTGGAGCACGTTGGTCCTGGAATGGCTGAATGTCAGGAGGGAGAGTGTGAGCGTGGTGGCCAGCAAGACGATTTCGCGGGGCTGCAATCCCAGCACAATGGGTTTGTTCGTGAGGAGGCCCACGATGAGGATGGCGGGAATTGTGAGTGCAATCGTTGCCAGCGCGGAGCCCAGAAGCAGATTCACAGAACGCTGCAGCTCATTCTTCAGGGCTGCCTGAATGCCGGTCAAGCCCT
Organism: uncultured Chthoniobacter sp.; assembly: GCA_964605515.1. Taxonomy (GTDB): domain Bacteria; phylum Verrucomicrobiota; class Verrucomicrobiia; order Chthoniobacterales; family Terrimicrobiaceae; genus QYQL01. The sequence continues at coordinate 2,902 of CAZSDC010000245.1, forward strand.
CGGGCGCAAGGATCAGGCCAGCGACAACCACGCCGGCAAGCGCGGGAGGAAGATGGGCGGTATGCACCCAGAACTCGAGCACATGCGCAAGCTCCTCAGAAAGGAATACGACCGGTGCAAGGCTGATTAGAAGGAGAGCCACCGTGATCCACAACGGCTTCCTGGCGCCGCCCGGATGCGGGCCGTCGTCGGCGCTCACCTGCGTAAAGAATTCCCGGTGGCGAAGTGTTTGGATCCCGAGGAATATCGCGTAAATCCCCACACAGAGCGCGGAGAGAACCACCGCCTGGGTTGTGGAAAACGTGGGGCCCGATGTGCTGACGGTAAAATTCGGCATCACCAGACCAAAGAGGGAGAGTGGAATAATCAGGGAGAGAAAAGCGCCGGCCCCCTGGAGATTGAAGACCTGCTGCCGGTGTCTGAGCGACCCGAGAAGGAGAGCGGTTCCCACCAAGCCGGCGAGAACGATCATCACCACCGCAAACATAGTGTCACGGGCGAATGCCGGGTTATCGTGGCCCGACAACATCACGGCAGAAATCATGCTGACTTCCATCCCGGTGATACTCAGGGTCAGAATCAATGTTCCAAGCGGTTCCCCCAGACGATGCGCCAGGCTGTCGGCCTGCCGAACCACGCTGAAGGCGGAGCACAGGATCGCGGTCACGAGCCAAACAAAAAAGAACAAGGCAGCTAGGATGCCCGGGATCTCATCCAGCCAATGATTCCCGAACAATAGAAAAGCCAGGCCCGTGAATAATCCGAAGAGAAGCCCATTCGACTGGCGGGGAAGGAAGCGCATGGGAGAAACAAAAAACCCCTCCGGCCGAAACCGGAAGGGTTTTTTTAAGGTTATCGGATGCGAGGTCCGCTTAGAATGTAAAGGTGACCTTCGCGCCGCCGTAGGTGGTGCTGGGGCTCGTGGTCCCGGCAAGGTTGTAGAAGGCGTAGCTGTAGGCCACATACCCGGAGACGCTGATCACACTGTTGATCTTCACCGGGACTGCAAGCCCGATCTCGACGTTGTTGGCCCCGTTGAAGAAATCATACGTTCCTTCGGTCGTAAGCCTCGAGTTGTATTGGAAGTTCGTCCCATACGCGACCCACGGTGCCAGCGAAACGATGTCCTTGTAGAGCGGAATGCTGCTGTCCAAGCGGAGGAGCAGGTAGCTGGAAGCCGACTTGGCAAGACCGTTCTTGCTGTCGGTGACATCCGGGCCGATGTTGAAGAAGTAGGCGACCGACGGAGTCAATGTGGCGGAGCCGATGTGGAAGGTGTAGGCCGCCTTGACATTGAGCTCGTTCGAATAGAGGTCGTAGCCTGTCGGGAACACATAGTAGAAGATATACCCGGCACTGAGGGCAAGGTCTTTGCCGATCGTGTGGGTATAGGTCGTGTAGATGTCCACTTCTTTGTAGGAAGTGTTCGAGGTGCCGAAGGCAGCCCAGCTTCCCACGGTGAGGACGTCACTCGGCGTGATGTTCCAGTTGAACTCCAGATCGGTCCAGTAGATGCCCGATCCGTAGTTGCTGCTGTTGCCGTAGGCTCCGTGGGAGAGCACGTTCACCCCGCGGAACAT
>CAZSDC010000246.1:0-4479 GCA_964605515.1 uncultured Chthoniobacter sp.
TGCGCGAGGTCCATCGTCAGGATCCGGTCGCCGGGCTGGAGGACGCTGAAATAGACCGCCATGTTCGCCTGGCTGCCGCTGTGCGCCTGGACATTCACGTGGTCCGCGCCGAAGAGTTCCTTCGCGCGCGCGATTGCCAGCGTCTCCACTGTGTCCACAAATTCACATCCTCCATACCAGCGGCGGCCCGGATACCCCTCCGCATACTTGTTGGTGAGGCACGACCCCTGCGCCTGCATCACGGCCTGGCTTGTGAAATTCTCGGATGCGATCAGTTCGATGTGCTCAAACTGGCGTTCGCGTTCCTGCGCGATGGCTGCGGCGATTTGCGGGTCGGCTGCGGCGAGTGCCGCGAGGTCGTTGGCGGATTCGGTGGTGGTCATGGGTGATGCGTTGATTTTTTTGAGGATGGCAGGGAGGGCGCGGGAGATTGTCTCCCGGCATTTTTCATAGACTGCGCGCCCTTGCCCGATGGGATCGGGGACATCCGGGCTGCCCGGCTCGTCTCCCCGCAGGAGGTAAACTTTGCCAGAAGCCTCTGGAAAAAACAAGTCGAGCAGGCGCCGGTGATCGTCGGTCATCACGAAGACGTGCGTGGCCCGGCCCAGCAACTTCTCGGTCACCGGCTGGCTCCGGATCTTGGAAATATCGATTTCCTTTTCCGCCAACACGCGGACGGCATCAGTGCTCGGCGGAGCCCCCCTCGCTGCGCTGAGGCCCGCAGATTCCGTTGTGATCCCCTTGAGGCCGGCAGTCAGTTTCCGGAACAGGCCCTCGGCCATCGGACTCCGGCAAATATTGCCGGTGCAGACAAACAGGACATGTCGGCGTGGTGAACTCATCTTCGGAAAGAGCCCACATTAAAGCCCCGTCGCCTCAAGTCAACCGCAGGCGTTCCCTCTCAACTCCCCTGCGGCAACCGGCAGGCGGATCGTAAAGATGGTGCCGCAGCCAGAGCGCTTTGAGTATCCGATCTTTCCTCCCATGCGCTGCATCGCCTCGGCGACAATCGCAAGGCCGAGCCCCGTGCCGGGGATGCCGACGTTGTTTGAGGCCCGGAAAAACGGATCGTGAAGGAAAGACACATCCTCCTCGGGGATTCCTATTCCCTGATCTTCCACCTGAATGACTGCCATCCGGTCGTCGCGCAGGAGCCGCAAGACAATGGGAGCGCCTTTGGGCGAGTATTTGACGGCGTTGTCGAGAAGGTTGATCACCGCGCGCTTCAGCAATGAGGGAGTGCCGGTGGCGGTGACCGGTGTTCCGTCCCACTCGAACGTGATCGCGCTCGATGTGGATTCTGTGACGTGAAATCCCCCGGCGATTTGACGCAGGAAGTCCCCCAGCGGAAAATCGGACAATACCTCCCGCTGCGCATCGCGGGTTAAGGAACTGAGATCCAGGACATCGGTGACGATGTCGGTCATGTAATCCGTCGTTGTTAGGATGGTTTGGAGGGCGCGCTGGATGCCCGCCTCGTCCATTTTTCCGCGGTGCAAGGCAAGGAGGTCCGCCGCGAGCCGGATTGTTGCCAGCGGGGTTCGGAACTCGTGCGACGCCATGGAAATCAAACGGCTTTTAATTTCGGCCATCTGCCGTTTTTCCGTGATATCGGAATGGGTGCCGGCGACGGTCAGCGGTTTGCCCTCGGAATCGCGCTTGATGACGGCTCCCCGCGAGAGGATCCATTTCCAGCTGCCGTCCTTGCAGCGCATGCGGTGCTCGCGGGAATAGAGAGGGGTTTTTCCGTCCAGAAGCGCCTGGGCGGCAGCCATGACTTGTTCCTTGTCCTCGGGATGGATGCGGCTCTCCCACTCTTCGATACCTTCACCGATCTCCCCGTCAGAATAGCCGAGCATTTCCTTCCACCGTCGGGAATAGAAACCCGTGCCGGCCGGCACATCCCAGATGTAGATCCCGTCGCCGGTCGCCTCGATGGCAACCCTCCAGCGCGCCTCGCTTTCGCTGAGCTGCTCGGTCAGCCTCTCAGCGATCCTCCAGGCAGCGAACCGGGTGCTGAATAATGAGAGAATAAGCGCTGTGAGGAGCAGCGTGAGTGTCGTCCCGCCAGCCAATGTCAGCCAGGCCACGCCGTAATCCGGCGTGATGTCTTGGCCGAAACTCAAAAGCCACTTACGGCCGGCCGCATCGATCACGATTTCGCGGGTCAATCGTATTGCGTGGGCGGAACTGTCGGCAGCGCCACGCCGGCTGTCGAAAAACAGGGAATCACGGGAAGCGGTCTCGCCGTCGTAAATTTTCAGATCGACCTTCGCCCGGTCCGCCGAGCCGCCCAGAATCCCCTCCATGAGGTCCCGCATGCGGTAGGGGCTGTAAACCCAGCCAACGAGAGCCGCCCGGCGCTCAGCCACGGTCTCATGAGGTTCCTTCATCCGATACACCGGCGCATACATCAGTGTGCCTGCCTGAATATCCCTGTCGGTCTCCTGCACCAGGGTGACCTTGCCGGAGAGCGCCACCTCATCCGTGTCCCGGGCCCGCTCCATCGCCGCCCGCCGGACCGGCTCGCTGAGCATGTCGTAGCCGAAGGCACGGAGGTTGCGCCCGGAAAACGGCTCGATAAAAATAATCGAGGAATAGGCCTCGCGATCGCCCTCCGGCCAGACCCGGAAATCCGGGAACCCCTCGGCGCGGACCTCCTGCGTGCGCTTCGCCAGTTGCTCGCGGGGCACGAACAGTGCGAAGCCGAGCCCCTGGATTCCTGGCAGCTTCTGGCCGAGTTTCTGGCGCTCCGCGTATTCATGCCACTCCTCCCTGGTGACCTCTTTATCATCGGCGAAGAACCCCGCCGCACTGCGCAGGATCTGCTCGTGCTCGTGGAGCCGCCCTTCGACCCTCAGCCCCACCTCTTCGCAGACAAAGTTGAACGCCCGCTGGGCATCCTCGTCCGTATCCAGTTTCTGGTGGAGGGCCATGGTGGCGGTGGTGGCCAGCCCCAACACCAGAATCCCCAGCGCCAACAAAGCGCCATGGGAGATCGCGGCGCGAAAGAATTTTAGAATTTTGCCAACCGGGCCTTGAGCGGTCGTTCCCAGGGGTTGTCGGGGGCACCCGTCAGCAGTCGTGCGCATCATGGAATGGATCGTGTTCTTTTCCCGGCGTAGCGTCAATTGTGGCGGGTTTTCATCATCCGACCAGGGCCAGGCGCTCTGTCCGGGGTTTTGTATTTATCGCCGTCCCATTCTGAATCACGAACGAGTTGATGGTTTCCCCGCGGGGGTTGATGGCCTCCGTGTGGGTAACGACCGCCGGCCCGTCCTCTCCGCCTTGGACCTCAGACAGGAACCCTTTGAGGAACGTCCCCATGTGGTTCTCGCGGAGCGCGCACCGGATTTTCAGGCATCCATCGGCACCGGTTGTTACCTGAAGGGTTCCGGGAACAATAGCCGCCAGGATCCACGAGCAGGAGTTGAAATAAAACGCGATCGCCGAAAAATAGTCCGCATCGGAAGCGAGCGGACGCCGTGGCGAAGCGTGCGCTTTTTGCAGGCTGCGTGCATAGTGGCCTCCAAGCCCTTCCAGCAAGCGGGAGGCTGTCGTCCCCAGAATCTCGGCGGCGGAATCCCAGAGCGGAGATCCCGGCGAGATGGCCGGGTCGCAGCTCGCGCACGGCAGCTTCTGCTCCTGTGCCGCGACCCGCTGTGCACCATAAGATTCGATGTGCTGGTAAAAATCGCGGTTGGCAAGGCGTCTCTCCAGGACGAGAAGCCATGTGCTTTTTCCGAACTCCCCGACCACCATATCCTGTAAAATGAAATCCAGCTTCTCCATGTCCTGCGGGTGACCACCGTTGATCACCCTTCAGAATATGTCGGGCGCAGCACCTTCCGCCATACCGTGTTGACGGTATTTTTGTCAGGGTCTTTCCTTGTGCGGCGGCGGTCGCTGGCAGTAAAGGGCGGCCGTGCGGACGAGGTCGGCGCCGCTGGATTTCAGCTTTCGGGAAATGGCTTTTCTGTGCGACTCGACCGTGCGCTGGGAGATGAATAGGTCGGCGGCGATCTGCTTGTTTCCGTTCCCGTGCCCGACGAGTTGGAAAATCTCGAACTCGCGAGTAGTGAGAAGAAGTGAGGGGTCGGTGTCGGCCGCATTTTCCAGCGCGGGGAATTTTTCCTTGAGGAGGGCGTCCACCTCGCGGAGCAGGACGTCGAAGGCGCGCACTTTGTCCACGATCACGCGAAAGCATTTCGCCAGCTCCGGGCTCCATTCGACCTGGCCCGGCTGCGCGGTCAGGAGAATGCACTCGATCCCCGGCACCAGATCTTTCGCCTTGCGCGCGAGCTGCAGCCCGTCACCGCCGGGAAGAATCAGGTCGAAGATGCCGAGATCCGGCTTGTGGTGTTCGACGGCCAGGAGTCCCTCCTGGACAGTGGTGGCGGTGGCGACGACCTCGATGTAGGGGACGGTCTTCAGCGTGACCACGAGAAGCTCGAGGAACATGAGTTGGTCTTCCACGAC